>NZ_BCNQ01000082.1 GCF_001515525.1 Piscicoccus intestinalis NBRC 104926 | reverse complement strand
CGCTGCCCGGCGGGCCGACGGCGCTGCCCGGCGAGCGCGGCTGGCTCATGATCGTGCACACCCGGGACCGGCCCGGCGCCCTCAGCGCGCTGTCGGCCGTGTTCTCCTCGCGCGGCGTCAGTTTCGACTCGGTCTCGACCGGGCCCATCGAGGAGCCGGTGCGCACGATCGCCCTGAGCTTTCGCGCCACGCCGCGTCGCGCGATGCTGCTCGACCGGGCGGTACAGCGGCTCGCGCTCGTGACGTCGACCTCGACGGTGACCGACGACGACCCTGCCGTGCTGGCGGCCGGGGTCGTCCTCGTGCCGCCGGGTGGGGACTGGACACCTCCTCCGGAGCACGCGGGCGGCTCGGTGCGCTGGTGTCACGAGGCGTGGTCGGCGCCGGCGCTGGTGTCCGGCACGTTCGCGGCGGTGCGGGCGGCGGTGGCGCGGGCCCGGGCCGACGGCTGCGGGGGCGGCGGGATCATCATCGTCGAGCGGTGACCGATAGGTGGCACGCGGTGCCGCACCGGTCGCGGCGTGGCCACAATGGCGGTTGTGTCATCCACTCCCGCGGCCGCCACGACCGACCGCAGCTCCCTGACGAAGTTCGCCTGGTTGTCGATCGCCGCCGCGATCACGACGATCACGCTGAAGACCGGGGCCTGGGCGCTGACCGGCTCCGTCGGTCTGCTCTCGGACGCCGCGGAGTCGGTGGTCAACCTCGTCGCGGCCGTCGTCGCGCTCGTCGCGCTCAAGGTCGCCGCCCGCCCCGCCGACCGCTCGCATCAGTTCGGGCACAGCAAGGCCGAGTACTTCTCGGCGGCGATCGAGGGCGTGATGATCTTCATCGCCGCGGTCTTCATCATCGTCACCTCGGTCGAGCGGTTCATCTTTCCGGCGCCGCTGGAGAACGTCGGCATCGGTCTGGGCATCTCCGTCGTCGCCTCGGTCGTCAACGGCGGTGTCGCCTGGGTGCTGCTGCGCGCCGGGCGCCAGCACCGCTCGGCGACCCTCGTCGCCGACGGCAAGCACCTGCTCACCGACGTGTGGACCTCCGTGGGCGTCGTCGTCGGCGTCGCCCTCGTGTGGCTCACCGGCTGGGAGCGGCTCGACCCGATCATCGCGTTCGCGGTCGGCGTCAACATCATCGTCACCGGCTGGAAGCTGCTCGCGGAGTCGGTGGCTGGTCTCATGGACGTCTCCTGGTCGAAGGAGGAGAACGCCGAACTCGCGAAGGTCGTCAGCCGCTTCGTCACGCACGACGTCAACGTGCACGCGCTGCGCACCCGGGAGGCGGGCCACAGCCGCTTCGTCGAGATGCACGTGCTCGTGCCCGGCAGCTGGACGGTCATCGAGGGGCACGACGTCGTCGAGGAGATCGAACAGGCGGTGCTCGCCGAGTTCGAGGGTTGCGTCGTGACGATCCACCTCGAGCCCAGGGAGGACCCGCGCGCGTACGGCGACTACGACACCGAGGTGTCGATCCCCTCCGAGTGAGGCTCCTGCGAGTGAGGCTCGGCCACTTCGCGCACCTCGTCGCCCAGGCTCAGCGGGCCGCCGCGCAGCACCTGGCAGTTGACGCCCGAGCGGTGCAGCAGCGGCTCGTAGACCGGCAGCCCGGTGAGCTTCTCGAGGTAGCGGCAGGGCCGGTTGAACCGGCCGACCCGCACGACGACCGCGCCGAGTCGCAGGTGGCGCCCGACCAGCCGGTTCAGGCCGATGCCCTCGACGACGACGTTGCGGCGGCACAGCTGCGCGGGCAGGTCGACACCGTGGTCGCGCCGCAGCGCCGCGAGGGTCTCGGCCTCGATGATCGTCAGGTGCCGGTCGTCGTGGTGCTTCGTGGAGTACAGCCCCGTGCGGGTGGCGTACCGGTCACCGTCGATACCGGCTCCGGCGACGACGTCGACCCGGTCGTGGCCGCGCATCGGCTCGCCCGCGCCGACGGCGGTGAACAGCCCGACGACGCGGCCCGGCTCCAGGGGCAGGTCGACGAACCGGGGCGGGGTGGTGGCGTCCATACCCGGGAGGCTAGCGATCCGCCGCAGCCGGGCGGTGGCTCACTCCCACTCGTCGAGCAGCAGGTCGGCCACCTCGTACACCCACGGGGTGCGGATCATCGTGTAGTGGTCGCCGGTCACCTCGACCTGACGCCAGGAGCCGGTGAGGAAGGGCCCCCAGCCGCGGCGCAGCTCCTTCTCGGGTGACTGCGCGAGGAACACGATCGTCTTTCCGTCCCACGGGCGGCCGTGGTAGCGGCGCGCCAGCCGCTTGCTCTGGTCGAAGAGCCGCCCGTGGCCGGAGCCGCCCGGCGTGTTGCGCAGTGTCGTGTAGTGCAGGCCGAGCTGACGCTTGAGCAGGCCCAGCGCGCCGACCTCGTCGGGCAGCGGGTGGGCGGCGGCGTCCGGCGGGAACGAGTCGAGGATCGCCAGCAGCGCGACCTCCTCCCCGAGCTCCTTGAGCTGGTGGGCCATCTCGAAGGCGACGATGCCGCCGAAGGAGTGCCCGGCGAGGTGGTAGGGCCCGTGCGGCTGGATGCCGCGGATGATCGCGACGTGCTTGCGGGCCATGTCCTCGACCGAGCGTTCCGGCCAGCCGCGGCTCTCGATGACCGGGGACTGCAGCGCGTAGGCGGGGCGGTCCTCGCCGAGCCGTCGGGCCAGGCCGACGAACGCGATGCCCAGGCCACCGGCTCCGGCGACGACGAACAACGGGTCCTTGTCGCCCTTGGTCGACAGCGTGACGAGCGCCCCGTTCGGTCCGGAGGCAGGATCGGCGAGCCGGGCCGCGAAGTCGCGCAGCACGGGCGCCTCGGCGAGCAGGCCGGTGTGCATCTGCTCCGTGGGGATGTTCAGCTCTTCCCCGATGCGCGTCATGAGCTCTTCGGTGGCCAGGGAGTCGCCGCCGAGCGCGAAGAAGTCGTCGTCGTGGCCGACGTGGTCGACGTCGAGCACCTTCGCCCAGATCATCGCGACGAGCTGCTCGAAGTGCGACATCGTGCCGTCTTCCTCGACCCGCGCCGCGGCCGGCGGCTCCGGCAGGGCGGAACGGTCGATCTTGCCGCGCTCGCTGCGCGGCAACGCGTCGAGAAAGACCATGCCCTCCGGCACCATGTGCGAGGGCAGCGTGCGGCGCAGCGACGCCCGGATGCCGCCGGCGTCGGGGGTGCCGTGGGTGCCGACGATGTACGCGACGAGCCGGGTGCCTCCGGTGGCGCGCGGCACCCCGACGACGACCGCCTCCCGCACGTCCGGCAGCGCGAACAGCGCGGCGTCGACCTCGCCCGGGTCGACGAGGTAGCCGCGCACCTTGACGCTGTGGTCGGCGCGGCCGACGATCTGCATCGAGCCGTCGGGCAGGAATCGGCCCAGGTCGCTGGTGCGATACGTGAACGTGCCGTCGCCGTTGTCGCGGAACGACTCCTCGGTCTCGGTCGGCATCCCGTAGTAGCCCAGCGCGACCGACGGCGCGGTCACCGTGATGCGGCCGGTGGCGCCCGCCTCGACCGTCAGCTCGACGCCGCCTCCGTTCGTCGTGGCGACGAGGTCGACGACGGTGCGGCCCACACCGGTGCCGACCGGCAGCGGGCCGTCGAGCGGGCCGGCGTCGGAGTCGATGACGTACTCGCTGATCAGACCCGTCTCCGAGGAGCCGTAGCGGTTGCGCAGCACGCAGCCGGGCGGCAGCAGCGGGCGCAGCGCCTCGACATCGCGGCCGTAGGCGGTCTCGCCGGCGATCGTCACCGAGGTCAGGCTCGTCAGCCGGGCCGGATCGGGCCCGGAGGCGCAGAACGCCCGCAGGATCGCCGGGCTCGTGATCATCACCGTGCAGCCGTACTCGGCGATGAAGTCGGGCAGCCCGGCGATGCCGCGGCTGCGGGAGTCGTACAGGCGCATGCGGGCGCCGACGACGAGCCCGTGGATCGTCGTCGTCAACCCGGCGTGGAAGGCGATCGGCAGGGTGTGCGCGATGACGCCGGTCGAGTCGTAGCAGCCGGTCGCGATCGAGCTGTTCCACGCGTCGCGCATGAACAGAATGTGGTCGTTGGCCACCGGCTTCGGCGTTCCCGTCGAGCCCGAGGTGAACGCGAGCGCGGCGACGGCATGCGGGTTCGGAGGCTGCTCCCACAGGACCTCGACGTCGGTCTCCGACGGGTCGTCGGGGGCGGTGGCCCGCAACGGGACCGCCACCGACGGCACGAGCTGGGCGGCGAGCTGCTCGTTGGCCTCGTCGGCGACGATGAGGGCGATCCCGGCCCGCTCGACGAGCGCGCGCAGCCGCGGCGCGGGGGAGCGCGGGTCGAGCACCAGCACCGGGTGACCGGAGGCGACGATGCCGAGCAGCGTGGCCACCGCCCCGACGTCGTGCCCGCAGATCATGCCGACGGGCTGGTCGGCCGGGGCCCCCCGCGCCGCCTCGCGCAACCCGACGAGCACGCGAGCGGCTCGAACAGCCAACTGCGAGTAGGTTAATTCCTCTGTGTCGTCGCTGACCGCGGTACGCTCGGGCAGGGCCTGCACGACGCGACGGAAGCGCGGCAGGATACCGGCCGCGAGGTCGTCCTCGGCCACTTCGGTGAACGACGCGTCAGGCGCGTCGGCGGTCGCGGTGCTGGAAGGCACACTCATGCGGGATCCCCTATTCCCATAAGTCTCACGGCGTGCCGAACCACACGGATGGTTCCGCGCGCCTAAGGCAAGCCTAACCGGGATGTTCCTGGGTGTGGGCAGGGTGAAACCTGCCGTTCACCCCTCTCCCATCGGCACCCATGAGACAAGATTGGAGCCAGAGCCCCGCCTCGGTCGGCCACGGTCGGCCTTCGGTCGGTTCTCGATCGGCGCGGCCGACCGATGGTGGGTGCGGACACCGAGCGACACCGGGAGGTTTCATGTCCGACGCGGCCAAGAACCGACAAGGCGAGCCGCGCAGTGTGCAGCTGCGACGCACCGACTCCACCGTGTTCGAGGCGACGAACGAGCGAGGTGGGGCGATTTCGATCGGCGCGGGCGACACCGAGCTCTTCACGCCGGTCGAACTGCTCCTGGCGAGCATCTCCGCCTGCAGCGGCATCGACGTCGACATGCTCACCTCCCGGCGCGCCGAACCGAGCGACTTCCAGATCGAGTGCACGGCGATGCGGGTGCGCGACGAGCAGGGCAACCACCTGCGCGACATCGACGTGAAGTTCACGGTGACCTTCCCCGACGGTGACGACGGCGACCGGGCGCGCACGATGCTGCCCCGCGCGATCGAGGTCTCCAACGACCGGCTGTGCACCGTCTCCCGCACGGTGGCGCTGTCGTCGCCGGTGCACATGCACGCGGGAGACGCCTCGTAGTCGGGCCGCTCCGCGGCGGCCCGCCCGGCCTCCCGTCAGGCTCAGTCAGGCGGAGTCCAGGGCGGCCGCCTACGTTGTGGGTCATGGATCTGCGTGACCTCATCGACAAGCTGCCCCTCGACGAGAAGTACCTCAAGAAGGTGCCGGTCCCCGGGTTGTCCGGCCGGTGCCTGCTGGAGATCGACCTCGGTCGCGGCGCCACGGAGTCGGCACCGGCGTCTCCGCTCGAGGCGCTGCGGGAGCGCAACACGCCGTCGTTGAGGGCGCTCGTCGACGGGCTGCGTCGCGGAGCCGGTGACGACCGGGTCGTCGGGCTCGTCGTGCACGCGGTGCCCGGCGTCGCGCTCAGCCAGGCCGAGGAGCTCGCCCGCGCGATCCGGCGGTTCCGGGGTTCGGGCAAGCCGGCGGTGGCGTGGAGCGAGGCGTACGGCGAGGTCACGCACGGCACCGTCGGTTACGTCGTCGCCGCGGCCTGCGACGAGATCTGGGTGCAGCCCTCCGGCGACGTCGTGCTGCCCGGCGTCGTGGCGGGCGGGCTGTTCCTGCGTGACGCCCTCGACAAGCTGTCGGCGGTGCCCCAGTTCGCCCAGCGCCGCGAGTACAAGTCGGCCGCCGAGACCTACCAGCGTTCCTCGATGAGCGAGGCGAACCGCGAGATGCTCGAGCGCCTCGTCGCCTCCATCAACGAGCGGGTCGTCGAGGCCGTCGCGTCCGGACGGGGGCTGGCCCCCCAGAGCGTGCGCGCCGCGATGGACGCCGGCCGCCTCAACGCGCAGCAGGCGCTCGAGCGCGGACTCGTCGACCGGATCGGGTACCGCGACGAGGCCCTCGCGGCGGTGCGCGAACGGGTCGGCGGCACCGAGGACGACACGCCGCTGCGCTACGTCGAGCGCTACCGCAAGGTGGCCTCGGGCGCGGCCACCGCCGTCAAGCGCAAGAAGCCGGTCATCGCCGTCGTGCAGGCGCAGGGGCCGATCCTGCTGGGCCGGGCCGGCGGCAAGAACCCGATGTCCGGCCACATGATCGGCTCGGACACCCTCGGAGCGGCGCTGCGCACTGCGGCCCGCGACAAGGACGTGCGCGCGCTCGTGCTCCGCGTCGACTCTCCCGGAGGCTCGTATGTGGCCTCCGACGCGATCCGCCGCGAGGTCCAGCGCGTACGGGAGACAGGCAAGCCGGTCATCGCCTCGATGGGCTCGGTGGCCGCCTCCGGCGGGTACTACATCGCGATGCCGTGCCAGCGCATCGTGGCCAACGCGGCCACGATCACCGGCTCCATCGGGGTGCTCTCGGGAAAGATCGTCATCGGGGAGTCGCTGCGCCGCATCGGGGTCAACCGGGAGAACGTCTCACAGGGGCGCTTCGACGAGATGTACTCGGGCCAGCGGCCGTTCACCGACGAGGAGCTGGCGCGCCTGGACGCCTGGCTGGACGAGGTCTACGCCGACTTCACCGCCAAGGCCGCCGGCGACCGGGGCATCCCGCTGGACCGGCTCGAGCCGATCGCGCGCGGCCGGGTGTGGTCGGGCGCGGACGCCCTGCAGCGCGGTCTCGTCGACGAGATCGGCGGACTCGACGAGGCGATCGCCGCGGCCTGCGCCGCCGCCGGCGTCGAGCGTCGCGACGCCGAGGCGCGGATGGTGCCCAAGCTCGGCCCGCTGGACCGGCTCATGCCCACGGAGAACTCCGAGTCGCCGGTCGCCGCCTTCGGCGAGGGCCCCGGGCTCTTCGACCGCGCCGCCGCCGCCCTGGGCCTGAGCACCCCCGGCGTCCTCACCATGCCCGACGTGCGGCTGACCTGAGCCGGGGGAGTTTCGGCGCCGCGCGCCCGCTGGGGCTTCACAGCCTCAGCGGCGTGCGCGCTCGCGCTGCCTTCGAGCGCGAAGGTCTCACGCCGGCATGCGCCTCCGCGCTAGCGACGCCCTTCACGTGCGAGGGCCCTCACGCCGGCAGGGGCCTGGGCGCTCGCGCCTCCTTCATTCGCACGGGAGCCTGTGCCAACCGACTGGACCACCCGGTTGCCGCCGGACCGCCTCCGCAGAGCCGGTTCGGTGGCAACCGCCCGGTCTCGTCCCAGGCGCCGAGACCGGCCTCCCAGTCCGCAAGACGCGGTGCCGACGGGCACTGACGAGGTCGACGAACGCAGGGGAGCGCCGGCGTTCGCGGGTGGGCGCGGCCGGACGCGGCGCGCCTGGCGAGCCGCGTCGCCTCAGGCCTCGTCGGGCGGGTCGATGCCGTCCTGCACCCGCAGCGCCGACTGCTCGGCCGGCTCGTCGGCCGCGTCGACCGAGGGCGCCATGTCGCCGTACTGCGAGGTGTCGCCGAGCACGTCGCTGTCGGCGGGGATCGAGTCGGGGTCGTCGCCGCCGATCCGGTTGCCGTCGCCGCGGTCGAGGCCGCTCTCGTCGTCGGGGGCGCCGTACGCGGAGGCGGGGTCGGGCTCCTCCTGCATGATCCGCTGCTCGAGGCTCTCGGGCTCGTCGGCGTCGCCGCCCATGATCGACTCGCTGCCGCGCGGCTGCATGTCGGGCGGGGTGACGGGCAGGTCGTCGCCCTCGTCGGCGCTGATCCGCACGTCGCGCTGCTCGGCGGTGGTGCCTTCCAGGGTCTCGACGCCCTCGGTCGAGGGGATGTCGTTCTGATCGCTCATGAGGCCACCCTGGTCAGCCGTGGCGGCGACCGCAAGCCCGCGCACGTCGCGCCCCTGGCCGCAGCCCCGGCCCCGCGCGTGCCACGCTGACACCCATGATCGAGATCCCGCTGCCCGACGCGCAGGACCACCCGGCGGGGGAGACGGTGCGCTCCTTCGCCGCCTGCCTCGCGTCGGCCACGCACACGCCGATCGAGCACCTGCCGCTGCCCGACGCGGACCTGGCGGGATCCGTGGCCCTGTGGCGCAGCTGGCTGGGCGGCCGCGGAGCCGGGCTGGTGCCCATCGCGCGCCCCGCCACCTTCACCTGGCCCGGGTACTGGATCGCCGTGCTCCGCGGCGACGACGCCCCCGCGGCCGGTCCGGGCGCACCGGGCTCCCAAAGCCCAACGCGACGGACGAACCGAACGAACTCCACGGCCGGTGAGGCGGTGGTGCTGTTGTTCGGCACCCCGTCGGGCGTCGTGCTCAGCCCGCAGGACGCCAGTTTGCTGGGCCGCGCCGCGGTCGACCTGCCGATCAGCGAGGGCTACGTGATCGGCGCCCTCGACCCGCGCCTCGACCGGCTCCCCGCGCGGCCCGGTGCCCCCACGCTGCGCGGCCGAGTGGAGGTGCTGGCGCTCGCGGGGGAGAAGGCCGGGCCGATGCGCACGGTGCCCGCCGCTCGCGCGCTTGCCGGCCGCGGGCTGGAGGGCGATCGGTACGCCGCGAAGGCCGGCACGTTCACGCCCGCCGACCCGCGGCTGCGCGGCTACGACCTGACTCTCGTGGAGGCCGAGGTGCTCGACGACCTCGAGCTGCCCGGCGGCGGACGGCTCGGCTATCCCGACGCGCGACGCAACGTCGTGACCCGCGGCATCGACCTCAACTCCCTGGTCGGGAGGCGGTTCCGCGTGGGCTCCGTCGAATGCCTCGGCCAGCGGATGGCCGAGCCGTGCGCACACCTGGAGAAGCTCACCGTCTCCGGGGTGCTGCGCCCGCTCATCCACCGGGCGGGGCTGCGCGCCGACGTGCTGACCGACGGCGAGATCCGCGCCGGCGACGTCGTCGAGACCATCGACTGATTCAGCTGACTCAGCCGCCACAGCTCGATTCAGGCGGCTCAGCCGACTGAGAGCGGCGGTCGGCTCAGGAGGAGCCGCCGCTGCTGACGACGACCGGGATGATGACGCTGGTGAGGAGGACGGTGTTGAGCGCCTCGACGGCCTTGGCGACCGCGGTGCCCTCGGGCACCTCACCGGCGGCCTGCTCGATGCGCTTCTTGAGGTCGCGCTTGCTCATGCCGGGGGCCTCCTCCTTGAGGGCGGTGTGCGCGACGTCGAGCCCCTGCAGGATCGACAGCAGGGTCGCCTCCTGCACGGTGGGGGTGGAGCCGGCGAGCACCGCCCGGAGCCGCTCGCGGACCGTCCGCTCGGGGGTGGGGTCGAGGGTGGGCCGCTTCTCGGGCACGAACCCCAGGTAGCGCTTGGCCTCGACCGCGACGACGCCGGCCCGCTGGAGCGCGGCGACGACCTCCGTCTCCGGGTTGACCTTGCCGTCCTGCACGAGGCTCGACAGCTTCTTGCCGTCGCGTTCGCGCAGCCGGTTCAGCGCGTGGTCGAGCACGCGGTCTCCGGTCGGTTCGGACGAGACGACATGCACCCGCGGGTCCTTGTCGTCGCTGAGCGAGATCCGCTGCGCGAGCACGAGATCGGCGATCGCCGCGGCCGCCAGCCCGTACGCGTTGTACGCGAAGGCGTTGACCGGCTTGCCATCGTCCCTGGTCAGCAGCAGGAAGAGCTGTTCTGTGATGAGCATGCCGCCACGGTAAGTACCGCGCCCGCCCGAGCGCATCGCCCGCCCGTCGGAACCGTATCCATCCCGCCTCCCCCTCCCGACGGACGCCCCACCGCCCCCTCGCTCAAAACTGCGTGTCACGGTGAGAACTGCGGTCCGTGTCGCAGTTCCGACCGCGACACGCAGTTGTCAGTGACGGGGAAGAGGGTTGCGATGCAGTGGAACCGGGTGCTCACCGTGGCGGGATGCCACGCCGGGGGCGAGATCGGCAACGTCATCACCGGGGGTTTCGGCGACGTGCCGGGCGAGACGATGTTCGACAAGATGTGCTGGGTGCGCGAGCACCGCGACGAGGTGCGTCAACTGCTGCTGAAGGAGCCGCGCGGCAACGTCGTGCGCAGCGTCAACCTTGTGCTGCCTAGCAACCACCCGCAGGCCGCGATGGGTTATCTGATCATGGAGTCCACGGAGTACCCGGTGATGTCGGGCAGCAACACGATCTGCGTGGCGACGGTGCTCCTGGAGACGGGCATGGTCCCGATGACGGAGCCGGTCACGCACCTGGAGCTCGAATCCCCGGCCGGCCTCATCCGGCTGCGGTGCGAGTGCTCGGGCGGCAAGGTCACGAGCGTGCGGTTCACGAATCAGCCCGCGTTCGCCTACCACCTCGACGCCGCGATCGACGTGCCCGGGCTCGGGGCGCTGACCGTCGACGTCGGTTGGGGCGGCATGGCCTACGTGCTCGTCGACGCCGCCTCCCTGGGCTTCGACCTCATCCCGGGCGAGGCGCGCGACCTGTGCGTGCTCGGGCAGCGCATCAAGCAGGCCGCCGCGGCGCAGCTGGAGGCGGTCCACCCCGAGAACCCCGGGTTCGCCGGCATCACCCAGACCGAGTTCGTCGGACCCCTCGGCCGCACCGCCGACGGTCTCCTGACCTCGAAGAACGCCGTCGTCGTCTCCCCGGGGCGGCTGGACCGCTGTCCGTGCGGCACCGGCACGTCGGCGCGGCTGGCGGTGCTGCACGCCAAGGGCCTCATCACGCCCGGGGAGCTGTTCGTGCACGAGTCGGTGCTCGGCACGACGTTCGACAGCGCGATCGAGTCGGTGACGAGCGTGGGGGATTACCCGGCGGTCGTGCCCAGCGTCGCCGGGCAGGCGTGGATCACCGACCTGTCTCAGGTCGGGCTCGACCCCACCGACCCCTTCCCCCGCGGCTACACCCTCACCGATACCTGGCTCGCCGACTGAGCGCCGCCCCGCCCCAACGTCCCGCCAACGTCGCTGAGACCTGCGTGTCGCGGTGAGAACTGTTGTCCGTGCCGCAGTCCTCACCGTGACACGCAGTTCTCACGAGGGTGGCCGGAAGGTCCGGCACCGGCCAAGGCGCACCGGGCCACGGGCCGCGAGCATAGTGAGAGCGCACAGCCGCGCCATCAACGTCGACGCGAGCAGCCATCACCACCACATTCGAGGAGTAATTGCGCATGTCCGACACCAAGGTTGCACTGGTCACCGGCGGAGCCCAAGGCATCGGTGAGGCGATCGCCAAGCGGCTCAGCAGAGACGGCTTCGCCGTGGCCGTCGTCGACTTCAACCTGGATGGGGCCCAGCAGGTTGCCGACGCGATCGGCGCGGCGGGCGGCACCGCGATCGCCCTGCAGTGCGACGTCTCCGGCCGGGAGCAGGTGTTCTCCGTCGTCCGCGAGGCGACGAAGACGCTCGGCGGTTTCGACGTCATCGTCAACAACGCCGGCCTCGGCCCGCAGACGCCGCTGGAGTCGATCACCCGGAGATCTTCCACAAGGTCTTCGACGTCAACGTCGGCGGCACCCTGTGGGGCATCCAGGCCGCGATCGAGGCCTTCACCGCACAGGGCCACGGCGGCAAGATCATCAACGCCTGCTCGCAGGCCGGGCACCTGGGCAACCCGGGCCTGGCCGTTTACGGCGGCAGCAAGTTCGCGATCCGCGGCATCACGCAGACCGCGGCACGCGACCTGGCCGACCGCGGCATCACCGTCAACGGCTTCTGCCCCGGCATCGTCGACACCCCGATGATGCGCGGCATCGCCCAGCAGACCGCCGACGAGGCCGGCAAGCCGTTCGAGTGGGGCATGCAGCAGTTCGCGCAGAACATCGCGCTCGGTCGACTCTCGCAGCCCGACGACGTGGCCAGCTGCGTTTCCTACCTCGCGGGGCCCGACTCCGACTACATGACCGGTCAGTCTCTGCTCATCGACGGCGGCATGGTCTACAGCTGATTCGTGGCGCGCCCGGCGGGAAGCCCGCCGGGTGCGCCAAAGCACCTCACGGTCGCGCGGTCGGGTCGGGCTGGCGCGTTGACCCGGGCGCCATGACCCCATTCGCCTCGTGGGAATTGACCTCTCGACGTGCGTCGAGAGGTCAATTCTCGTTTCGGCGCTGCTGACACCTCTCTGACCTGCGGTTTTGCGAGACCCGTCAACAGTGACCGCTCGCGAGCGGTCACTGCCAACGAGCGTGTGCGGTCTTCGGAGCCGAGTTGGAGGCTGATCCGCCCGGGATCCACGCCGGCCGCCGTTCACTCCGCAGCCCGCCCCGCCTACCCCGCCACCTCCCTCGAAACTGCGTGTCGCGGTGAGGACTGCGGCACGGACAGCAGTTCTCACCACGACACGCAGTTCTCAGGGATGTTGGGCTCAGGGATGTTGGGCTGGGGGTGTTGGGCTCAGGGGAGCTGGGGGGAGGGCCAGCGAACGGCGGCGCCGAGGTACACCGAGAGGATCTCGCGGCGCTGCTCGCGGGAGAGTCGATCGGGGTCGTGCAGCAGGGCGATCGCCAGGCCGTCGAGGGTGGCGGCGAGCGCCTCCGTGGCGAGGTCGAGCCGCGACGAGCCCGCCGCCTCCAGGAGGGGACGGGTGAGCTGGCGCGCGCCGTCCATCAACACCCGCGCCTCGTCGCGCAGCCCGGGCGCCGTGCGGGAGCGCTCGCAGAAGGCCAGCCACACGACGACCTCCCGGCGGCGTTCCTCGTCGAGCGGGAGCAGCTCCTCGAGCATGTCGATCGCCACCTCGCGCAGCCGCACGAACTCCTCGGGAGCCAGCCCGGCCGGGTCGAGGCCGCCGAATTCGGCTGCGGCCGCGGCGAGCCGGGCCTCGAGGCGCCCGGCGACCTGCTGCGCCATGTGCCGCACCGCGTCGATGAGCATGCCCTCGTATCCGTCGACGTAGTGGCGCACGGAGCCGATGTTCAGCCCCGACTGGGCGGCCACATTGCGCAGCGACGCCTCCTCGATCCCGCCGCGCACGATGAGGCTGATCACCGCCTCCGCGATGAGGGCTCGGCGGCTGTCGGCATCGACGATCTTCGGCATGCCTCATTCTGTCACACCCGTGATACGTTCTTTTTATCCCGCACGTGACACGAAAGGGGAGCGGCCGTGACCGGACGCCTCGTCGGACTCGACATCGCCCGCGGAATCGCCATCCTCGGCACCCTCGCGACCAACATCTGGATCTTCAGCCACCCCGGCGGCATGCTCGGCTACCTCGACTCGCCGACGACCCCCGGCGCCGCGCACTGGCAACACACCCTGGAGGCGGTGCTGCAGCACCTCGCCAACGGCAAGTTCCTCGGCCTGCTGACGCTGATGTTCGGCATCGGCCTGGCGATCCAGGCGCAGGCGGCCGCGCGGCGCGGCCGCGCCTGGCCCGGCCCGTACCCGTGGCGCGCGGCGATCCTGTTTCTCGACGGGCTGCTGCACTACCTGCTCGTCGTCGAGTTCGACGTGCTCATGGGGTACGCGCTCACCGGCGCCATCGCCGCCCACGTCATCGCCGGCAACCCACGGGCGCAACGGATCTGGATCGGCGTGACCGCCGGCCTGCACGGTCTGCTCGTCGCCTGGCTCACCCTGGGGCTGTGGCTCGGGGAGGCGGGCAACCTCGGCGGCACGCCGACCCCCAACCCGTACCGCGACGGCACCTGGTGGGACCTCGTGCTGCTGCGCATCGACAACGCGGCGCTGTTCCGGTTCGAGCCGGTCTTCCTCCTGCTCCTCGGCATCGCGATGTTCACGCTGGGCAACCGGCTCTACCACGCCGGCCTCTTCGAGCCGGCGGGCGACAACGGCGCGGCGCTGCGTCGCCGCCTCATGGCCATCGGAGCCCTCGCGGCACCCGTCGACTTGGCGCTCGGCCTGCACGATCCGGCCTGGCTGTTCGCCACCCGCTACGGCACCGCGCCGCTCGTCGCCCTCGGCCTCCTCGGCCTTATCGCACACTGCACTGTGCGTTATCGGGAGCCGGGCGACACCGGCTGGGCCGGGCGGCGGCTGGCCGAGCTCGGTCGGGTCGCACTGTCGGGCTACGTGCTGCAGAACGTCATCGCGTCGGTACTGTTCTACGGCTGGGGCCTGAATCTCGGCGCCGCACCGCCGAACTGGCGTCTGCCGCTCACCCTGGCCGGTTGGCTTCTCACGAGCGTGATCGTGCTCGCTGCCGCGCATCTGTGGCTGCGCCGGTGGCCGCGCGGGCCCCTGGAGTGGCTCTGGGCTCGGGGATACGGCCTCCTGGCCCGGGAGCAGGGCGCCGTCGGCCGGGACGCCGCCGCCTGTCCCGAAGCCGCCGCGCGCCCCGCCGCGACAAATCGGTTGGTCCAGCCCGAGCCGGAGGCGACGATGGCCCCATGCCCGACGCCCACGCGCCACCCGCGCCACCCGCGCCACCCGCAGGAACCGAACCCGACGAGGTCGCCGTCCCGACGCTGACGGGAGAGCGAGTGCGCCTGAGGGCGTTGACCGACGACGACCTCGACGCCATCACCGCGCTGGCCACCGACGGCGACTCGGTGCGCTGGACGACGATCCCGCACCCGTACCCGCCCGACGGCTCCCGCGAGCGCCTCGCCGCGACCCGTGAGCAGTGGCGCACCCGTAGCGGCCCGCTGTGCTGGGCCATCGAGACGGATGATCACCCCTTCGCCGGCATGATCGACGTGCGTCCCGCCCCGGCTCGGTGGGAGCTGGGGTACGCCCTGCATCCCGCGGCACGGGGGCAGCGGCTCATGCCCGACGCGATCCGGCTGGCCTCTGGCTGGTCCTTCGGGCAGGGCGCCCAGACCGTGTCGGCCTATGTCGTGCGCGGCAATTGGGCCTCGCGCCGGGTGCTGTGGTCGTGCGGCTTCACGGTGCACCCGGCGCTGCCAGGCTGGCTCCCGGGCCGCGACGGGCCGCCGCAGGACTGCTGGCCGGCCACCCTGGCGGCCGGTGCGCCGATGACCCCCACGCACCGCTGGATGATCGCCCCGCGCCTGGAGGCCGACGGGGTGGCGCTGCGGCCGTGGCGCGACGACGACGTGCCGCGCGAGGAGCCCGACCACCCGGCGCACTTCATGGCGGCCCCGGTCCCGACGGCCGCCACGTTCGCCGACTGGCTGCTCGATCGGCGCGAGGCGGTGGCGGCCGGACGCGCGGTGCACTGGTGCGTCGCCGATGCGCGCACCGACGAGGCCCTCGGCGAGGTCGGTCTGTTCACCCGCGCACCAAGCGAACTCGGCGACGAGGTCGAGCTCGGCTACCAGCTGTTCCCGAATGCCCGCGGCCGCGGCGTCATGGGCACGGCGGCCCGGCTCGCCGTCGACCACGCCGTCTCCGATCTCGGGTTCCGCCGGCTCACCGCGAGCTGCGCCTCCGACAACGCGGCCAGCGCGGCGGTGCTGCGCCGCCTGGGTTTTCGCGAGTGGGGTCGGGAGGCGGGGGTGCACGACCTGCCCGGCGGCGGCACCGCCGACGAGCTGCACTGGGAGCTGCCCCGCGCCGCCACGGGCTCCCGGTAGCGTCACGAGCATGGAGACGGTCACGCTGCGCGACGGAACGCCCCTGCCCGCGCTGGGCCAGGGCACGTGGCACGTCGGCGACGACACCGGCGCCCGCGCCCGCGAGATCGACACGCTGCGCCGCGGCATCGAGCTGGGCATGACGCTCATCGACACCGCCGAGATGTACGGCCGCGGCCGCAGCGAGCGGCTCGTCGGCGAAGCGGTCCGCGACTGCCGCGAGCGGGTGTTCCTCGTCGACAAGGTGCTGCCCGCCAACGCCTCCCGGCGCGGCACCCGCGAGGCGTGCGAGCGCAGTCTCGCGGCGCTGGGCACCGACCGCATCGACCTGTACCTGCTGCATTGGCCGGGGCCGCACCCCGTCTCCGAGACGGTCGCGGCGTTCGAGGAGCTCGTCGCCGAGGGCCTCATCGCCCGCTGGGGAGTCAGCAACGTCGACGCCGACGAGCTCGCGCAGTACCCGGCGACGCCGCTGGTCAACCAGGTGCTCTACAACCCGAGCCGGCGCGGCCCGGAGTTCGACCTGCTGCCGGCGCAGCGGCGCGCGGGCGTCGCGACGATGGCCTATTCGCCGATCGAGCAGGGGCGCCTGCTGCGCGATCCGGCGCTGAGCGAGGTCGCGGCGCGCCACGACGCGAGCCCGGCGCAGGTGCTGCTCGCCTGGGCGATCCGCGACGGCGACGTCATCGCGATCCCGAAGGCCTCCCGCCCCGAGCACGTCGAGGCCAACGTGGCCGCCGCCGGGCTGCGGTTGTCCGCCGACGACCTGGCCCGCATCGACGCGGCGTTCCCGCCTCCGACGACGAAGGCGCCGCTGGAACTCCTGTGAAACCGGCGGTGCCCCGAGGCGACGGACCTCAGCCGCGGCCGGAGCGCCGCGACCGCAGCCGCACCTGAGTGCGCGACCCCTCCGTGCGGGTCTGCAAGTAGGGCTGCTCGGCGACGAGCGAACTGAGCTTCTGGTGCCCGAAGTCGCGGGGGTCGAAGTCGGCGTGAGCTCGCGCCAGGTGCTGCCCGACGGTGCCGAGGGTGGCCCACCCGTCGTCGCCGGAGACGGCGTTGATCGCCCGCGTCAGCGCGCTCTGCAGGTTGATCGTCGGCGCGTCGCCGGCCGGGGCGGCGGGTGCGACGGCGCGGTCGTCGGTCTCGTTCTGATGGTCCTGTTCGGCGAGCACCTCGAGAAAGGTGAACTGGTCGACGGCGCGCCGCAGCGACTCGGGGGTCTTGCGTCGGCCGAACCCGTAGACGCGCTTGCCGGATTCGCGCAACCGGGTGGCGAGGCGGGTGAAGTCGGAGTCGGAGGAGACGAGCGCGAACGCCTCGACGTTGCCCTGCCACAGCAGGTCCATCGCGTCGATGATGAGCGCGGAGTCGGTCGAGTTCTTGCCGTAGGTGTACGCGAACTGCTGCACGGGTTGGATCGCGTGCCGGTTCAGCTCGGACTTCCACCCGGACAGTTGCGAGGTGGTCCAGTCGCCGTAGGCGCGCTTGACGGTCGGTGTGCCGTACTTCGCGAGCTCCTCGAGCACATCGCCGGCGTGCCGGGCCGAGACGTTGTCGCAATCGATGAGTACGGCGATGCGGGTCAGCACGCTGGGGTCGTTGTCCACACCGGCACCCTATGCGCGGCCGAAGCCGCTCACTGCGCGGGGCCGTGAGTACGAAGACTCATGTCGTGCGCGACCGTCCGGCCCACACTGAACGGACGAGGAGGTGCCCGACATGACGACGACCGACGCGGACTCGCGCGAGCAGGTACGTGCGGCGATCGCGCCGCGGACGCTGAGCTGGCTCACCGCTGAGCTGGCCGAATGGAGCCGGGACGGGCTGCTGACCGGCGCTCAGGCCGACGCGATCGCGGCCCGCTACACCGCCTCCGCGCGGCCGGCGCTGCGGCGCCTGGTCGTCCGTCTGGGCACCGTCTTCCTCGCGATCGGATTGTTATGGATGGTTGCCACAAATCTCGACCGTCTCTCGCCGCTGCTGCGATTCGCGGTCGTGTGCGCACTGTGGCTCGGGTTCGTCGCGCTCGGCGAGGCAGCCCGGTCGCAGGCCACCCCGGGCTCCGGTCCGCACGCCGCAGCCGGCGTGCCCATTCCCGCCGCGGTGTGGCGGATGCTGGCCGCCGCCGGGTTCGGCGCGGTGATCTTCCAGGCGGCGCAGAGCCTGCAGGTGCCGGCCTACGAGTCACGGCTCGTCGGGTTCTGGGCCCTCGGCGCGCTGGCCTACGCGTACGCGACGCGGTCCCGGGGCGCGCTGGGCGTGGCCCTGGCGGCCGGCCTCGCGTGGTTCGGCTGGTTCGTGGGGGAGTCGGCGGGCAGTCAGCAGGTCGGGGTGGTCATGGCGCTCGCGGGATCGGTCGCGGCCACCGCACTGGCGGTGCTGCATGACACCGCGCTCCGCCAAGCACCCGGCGAGGCGCTCGGGAACGCGGCCGGCGGACCCCTCGGCGAGCCGGCCGGGTTCGGCCGAGCGTGGCGCCTCGCGGGCGGGATCGTCGCACTCCTCGGCGTGTTCATCGCGGCCCTGCCCGCCTTCTCGCTCGACGCGGCGCCGTGGCCCACCCGGGCCTCCTGGCTGTTGGGCGCCGTCGCGGTCGTCACGGTCGCGGCGCTGCTCGCGGTGCTGCTCCCTCGCCGGATCACCTCGCCCGGCGCGCCCGGTGTCCCGGGCTCCGGCACGGGCGCTACGGCTCGGCGCGGGCCGCTCGGCGAGATCGCGGCGGCCGTGCTCATCGCCGCGGCCGCCGGGGCACTCGCGTGGTGGCGCCCCGACGGCGGGCTCGACGCACTGCTCCAGCAAGGTGGCCCGACGGCCGAGCAGTGGGCGCGCACCGGGGTGGCTGTGCTCGTCTTCGTCGCCGCCGCCGGGTGGCAGGCCGGGCTCGGCGCGGCCCGCGACCAGGGGGAGCTGACGGCGGTCGCGCTCGCCGCGCTCGTCGTCTTCGTCACCGTGCAGAGCTTCGCGGTGTTCGCGCCGATCGTCTCCGGGGCCACGCTGTTCCTCGTCGTCGGCGCCGTGCTCGTCGGCACCGGCCTCGGCGCCGAGCGGCTGCGTCGCCGGCTCGGCGACCGACGCCGGCCAGGCAGCTCGCGCCGCCGTGGTGATCGATCCCGACCGCGCGGCGCGCGCCGATCGGAGGTACGGCCATGAGCGCGACGGGCAGCGCAACGGCAGCCGCCGACCACCGACCCACGTCCGCCCGGCGTTGGCTGTGGCTCGCCCTCGCGCTGGTGCTGCAGCTCGGTCTCGTCGCGGCCGCCGTCGCGCCGCAACTGGCGGCGCGCGCGGCCGGCGCGGAGTACCGGCTGCGGGTCGCCCCGGTCGATCCGATCGACCCGTTCCGCGGCGCCTACGTGACGCTCGACTACCCCGACCTGGCCCGGCCCGGCAGCCCGGAGGACACGGTGCCCGGCTCCGGCACGGTGTTCGTCACCCTGCAGGAGCGTGACGGGCTGTGGCGCGGCGTCTCGATCGGCGACCAGCCGCCCGCGCAGGGCCCGTACCTGCGCTGCCGCGACGAGGGCTGGCGGCTGCGATGCGGCATCGAGAGCTGGTTCGTGCCGCAGGACCAGGCGGCCCGGTTGGAGGAGGCGGTGCGCGGCGGCCACGCAGTCGCCGTCGTGCGCATCGACGACCGAGGCGACGCCGCGATCGTCGACCTGAGGACCGACTCCCGCTGACCCGTTTCTCGCGTCCCGCCGCACCGCCCGCTGCACCTGAGTCTGTTTGGGTGTGCCCGGATCGTTAGGGTGCCTGCTGAGATCGGCGCGGCGGCCCCCGCCTCCATGTCTGATCATGTCTGACTGAACCGCCTAGAGGTCTGTGGCATGTGATATGGCTCACGGCGCCACCCCCTCGACCGGACGCGCCCGATGTCGCCGGGCTCGGCGAACGCCTCTGGGTGACAGGTCATTTGCGGGCGATCGGGAACATGTCCGATTCGCCGCGTCACCGCCTCGTCGCCGGGTTGCATCGAAGAGTTCACGCGCAGGGTTGGACGGCTGTTCAAGACGCTCGCTACAGTAATGATCAAGTTTTCAACGATCTGCGTGGTTGGGGAGCCTCGTCGGGTCGCACCTCTCTGCAGCGAACCGTTTTCGACGCCGCATGCGCAAAAGCGTCGCACCGCGTGTGCGCGCCGAGCCGTGCCTGTTTGGGGATAGCACATGTCTGGTCAAGTTTTGGCGCTGATTCCTGCCCACAACGAGGAGAAGATCGTCGGGCAGGCGGTTGGCGCATTGGGGGAGCAGGTTCGTTGTCCGGAGCGAATCGTCGTTGTCGCCGACAACTGCACCGACTCCACCGTGCCGCTGGCGCGGGAGATGGGGGCGGAGGTGTTCGAGACGACGGGAAACACGCACAAGAAGGCGGGAGCGCTCAACCAGGCGCTCAACCACTTCCTGCCGGAACTCGACGACGACGACTTCATCTTCGTGCAGGACGCCGACTCGGTGATCTTCACCGACTTCATGGCCAACGCCCTCGCCTGGTTCGGGCGGCGACGTAATCTCGGCGCCCTCGGCGGCACGTTCCGCGCCCTTCCGGCGCCGGACGACGCCGGCATCTGGGAGCGCGTGTTGTGGCGGGTGCAGGACAACGAGTACGCCCGCTACCAGCGCGATGTCGAGCGGCTGCGCGGAAAGTGTCTGGTGGTCACCGGAACCGCGGCGCTGTTCCGGGTCTCCACGCTGCGGCACATCAAGGCCGAGCGAGGCCGGCGCCTGCCGAACGGCGGAGGCGAGTACTACGACACGACGGTGCTCACTGAGGACAACGAGATCTCGTTCGCGATCATGCACCTCGGCTACGACATTCTCGCGCCGCACGATTGCCTCCTGAAGACCGAGGCGATGCCGACCATGCGCGAGCTGTACAACCAGCGCCTGCGGTGGAAGCGCGGCGCGGTCGAGAACTGCGTTCAGTACGGGCTGACGCGCATCACGCTGCCGTATTGGGGTCGACAGATCCTCACGATGGCCGGCGTGATCGTCACCGCTTTGTATCTGGGCACCTTGGTGTGGGCCGCTCTCGGCGGCGGCCTCACGATTCACCCGTTCTGGCTGTGGATCACGGGAATCTGG
>NZ_BCNQ01000081.1 GCF_001515525.1 Piscicoccus intestinalis NBRC 104926 | reverse complement strand
ATTTGCAAAGAAGGGAATGCTGTGACCATGCCCGACATTCTGCTGGCCGCGGAGTCGGTGACAGAGCCGAACACTCTGCTCACCGTCTCCGGCCTGACGATCATCGCCGTGACTGTCGGGCTCCTCATCTGGGGGAGGGTCTCACCGATCGTCGCGATGGTCGTCATCCCGGTGATCGGCGCATTGTTGACCGGATTCGGCCTGAGCGAGATCCAAGAGTTCTTCTCATCCGGCCTGTCGTCGGTGATGAACGTCGTCGTGATGTTCATCTTCGCGATCATCTTCTTCGGGATCATGTCGGACGCCGGGCTCTTCGACCCGTTGATCCGGGGCCTCATCGTCATGACGCGCGGGCGGGTCGTGCTGGTGGCGATGGGCACGGTGCTCATCGGTGCCATCGCGCATCTCGACGGAGCCGGGGGCGACGACGTTCCTGCTGACGATTCCGGCGCTGCTGCCGCCGTACAAGGCGCTCAACATGAGCCGCTATCTGCTGCTCCTGCTCGTGTGCCTGTCGGCCTCGCTGATGAACATGGTGCCCTGGGGCGGTCCGCTGGGTCGCACCGCCGCGGCCACCGGGATCGACCCCGTCGAGCTGTACCAGCCGCTGCTGCCCGTGCAGGGCGCCGGCCTGGTGTTGCTGCTGATCCTGGCAGCGGTGCTCGGCCTTCGCGAGGTTCGGCGGATCGACGCGGGCGTCGCCTCCGGGGAGTTCGTGCACGCCGGTGATGTCGACGTGCGGCAGATCGCCGACGAGTTCCACACGCGGCAACTGGAGTCGCGCACCGATGTCGTCGACAAAATCACCAAAGGTCGCGTTGTCTTCTGGGCCAACGTGGTCCTGGCTCTCATCATTCTGGCGGTCATGCTTGCTGGCCTGCTTCCTCCGGCCTTGGCATTCCTCATCGGTGTCGCCCTGGCACTGCCGCTGAATTTCACCAATGCCCAGACCCAGATGGACCGGATCAAGGTCTACGCCCCGAACGCGCTCATGATGGCGGCCGTGATCATCGCCGCCGCCGTGTTTCTCGGCGTGCTCAACAACTCCGGAATGCTGCAATCCATCGCGCTGTCGCTACTCGAGGTCATTCCACCGGCGGTGGGTGGCTATTTGCACATCATCGTCGGTGTGCTCGGCGTTCCGCTGGACCTGCTGACGAGCACGGACGCGTACTATTTCTCGCTGCTGCCGCTGGTGGACGCGACCGCGAGCCAGTTCGGCGTGCCGACCGCCTCGACCGCCTACGCGATGATGGTCGGCAACGTCATCGGCACGTTCGTCAGCCCGTTCGCCCCGGCGATGTGGCTCGCCCTCGGCCTGGCCGAGGCCAACGTCGGGCGCCACATCCGGTACTCGTTCCTCATCATGTGGGGTTTCTCGGTCGCGCTGGTGTTGATCGCGGTGCTCCTCGGCGTCGTGCAGGTGTAGTCGCGGCACGCGTCGACCGGGGTTCACCTCGCGTCAAGCAAACGGTTGGTTGCACGTCCGGTGCGCTCGTCGCAGACTGGCTGGTGTAACCAACCGTTTGCGCATCGCGAGGAGAGCGACATGGACACCACCGCCAAGGCCGACCTCGACGCCGGCCGCATCACGCGGACCGTGCTGGTCCGCACGCCCCAGCAGGCCGCGTGGAACACGCTGACCGACCCCGCCGCGATCGAGGCCTGGTGGGGGCACCCGGCGGTCTTCCCCGACGGCATGCGACAGGGCGCCGCCGGCACGCTCGAGTGGGTCGGGCACGGCCTCATGCCGGTGCGCATCGAGCGCTTCGACGAGCCCAGCCACTTCGACCTGCTGTGGGGCGAGCTCGGCGACGAGGAGCCCGGCGAGACCGCCTCCCTCGTGCAGTTCAGCCTGGCGCCGGACGGGCCCGACCGCACGCTCGTCACCGTCGTCGAGTCCGGCTTCACGCACCTGGACACGGCGGCGCGCCGGGCCGCGATGGAGGACAACGTCACCGGGTGGACGCTCGTGCTCGACGCGTTCGTGCGGCACGCGGAGACGGTCGCGTGACGGGACCTGGAAGGCCCGCCCGGGCCGCCTCTCCGGTGGCGATGTGCGCGGCGCTGGCCGACGACACGCGCTGGGAGATCCTGTGCCGCGTGGGGGAGCAGGCCCTGTCGGCCTCCGAACTCGCCGAGCGGGTTCCGGTGACCCGGCAGGCGATCGCCCACCATCTGGCCGTGCTCGCGGAGGCGGGCCTCGTGGAGTCGGCCCGCGAGGGCCGGCAGCTGCGTTACCGCGCGCTGGGGTGGCGGCTGACCCGTCTCGCCGCGCAGCTGGACGCCGTCGGCCGCGGCTGGGAGCACCGGCTCGACCGCTTCCGGCAGATCGCCGAGGGGCGGCCGGAGCGGTAGGTGCCGCTGGCGGCCAGGCGGAACGTAGGCTGGGCGCATCGCTTCACCACCGCCGATGACACGTCGCCGGCCACGCAGCGCAGGAGGCGCCGCGGTGCTGGTCGTGCTGGCTGCCGTCGGCCTGCTGCGCTTGGCGCCCCTGCTCGGACTCGGTGCGACCGCCTGTCTGCACGCGGCGGCTCCCGTCGTTCCCGCGGGCATCCACCTCGGCGTGCTGTCCCGCTCCGGCGCGTGCCCGCAACACACGTTTTCACCCGGGGCGAACTTCGCCGTCGCCATCCATCTCGGGGTGCTGGCACTGGTTGCGGCGCTCGTGGTGGCCACGATCGTCCTGCTGCGCGCCCTCGGCGCCGGCCCGTGGATGCTCGCGGTGCTGGCCTCGATCCGCGACCGGCTGGGGAGCCGGTTGGTTCCGCCGCTTTCGGTAGTGGCGGCCGGGGTTCGCCCGCCGGTGGCACCGGCTCCGGTTTTGGTGGCCGCGGGCGTCGGTGACCACGAGCCGCTGCAACGCCGCGGTCCGCCGCGGCCCTGCTGATCCGACGCCCGGCGCATCTGCCGGGTGCGCGCTTCGTTCGTCGGCCCCGTCACGGGCCGCGACCTCCGGCGGGGTCGCCAAGAGACCCCCGGACCCAGACGCAGACAGCAGCAGGCCACTCAGGCCATCGCCGAAGGAGCACCACCCTCATGTCATCTCCGACATCCCCCACCCCGGACCCCGGTTCCGGCGCCACGAAGAACCCGACCCCGCGCGGCAGCTCCCGCATGCGCTGGGCCATCGTGCTCACCGTTCTCGTCGTCGGCGGGCTGCTCGGCTTCGGCGGCGCCGCGCTGTTCGGGCGCTCCGACCCCGCGCAGCCGTCCGGCGACGGCGCGTTGCCCGGTGCCGCGGCCAACTCGCATGTGCTCGACGACGCCGGCCGCGAGGCGCCGACCCTCGTGGAGTTCCTCGACTTCGAGTGCGAGGCGTGCGGCGCGCTGCACCCCGTGCTCAAGGACGTGCGCACGAAGTACGACGGCAAGATCAACTACGTCATCCGCTACTTCCCGCTCTCCGGCCACGCCAACTCGGTGCCGGCCGCGCTCGCCGTCGAGGCCGCCGCCCAGCAGGGCCGCACCGAGGACATGGCGAACATGCTCCTGGAGTCGCAGCAGCGCTGGGGCGAGCGGCAGGAGCCGATGGCGGGGCTGTTCCGTTCGTACGCACAGCAGTTGGGCCTCGACATGGCCGCCTACGACGCCGCCGTCGCCGACCAGGCCACGGTGGAGCGCATCAAACAGGACTTCGACGAGGGCGTCTCGATGGGCGTCGAGACCACCCCGACGTTCTTCCTCGACGGCGAGAAGCTCACGCTGCAGCGGCTCAGCGACCTCACCGACCCCATCGACAAGGCGATCGCCGACCGGGGCGCCGACCGATGAGCGAGCAGCGCGCCGGCCGAGGACTGCGCGGCCTCTTCGGCCGCCCCCAGCCGGCCCCCACCGCGGCCCCGGGCGGCCGGTACGGCTTCGACTACCTGCCCGCCGACAGCGTCCACCTCGACTCGGCCTGCCAGACCCTGCGCCCCCAGCCGGTCATCGACGCCATGACCGAGTACTACTTGCAGTACAACGCGTGCGGCGAGCGGGTGCGCTACGAGTGGGGCCGTAAGGTCGACGAGCGCGTCGAGGCCACCCGGGAGGCGGTGCTGCGGGCCCTGGATCTGTCGCCGCGCCAGCACGCCGTCTCCTTCACGCTCAACACGACGTACGGGCTCAACCTGCTCATGCACCAGCTGCCGCCGCGGTTCGCTCGGGTCGTCACCACGCACACCGAACACAACTCGGTGTTCCTGAGCACGATGAGCCACGCGCGCCGCGCCGGCATCGAGCGGGTGCTGCTCGAGCGCGGGCCCGACGGCGAACTGCGTTATGACGACAGCGATCTCGACGACGCCCTCGTGGTCATCTCGGCGATGAACAACGTCGACGGGGCCCCGACCCCCGGCCTGACCGAGCTCATCTCGCGCACCCGGAAGCGCGGCGGCGTCGTCATCGTCGACGCCGCGCAGGCGCTGCCGCACGCGTGGTCGCAGGTGCGCGAACTGTCTCCGGACGCGGTGTGCTTCTCCGCGCACAAGGTGTACGGCGCGTCGCTGGGGGTGGTCGCGGCCACCCGCGAGCTGCTCGACAGCCTCGACGTCACGTTCATCGGAGGCGGTCAGGTCGCCGGCGTCACCGCCTCCGACTACGAGCTGCTGCCCGAACCGCACACGCGCCTGGAGCCGGGCCTGCAGGCCTGGGGGGAGATCATCGCCCTCGGCGCGGCGCTCGACTGGCTGCAGGGGTACCGCGACGCGACCGGGGAGGACCTGGAGACGCGCGAGACGGCCGTGGCGAGCGCCCTGTACGACGCGCTGGCGGACCTGCCGCACCTGAACATCCTCAGCGACCGCGGCTCGTCGCTGGTCAGCGTGGTGCCGGAGCGCGTCGACGGGCACCGGTTGGCGACTTTTCTGTCGCGCGCGGGAATCATGGTGCGCAGCGGGTATTTCTGCGCCCACCACTGGCTCATCGAGCAACGGCAGCTGCCGCCGGTGGTGCGATTCAGCGTGGGGGCGCACAACACCGGTGGCGACGTCGAAAAGGTGCAGCAGACCATGGCCAAGCTCATGAAAGGGCTGTGATGCTCTGCATCGCCGCGTTCATCGTCCTGCTGTTCCTGTCGGCGGTGTCGGCCAAGTACCGGCGGCTGCTGGGCCGGGCGTGGAGTTGCGTGACGCGCAAGGTGACGTTTCGCCCGTGCGACACGACGTTCCGCCAGGACGTCAAGGACTCCCTGCTCGCGCCGCTGGCGCTGCGCTCGCCGCGCCTGGTCGGGCCGGCGTCGGTGGCGATCGAGGTGGTCGCCTGGGTCATGGTGCTCTCGCTGGTCGTCAGCCTCTACATCGTCCTGCGCAGCGGGCTGAACCTCGCGGTGTACGGCACGTGCGACAAGGCGGACCCGGCGGCGTGCTCGCTGTCGGCGACCCAGGGGTGCGGGATCGGCACGGGGCGACCGGGTTTCGGGGAGTCGCTGCTGCGCGGCGACGTCGTCGGCGCGGTGCGCAACGAGGCCGCCGACGTCGGCGACACGATCGCGGCGGTGCCGGGCGCGTTCCGCACGTGGGACGCCGCCGAGTACGTCGTGCCGCAGTCGAGCTACCAGGGCGGATACCGGGAGGGGCTGCCGACGGCGCTGGAGGTCATCGACCCCGGCTGCCAGTTCTGCGGCCAGCTGTTCCGCAACGCGCGCCAGGCTGGGTTGGCGCAGACGCACAACGTGACGTACATCGTGTACCCGATCGGCCTCGAACTCGCGCCGCGCTTCCCGAACTCCCCGCTGGTCGCGCGGTACCTGACCGCCGTGCGGCTCACGGAGGCGGACGCCGGCACCCACGCCGACAACCCGACCGACTGGGCGATCCTCGAGCACATGTTCACCGGCCAGCGCCCCGACGGCGTCACCTGGCAGGTGTGGTTCAACGAGCACGCCAGCGCGCCGGAGGCGGAGGCGCAGCTGCAGGCGTGGCTCGCGGAGGCGGGCTACGACCGGCCGGCGATCGAGCGGATCGCCCAGCTGTCCGGCTCCGACCGGGTGCGCGATGCGATCGACGCGGGCATGCGCGTCGTCGACGACGAGATCCGCACCGTGACGATCCCGTCGCTCATCGCCGGCGGAAAGCTGCACAAAGGCGCGATTGACGTGGCGGACCTGGAGGGGATGCGCTGACGGACAAGTCGCCGGCCGCGCGGTGGGGATCGACCCAGCTCGGCGGGTTCCCCGGTCGCGTGTCATGCGGGCGCGCCCTTGTCTGGACACTTAGCGGACGCTAAGTGGTCAATGCCGGGTACGCTGGGAGCATGGACAGCATGACCGTGGACCCGGCGCACCTGTCGAATGAGGACTGGGCGCGGGTGCGCGCATTCTTGGACTCGGCGAAGAAGCGCGGCGAGGTCGTCGACTTCTCTACTCGGGTGGAGCTACTGACTCCCGCCGAGGTCGCGAAGCGGCTGGGGATGTCTCGATCCACGGTGTTGCGCAGGATCGCGGACGGCGACATCTTGGCCACCAAGGTCGGCACTCACCACCGCATCCCACTGCGCGAATACCAGCGGTACAGCCGCGAGCTCATGCGCCGTATGGCCGAATCGTCTGCTGCCGACATCGAGGTTGAGCTGTTCGGTGAGTGACGCGCCGCTGCTCTTCCTGGATGCCAATGCGCTTGCCTCACCGGTCACCCGCACCTTGCTGATCACCGGTGCGCGTGCGGGCGGCCTGCGGTGGACGTGGTCGAGGCACGTCGAGGTCGAAGCTGATCGGCACGCGCGCGGCCAGGCGTCGCGGACATCGCGCTGACTGATCTTGTCAGTGGCGTACGTCGGAGATGGCCTTCGACCAGGTCAACACAAGAAGAAACCGGCCCCAGCATCTCAATGCTCGGGGCCGGCGCCTTGGGGTGAGTGACGGGACTTGAACCCGCGACCCCCTGGACCACAACCAGGTGCTCTACCAGCTGAGCTACACCCACCATGCTCGGACGCCGCCGCTCGTGGGCTCATCCAAGACCCCTCGGCGAAGACCGGCGGCGACCATCGTACCCGGTCCGCGGGGGTGCTCCGGACGGGGTCTCGCCGCGGGCTCAGGCGGAGGGGTCCGACGCCGCAGCGGGCTTCGCGTCGGCGCCTGCGGGAGCCTGCACTCCGTGTCGGGAGGCGATCGCGCGGGCGGTCGCGGTGTCGGGTCCGGGGGCGGGCACGAAGACCGCCTCCCGGTAGTAGCGCAGTTCGGCGAGGCTGTCGCGGATGTCGCCGAGGGCGCGGTGGCCGCCGTGCTTCTCCGGCGCGGCGAAGTAGACCCGCGGGTACCAGCGGCGCGAGAGCTCCTTGACGGAGGAGACGTCGACGTTGCGGTAGTGCAGGTGACCCTCCAGCTGCGGCATGTCGCGGGCGAGGAACGCGCGGTCGGTACCGACCGTGTTGCCGCCCAGCGGCGCCTTGCCCGCCTCCGGCACCCACTCGCGCACGTACTCCAGCACCTGCGCCTGCGCCTGCTCCATCGACAGGCCCGCCTCCAGCTCGGTCAGCAGCCCGGACGTCGTGTGCATGCGGCGCACGAAGTCACCCATCTGCTCCAGCGCCTCGGCCGGCGGGGCGATGACGACGTCGACACCGTCTCCGAGTTGGTTGAGCTCGAAATCGGTGACGAGCGCGGCGACTTCGATGAGCGCGTCGTGTTCGAGCGAGAGTCCGGTCATCTCGCAGTCGATCCATACGATGCGATCCGTCAGTGCCCGTCCGCCAGAGTTGCTCACCCGGCACACTCTACGGTGCGGGCCATAATGGGCCCCGAGTCGTTCGACACGAGCGGGTCGACCAGCCAGCGGAGGGGACACCTGAGCACGATGCCCGGCAGCCCGCCCGGGGCCGCACGCCCGGCTCCGATCAACGTCACCCACCGACCATGGTTGCGCCGCTTTCTCCTCGGCACCGCCCTGCTCGTGCTGTTCACCGCCGGTGCGCTGCTGCTCTCGGTCGCGATCGGGATCGAGGTCGGGGCCCAGGCCGCCCTCCTCGGGGTGCTGTTCGCCGCGCTGCCCGTCGGCATCGTCGTGCCCGCGCTGCTGTGGCTCGACCGCCTGGAGGCCGAACCGACGAGCCATCTCGTCTTCGCGTTCTGCTGGGGCGCGTTCGTCGCGACCGCCGTCTCGATCGTGCTCAACACCGGGTCGATCATCGTGCTGGCCAACGTCGGGGTCGACGCCGAGTCGGTGGCGGCGGTCATGGTCGCGCCCGTGGTCGAGGAGTCGCTCAAGGCGATGGCGGTGCTGCTCATCCTGTGGCTGCGCCGCGAGGAGTTCGACGGCGTCATCGACGGCATCGTCTACGCCGGCCTCAGCGCCGCCGGGTTCGCTTTCGCGGAGAACATCCTCTACCTGGGGCGGGCGTACGCCGAGTTCGGGGCGCAGGGCCTCGTCGGCCTGTTCGTCATCCGCGGGCTCCTCGGGCCGTTCGCCCACCCGCTGTTCACCATGTGGACCGGAGTCGGGATCGGGGTCGCCGTGACACGTGCCCGCGGGGTGCTGCGCTGGATCGCGCCGATCGCCGGACTGCTGCTCGCGATGTTCCTGCACGGCCTGTGGAACCTCTCCGCCGTCGCCGGCATCGAGGGCTTCTGGAGCTCCTACCTGCTGCTGCAGGTGCCGATCTTCCTCGGGGCCATCGCGTTCGTCACGTGGGAGCGGCGGCGCGAGGCCCGGATGATCGGCGCCACCCTGTCGATGTACCAGTCCTACGGGTGGCTCACCCCCGGCGAGGTGCGCATGCTCGGGTCCACTGCTGCCCGCCGCGACGCCCGGCACTGGGCACAACGCGCGGGCGGCCGGCCGGCGCAGCGGGCGATGGTCGCCTTCCAGGACGAGGCCAGCGACCTGGCCATGCTGCGCGTGCGGATGTCGCACGGCACCGCCGGGTCCGACGCGCTGTACGAGGAGCGCATCCTGCTCGACTCCCTCACCCGGGCGCGCGCGGCCCTGCCCTGAGCCGGTGGCCTCGCGGGTGGCGGCCGTCCGCATCCTGGGTGTTGCGGTGAGTGCTCGGGTTGCGACTGCGGCCGCAACCCCGAGCTGTGAGCGCAACACTCGGCGGAGCGCGCTTTGGGAGCCGGCTCAGACGCGGCCGTAGGTGGCCGTCGTCCAGATCGTCGCGATCTGCACGGCCTTGCCGGGGCGGGGGGAGTGCAGCATCCGGTTGTTCCCGACGTAGATGCCCACGTGGTAGGGCGTGCGGCCGCCGATGAAGACGAGGTCGCCGACCCGCGGGGAGGTGACGACTCGCGTCGCACGGCGCTGTTGGGCAGCGGTGCGCGGCAGGGTGGCGCCGGCCTTGGCGAACGCGAACTGGGTCAGCCCGGAGCAGTCGAAGCCGCGCGGCGTCGACCCGCCGTAGAGGTACGTCGTGCCCAGCTGGGTCTTGCCGATCGCCAGGGCGCGTTCGGCCACACCGATGTTCGGCAGCCGCAGGCGCGTGGCGAGGTCGTCGGCGTTGCGGGACTTCTGCTGCCAGCTCAGGTTCGGGGCCTGCGCGGCGTAGCGGGCGGCCACCGCGAGGGCGGCGGTGCGCTGCTCGGCGAGGCTCTTCAGCGGGAGCGTTCGCGCGGGGACGGCGGTCGTGGCCAGGGCCGCGCTCGCGACGGCGGGAGACTGTGCCGCGGCCGCGGTCGTGGCGGCGACAGGGCTGATGAGGGCGGCGGCCATCGCCGCGACAAGGAGTCTGCGCATGGTGAGGTCGATCCGGAACCGCCTGCGGAAGTGGGCCTGTCGGGCTGGAGGTTTCCGGTCCTCCGCATGGCTGCTTCGCCCCGAGCCGCGTGCGCGGCGGTATGGTGCTCCCGCTCTCGCCCTTGCCGAGCCTTCCTCGCTCAGGCCCGCCCGGCGGTCACCGGGCGGGGTGGGTCAGGGGTGGTCACGGGCTCCGGGGCGAGATTCGGCGAGGAGTCCGTGCGTGGGCGGCTGTCCGCCGGATCACAATTCGGCCGCGGGAGAGTCAGCTGAAGGTAAATGACCAGTAATGGCACGGTCATGCAGATATCTGGCATCGCGTCGGGCTGGTGGCGCTCGGGCGGCGATTGCGCACCCGGGGCGACTGATCGCGCCGCGTTCGGGAAGGCGCGGAGAGCCTGAGGTCGCGGGTCGGGGTGGCTCGGTCGGTTCCGAAGGAGGCCCCGAAAGATAGTGGGAAATCTGCCGCGACGACGCGGCAAAACTCCCATCGTCTTCGGCGGCCACGCGGCACGGCCGCAAAGGGCGAGGGCGAAATGCCCAGTCATGCGCGTTTGCGCAGCTCAGAGATCTTCTGTGGCGCCCCCGGCACGACTCGAACGTGCGACCTAGAGATTAGAAGGCTCTTGCTCTATCCAGCTGAGCTACGAGGGCATCCGGCCCGGAGGCCGTAGCACGAGTGTAGGTGAGGCCCGCGGCGCGCCGCCGCGCACAGGCTCCGCTCAGGTGGTGCGCGTGAGGTCGCGGCGGGGTCGTCGATGGTTGTCGACAAGTCGCCACCGGCCAAGTTGGACGCTCGTTAGACTCGCATGCGGTGCGCCACGCGGCCGGCCCTCGCACGTGGCGGGGGAGCGTCGGGCAGTCCACGGGATTCGGGGGGATCCGGGGGCACGACGGGGTCGCGCACCACGGATGGTGGCGCGCGCAGGGGCCCGCGACCGGCGGGAGACAGGATGTCGATGTGCTGACGGGGTGGCTGTGATCGGTGTGGATGAGCGTGTGTCGGAGGCGTACCGCACCGCGGGACGCGCGGTGGCGTCGGCCTTGCGGGGATGGACGGACGGCCTCGTCGCGCCGGGCCGGCAGTTGCAGTGGAGCGAGGGTCCTGATTCCGCGCGGCCGTTCATCGCGTACGCCGGCGTGTGGGCTGCGGCCCGGCGTCGCGGCGATCTCGCGGGGGAGAACGGCGTGAGCCCGACCCGCCTCACCGAGGCCATGTGCGCGCATCCGGGTGACGCGTCGACGCTCGGGGCTGCCCAGTTCGAGGTGGCCACCGTGTTGCGGCGGACCGGTTCGACCGACGAGTGGGGGTGGCTGCCCGGGGTCGGCGCGGCCTGGCAGGCCGAGCTGGAACAGATGTGGCCCGTGATTCAGCACGTCGCGGTGCTGCTCCTCGCCGGACGCGAGGTCAGCGCGGCCCGGGTGCGGCGGTTGGCCGACGACCGGCTCGTCGGGGGGCTGGCCATCTAGGGTCCGCACGTGAATCGACGCGATACCGCGTGGAATACGTCACATCCAGGCGTGCTCGCGCCCTGACGTGGGCGAGGCCGGTTGGCATCGGCCCGGACTGCGGGCGAGGATGGTGCGGTGACCGAGTCGTCTGAGGTGGGCGCGCTGCTCGCCGCCGTCACCGCGCTGCGGGACCGCGTCGATCAGGCGGCCTTCCCCCTCTCCGTCGGCGGCGCCGACGAGGCGCGTTCCGAGCGCCGCGCGCTGCTGGCTCAGCTCGACGACTACGTCATCCCGCGTCTGGTCGACATCGACGCCCCGCTGCTCGCGGTCGTCGGGGGCTCCACGGGGGCGGGAAAGTCGACTCTGGTCAACTCGATCCTCGCCCGCCGCGTCTCGCGCAGCGGCGTGCTGCGCCCGACGACCCGCTCCTGCGTGCTCGTGCACCACCCCGACGACGAGCGCTGGTTCACGACCCCGCGGATCCTGCCCAACCTCAACCGGATCAGCGGGCACGAGGGGGAGGCGGGTCTCGAAGACCCCTCGGCGCTGCGCCTTGTCAGCGTCGACACCCTGCCCCCGGGGGTGGCGGTGCTCGACGCCCCGGACATCGACTCGGTGGTCGCCGCCAACCGCAACCTGGCCCGGCAGCTGCTCGCAGCCGCGGACCTGTGGGTCTTCGTGACGACCGCCGCCCGCTACGCCGACGCGGTGCCGTGGGACCTGCTGCGCCAGTCGGTCGAGCGCGGCACCTCCGTCTCCGTCGTGCTCGACCGCGTGCCGCCGGGCGCCGAGCGCGAGATCTCCGCGCACCTCAAGGACATGCTCGTCGCCGAGGGGCTGCGCGACGCACCGGTGTTCACCGTCACCGAGTCGGCCCTGGGCTCCGACGGCATGCTGCCCGACGAGCAGGTCGCGCCGCTGCGGGACTGGCTGGCCCGGCTCGGGGAAGACGCCCGGGCGCGCGGGGTCGTCGTGCGCCGCACACTCGCCGGGGCGCTCGACTCGATGGACCGGCGCGTCGAGGGACTCGCCCGGGCCAGCGCCGAACAGGTCGAGACCGCCTCCCAGCTCGACGACATCGTCACCAGCGCCTACGGCAGCGCCCTGCACGAGGTCTCGGCCGGCATGAGCGACGGGCGCCTGCTGCGCGGCGAGGTGCTCGCCCGCTGGCAGGAGTTCGTCGGCACCGGCGAGTTCCTCAAACAGATCGAGGTCGGCTTCGGCCGGCTGCGCGACCGGATCACCGCCGCGATCACCGGACGGCCCGCGCCCGCCACCGAACTCGGGGAGGCGCTGCAGTCCGGCGTGGCCCAGCTGCTCGTCGCGCACGCCGAGGGCGCCGGGCTCGAGGTCGCGCGCCGCTGGCGGGCCGTGCCCGGCTCCGAGGACCTGCTCGTGACCCAGCCTGCGGCGCAGGCCGATTCGACGGAGCCGGGCCGCTCGCGGGTGCCGGCCGTCGCGCCTGAGATCGGGGCCGTCTCGCCCGACCTGCCCGAGCGCGCCGAGACCCTCGTGCGCGAATGGCAGAGCGACATCCTCGACCTCGTGCGCTCGGAGGGCAAAGACCGGCGCACGACCGCCCGCGTGCTGTCGATGGGCGTCAACGCCGTCGGCGTCGTGCTCATGCTCGTCGTCTTCAGCCACACCATGGGCACCCTCGGCGGCGCCGAGGTCGGCATCGCCGGCGGCTCGGCCGTGCTCGCCCAGCGGCTCCTGGAGGCGGTCTTCGGCGACCAGGCCGTGCGCACCCTCGCCGCCAAGGCCCGCGCGCAGCTGCTCGAGCGCACGCAGGCGCTCTACGACGAGGAGGCGGACCGGCTCCGGGAGCTCGTCGCGCGGGCCAACGTGCGACCCGAGCAGGCGGCGGAGCTCGACGAGGCCGCCCGTGACCTGCGAGCCGCCCGATGAGCGCCCGTACGCCGCAGACCGATTCGCGGGCCGGTCGGGAGCCCGGCGGGTCTGGCGACGAACGGCAGGGCGACCGGCGACGCTCAGTGCCGGCCGGGTCGGCTGGGTCGGCTGGTCGGGCCGGTCGGTCGGGGCGCGCCGGTCGATCGGGTCGTCGCGACACCGCGGACGCCCTGCGAACGGCCGCCGACGAGCTGCGAGCGGCGATCGCCGAGGGCTCCGACTACCTGCCGGCCAGCCAGGTGCGCGAGGCCGAGGGCGTGCTGGGGCGCGCCACCGAGCGGCTCGTGCTGTCGGGTGCGCACACCGTCGTCGCGCTCGCGGGCGCCACCGGCAGCGGCAAGTCGAGCCTGTTCAACGCCCTCGTGGGGCAGGAAGTGGCCCGGTCGGGGCACCTGCGCCCGACGACCAGCCGCACGAGCGCGGCGGTCTGGGGCGAGGAACCCGCGACCGAGTTGCTCGACTGGCTGCGCGTGCGCGACCGGCACCAGGTCGAACCGGGCGGAGGGCCGGGGGCGTCCGCTGCCTCAGGGACAGCCGGCCAGGAGACTGGCGACGGCTCGCGCGAGGGTCGCCCGCGGTGGTTCGGGCGACGCGAGCGCGGTGAGCGGGCGGTCGGCAATCCCGACGGGCTCGTGCTGCTCGATTTGCCCGACATCGACTCCACCCGGGCGGCGCACCGCGCGGAGGCCGACCGGGTGCTGGCCATGACCGACGTGTTCGTATGGGTCACCGACCCGCAGAAATACGCCGACGCCCGGCTCCACGACGAATACCTCGGCAAGGCACGGCATCACGAGGCGGTGACGCTCGTCGTGCTCAACCAGATCGACCGGCTCGGCGACGTCGAGGCGAAGGAGTGCCTGCAGGACCTGCGCCGGCTGCTCGCCGCGGACGGCATGTCCGACGTCGAGGTGCTCGGGGTCTCCGCGGCCACCGGAGCCGGACTGACCGAGCTGTTCGCCGCGCTCACGGAGGCGGTCGCGGCGGCCGAGGCCACGCGGCTGCGGCTGCTCGGCGACGTGGGCGAGGCCGCGGCCGGGCTGCGCCGGCACGTCGCCGATTCCGAATCGAGCGTGGGGGAGCGGCCGAGCGCCGACCTCATCGACGCCCTCGCCGACAGCGCCGGGGTGCCCGTGGTGCTCGCGTCGGTCGCCGCCGATCACCGCCGCCGCGCGCTCGCGAGCACCGGCTGGCCGTTCACCCGCTGGGCCCGCCGGCTGCGCCCGGACCCCCTCAAGCGCCTGCGGCTGGACGCGGCCCGCGACCGCAAGGACGGCTACGAGGCCTCCGCCGAACTCGAGCGGCTCGTGCAGCGCTCGTCGCTGCCGCAACCGACCCCGGCCGCGCGGGCCGCCGTCGACGTCGTCACGCGTCGGCTCGGTTCCACTGCGGCGCAAGGGCTTCCGCGGCCGTGGGCGGACGCGGTCGAGCAGGCCGCGGAGCCGGAGTCGACGCGATTGGCCGACTCCCTCGACCAGGCGATCCTCGGGGCGTCGCTGCACCTGCGCCGGCCGCTGTGGTGGTCGGTCGTCGGCGCGCTGCAGTGGGTGCTCGCGATCGCTGCCGTCGCTGGGGTGCTGTGGCTGACCGCACTGGCCGCGATGGGGTGGCTGCAGCTGCCGGTGCCCGAGACGCCGACGCTGTGGTACCTGCCGGTGCCGACCCTGCTGGCCGTCGGTGGCCTGCTCGGCGGGGTGCTGCTCGCGCTGCTCTCGCGGGTGCTGGCCGCGGCCGAGGCCCGCCGGCGCATGCGGGTCATCTCCCTGCGGCTGCGCGACCGGATCGGCGAGGTCGCCGACCGTCAACTCCTCGCGCCCGTCGACGCCGTGCTCACCCGGCACCGCGCGACCCGCGAGCACCTCGACGCCGCGATCGAGGCCTGACCCGGCGGCGGTCGGGCCGATACCCGATTCCATCCACAGGCTCGTTCGGCGTCTGCCGATATCCACAGGCTGCTCGGCGGCTCTGGTGCCGGCCCGCCTCCGCGGCGAGCCTGGTCTGGACGGCTCGACCCCGACGAAGGAGCGGAGGACCGTTCGGGCCGTGGAGCGAAAGGGAACTACCGATGAACGAGACCTACGTGACGATCCTCGGCAATGTGGTCGACGAACCGGTGTTGCGAACGACGAGCTCCGGCGACCCGTTCGTCACCTTCCGGCTCGCCTCGACACCGCGCCGGCGCCGGCCGGGCAGCAACGAGTTCGTCAACGGCGACTCGAACTTCTACGACGTCGTGGCGTTTCGGCAGCTCGCGTTGCACGCCGGCTCGAGCGTGCGCAAGTCGCAGCCGCTGATCATCTTCGGGCAGCTGCGGGTGCAGCAGTGGAGCAGCGGCGACAAGCGCGGCACCAAGGTCACCGTCGAGGCCACGAGCATCGGCCACGACCTGAGGCGCGGGAACGCCGACTTCTCCAAGCGCATGCCGTTCGGGCTGCCGCACACGACCGCCGAACCCGCGCCGGCGACCGGAGCCGGGCCGCGCAACGGCGACGCGGCTCGCGAACCCGTGGCGCTGCAGATCGCGCGCCCCGAACCCGACGCGGACTCCCGGCCGATCGCCGGGTGAGCCGGTCGCGGACCGTCTCCGAGCGGGTGGCCGCCGGTCCGTACGATCGGTGGCCACCCGGCTCACCCCGGCTCGGCGGATTCGGTCCAGGGGCGGGGCGCCGGATAGCCTTGCGAACCATGGCCGAGTTCATCTACACCATGACCAAGGCGCGCAAGGCGGTCGGCGACAAGCTGATCCTCGATGACGTGTCGATGTCGTTCTACCCGGGTGCGAAGATCGGCGTCGTCGGACCGAACGGCGCGGGTAAATCCACCATTCTGAAGATCATGGCCGGGCTCGACCAGCCCTCGAACGGCGAGGCGAGGCTCTCGCCCGGATACAGCGTCGGCATCCTGCAGCAGGAGCCGCCGCTCGACGAGACCAAGACCGTGCTCGGCAACGTGGAGGAGGGCCTCGGCGACATCAAGGCCAAGGTCGACCGGTTCAACGAGATCTCGGCCGAGATGGCCGATCCGGACGCCGACTTCGACAAGCTCATGGCTGAGATGGGCACCCTGCAGGAGGCCATCGACCACGCCGACGCCTGGGACCTGGACTCCCAGCTCGAGCAGGCGATGGACGCGCTGCGCTGCCCGCCCGGCGACGCCGACGTCTCGGTGCTCTCCGGCGGTGAACGCCGCCGGGTCGCCCTGTGCAAGCTGCTGCTGAGCAAGCCCGACCTGCTGCTGCTCGACGAGCCGACCAACCACCTCGACGCGGAGTCGGTGCAGTGGCTCGAGCAGTTCCTCGCCAGCTACCCCGGCACGGTACTCGCCGTGACCCACGACCGGTACTTCCTCGACAACGTCGCCGGCTGGATCGCCGAGGTCGACCGTGGCCGGCTGTACCCCTACGAGGGCAACTACTCGACGTACCTGGAGAAGAAGGCGGCCCGCCTCCAGGTGCAGGGCAAGAAGGACGCCAAGCTGCAGAAGCGCCTCAAGGACGAGCTCGAGTGGGTGCGCTCCAACGCCAAGGGCCGGCAGGCCAAGAGCAAGTCGCGGCTGGCCCGGTACGAGGAGATGGCGGCGGAGGCCGAGCGCACCCGCAAGCTCGACTTCGAGGAGATCCAGATTCCGCCGGGACCGCGGCTGGGCAGCACGGTCATCGAGGTCAACGGCCTCACCAAGGGCTTCGGCGACCGCGTGCTCATCGACGACCTGAGCTTCACGCTGCCGCGCAACGGCATCGTCGGCGTCATCGGCCCCAACGGCGTCGGCAAGACGACGCTGTTCAAGACCATCGTCGGCCTCGAGGAGCCCGACTCGGGCTCGGTGAAGATCGGTGAGACCGTCAAGATCAGCTACGTCGACCAGTCCCGCGAGGGGTTGGAGGCGAACAAGACGCTGTGGGAGGTCGTCTCCGACGGGCTCGACCACATCCAGGTCGGGCAGGTGGAGATCCCCTCGCGCGCCTACGTGAGCCAGTTCGGGTTCAAGGGCCCGGACCAGCAGAAGAAGGCCGGGGTGCTCTCCGGCGGCGAGCGCAACCGTCTCAACCTCGCGTTGACCCTCAAGCAGGGCGGCAACCTGCTGCTGCTCGACGAGCCGACCAACGACCTCGACGTCGAGACCCTCGGTTCGCTGGAGAACGCGCTGCTGGACTTCCCGGGCTGCGCCGTGGTCATCAGCCACGACCGGTGGTTCCTCGACCGCGTGGCGACGCACATCCTCGCCTACGAGGGAACCGACGAGAACCCGGCGGCCTGGTACTGGTTCGAGGGCAACTTCGAGGCCTACGAGAAGAACAAGATCGAGCGCCTCGGCGAGGAGGCGGCTCGCCCGCACCGCGTGACCCACCGCAAGCTCACCCGCGACTGAGAGCGACCCTTAACCCCCGACGACTCCTTACCACCCAACGACCCTGAAAACTGCGTGTCGTGGTCGGAACTGCGGTTCGTGCCGCAGGTCTGACCGCGACACGCAGTTCTCAGTTCGGGGGTGGGCTGCTCAGTCGAAGTCGAAGATCGAATGCCGGTCGTAGAAGCTGAGCACGAACCGACACTGCTGGCAGATCATTAGCGTCATGCGGTGGCTGGTGAAACCCCACCGGGAGTCCTGCCGCGACTGCTCGCGCTGGAATTCCATGCACCCGCACAGCGGGCACCGCAGCGGAGGCCGTTCGCGGCCCTGTCCGCCGACCCGATCCTGAATGCTCATCGTCGTTCCTTTCGGCTCGAGCCCATCCCCATCGACCTGCGCCACAAGCCGGGGTCAACCCCAGTTCGGGCTAGCCCCAGACCCTCACGACTGCGTGTCGTGGTGAGGACTGCGACACGGACCGCAGTTCTGACCACGACGCGCAGTTCTCAGGGTCGTTGGCGGTGGGGGTGGGGTGGTCATCGGCCCTTGAGGCGGAGCATGCCTTCCTGGGCAACGCTGGCCAGGAGCACGCCGTCGCGGGAGAACATGCGCCCGATGCCCAGGCCGCGGCCGCTCGTGGCCGACGGCGACGACTGGGAGTACAGCAGCCAGTCGTCGGCGCGGATCGGGCGATGGAACCACATCGAGTGGTCGAGGCTGGCCGGCCGCAGCCGCGGGTCGATCCACGTGATGCCGTGCCGGCGCAGCACCGGCTCCAGCAGCGTGTAGTCCGAGGCGTACGCGAGCACGGCGGCGTGGATGAGGGGGTCGTCGGGCAGCGACCCGGCGGCGCGGATCCACACATTCTGTCGGGCCACGCGATCCGGAGCTGGAGACAGATAGATCGGCCCCTCGACGTGGCGGATGTCGATGGCGCGCCGCTCGACCCACTTCTTCGCGGGACCGTCGGAGACGTCGGCGAGCAGTTCGCCGACGGCCGGCAGGTCCTCGGGCGCGGGCACGTCCGGCATCTCGTCCTGGTGGTCCAAGCCCTCGTCGGCGGTCTGGAACGACGCGGACATCGCGAGGATCGGCCGGTCGTCCTGCAGCGCGTGCACCCGGCGCGCGGAGAACGAGCGCCCGTCCCGCAGCCGCTCCACCTGGAAGTGGATCGGCGCGGTCGCGTCGCCGGGGCGCAGGAAGTACCCGTGCATCGAGTGGATGTGCCGCGGCGCGTCGTCGGGCAGGGTGCGGCCCGCGGCGACCATCGCCTGGGAGAGCACCTGGCCGCCGAACACCCGGCCGTGCGGCTGCGGCTGACTGCGGCCGAGGAACGCGTCCGGGCCCTCCGCGCGCAGGTCGAGCACCTCGAGCAGATCGCCGATGGCGTCGAAGTCCGGGTCGTCGGGCGTCGGCACGCGTGGGGTGTCACTCACCCGCCCGAGAGTAGCGCGGGCGGACCCGCCTGCGATGATGCGGATTATGTCCACCCCTCCACCCGGTGCCGTCAGCGTGCCCGTGGCCCTGCGCTGGTCCGACATGGACGCCTACGCGCACGTCAACAACGCGCTGTTCCTGCGTCTCATGGAGGACGCCCGGATCGCGGCCCTCGTGCGCACCCTCGACCTCGACAACGAGCTGAACAACACCGGGGCCCTCGTCGCGCGCGCCGAGATCGACTACCTTGCGCCCCTGGCCTTCCGGCCCCAGGGCGTGGTCGTCGACGTCTGGGCCGGACGGATCGGCGGCGCCAGCTTCGAGCTGCACTACCTCATCCGCGACCCGGAGGACCTCGGCGACACCGTGTACGCCCGCGCCGCGACGACGATGGTCTGGTACGACGCGAAGACCGGCGCTACCCGGCGGGCCACGCCCCAGGAACGCAGCGGCCTGGAACGCATGGCCGGCGAGCCCCTCGCCCTGGGCCGCTCGGCCCGCGGCGCCGCGGGGGGTGCCCGATGAGCGAGTCGCCCGGGCACGTGCGGCTGCTCGACGCCTTCGATGTCGCCGACCTCGACACGTTCATCGGTCGCGCCAAGACGGCCGACCCCGAGGGCGCCGTGCGGCTCACCGCACACGGCTCGGTGCTGCTGCTCACCGTGCGGCTCGTTCCCGGAGCCGGGCTGCTCGGCGCCGGGGGAGTGCTCGGTCTGCGGGTGGTCGGCGTGGGCGCGGCCGAGCGCCCCTCGGCCCCCGATGCGGCGAGCGCCGAGGAGCCCCCGGCCGACGCGAGCGTCGACGTCGTCGTCTCCCTGGAGTCGGTCTCGGACCGCCTCGCCCGGATGCGTCGCACCGGCGATCTCGACCTCGCGATCCCGCCGGTGCAGGTCTTCGCACCCTGGGCCGGCCACGCACCGCCCCGCACCGGCTGGGAAGCGTTGGGCCTGCTCGACATCGAGGCGGTGCGCGCGATCGCCGAGGCCGGCATCGCCGAGATCGCGACCGGAGCCGGTGGCCAGGCCGGCGGCCCCCCGCTGGCCGGCGCACTGGCCGTCGACGAGCTGCGCCGTCGCGTCTGGACCCGGCCGGCTCCTGACCTCGCGGGCGGACCCGCCGGGCTCGCGTTCGGCGCCCACGCGCTCGGCTTCCTGCCCCGCGACGAGGCCTCGACACCGGCATCGACGGTGCGCACGCCGCCGGTGCTTTACCGGCACGGGCCGTGGTGGCGGCTGTCGACGGCCGCCGGCCACGTCATCGCTCGCTGAGCCGTCAGCGCCCGCGAACCCGCGCTGCGGCGAGGAGCCCGAGCAGGGCGCAGGCCGTGGCCGCGGCCCACACCGCCGGGAAGGCCACGTCGGCGGGCCGGTGCGCCAGCGAGGCGTAGACCGCGCCGGTGAGGCTGATGCCGACGGCCGATCCGAGAGTGTCGGCGAGAGTGAGCCCCGACGAGGCCGCCGCGTGCTCGCGCACCGGAGCGATGCGCAGCGTCAGCACCGCCTGCGAGGTCGTGCCCATGCCCATTCCGAGCCCGAGCACCGCCCCGGCCAGCACGGCCAGGGCCGGCGGCGCGGTGAGCGCGGCGAGTAGCCCGTACCCCGCGACCCCGGCGACGACGCACAGCGCGCCCGCCACGACGAGCCGCTCACCCGACTCCCGGAGCCGGTCCCGCCCCTGGATCCACGCGCCCAGCGCCCACCCGAGCGACGCGAAGGCGAGCACGAGACCCCCTGCGGCCGTGCTCATCCCGCGGTGGGTCACGAGCCACAGCGGCACGAACGACACGGCCCCGTTGAAGGCCGCCGTGAACAGGCCGCGGGCCAGGACGACGCTGGGCAGACCCCGCGCCATCCGCAGCGCCCCCGGCGGCAGGACCCGCGGGACGGTGAGCGCGAGCATGCCGATGCCCAGCGCCGCGGCCAGCC
>NZ_BCNQ01000080.1 GCF_001515525.1 Piscicoccus intestinalis NBRC 104926 | reverse complement strand
CGCGTACCTGCTGGCCCCGGCCACCTCCTCGGACCAGGCGGCCAACTCAGCGAGCGGGGCGCAGCGCTGGCCCGCGGGCAACCCGCCGGTGCAGCAGGCGAACGCCTCGGCGCCCGACTGGGTCGCGACGGCCGCGGCGGTCGCGCCGAGCGTCGTCTCCATCACCATCGGGTCGAACACCGGGCAGGGCGGCCAGGGCTCGGGCGTCATCCTCGACGCCGAGGGCCACATCGTCACGAACAACCACGTCGTCGCCGCGGGCAGCGGCGGTGGCTCGGCCATCCTCGTCACGCTCAACGACAAGCGCGCCTATCGGGCCTCGGTCGTCGGCACCGATCCCAGCACCGACCTCGCCGTGCTCAAGCTCGACGACGCCCCCGGCGACCTCACCCCGATCACCATGGGCAACGACAGTCAGCTGCAGGTCGGCTCGCCGGTCATGGCCGTAGGCAACCCGCTCGGGCTCGCCGGCACCGTGACCACCGGCATCGTCAGCGCGCTGAACCGGCCGGTCACCACCCAGGCGGCCGGCGGCGGCGACAGCCCGCTCGGCAGCGGCGGCGAGTACGTCGTGACGAACGCGATCCAGACCTCGGCCGCGATCAACCCGGGCAACTCCGGCGGCGCGCTCGTCAACTCCTCCGGGCAGCTGGTCGGCATCAACTCCTCGATCGCCCAGACCTCCCAGGACGGCGGCAACATCGGCATCGGCTTCGCGATCCCGGTCAACGAGGCCCGCTCGGTGAGCGCCCAGATCCTCTCGTCGGGCACCGTGCGTCACCCGTACATCGGGCTCACCGGGCGCGGCGGGTACGTGCGCGACGGCGACGCCCAGCGCGCGGCCGCGATCATCGAGCGGGTGACCCCCGGCAGCCCGGCCGCCCAGATCGGGCTGCAGCCCGGCGATGCCGTCGTCGCGATCGACGACGAGCCCGTCGACGGCTGGGAGGGGCTCGTCGCCCAGGTCCGCGAGCGCGACGTCGACAGCCAGGTGAAGCTGACGATCGTGCGCAACGGAACGCGCCAGGACATGCAGGCGACCCTCGCAGAACGACAGGGTTCCTGACCGTACGGACCCCGCGCGGCCGGGTGCCAGCACGGCGGCACCCGGCCGCGCCGTCTCCGATCGGACTTAATCGGGCATCTGACGTGCTGGCACCAACATGCCTGCGGTTCACCTCGAATGCACCTGCCACTACCATCGATGCCGCAGGCCATGGGCTCGGAGACGGCCCGCTCGCCCGGCTGCATTCGCTCGCCGGGAGCGCCCTGACCGGGGTGATCCGTGCTCAGCACCGCGCTCGAGCCCGCGCTCCGGCCGGGGAGCCGGTGACGCGTAGGTGAACTGAGTCTAGGCCGAACTTTCGCGCAAGAAAACCGTCTCACGATGGGCCCTCTCGCTAACCGGACCCGTTCGGACGCGCAATCATAAAGAGGTGGACATCACCTTCCTCGTGCTGGTGCTCGTCGTCGTGACGGCGCTGGCGTTCGACTTCACCAACGGCTTCCACGACACCGCCAACGCGATGGCAACCTCGATCGCGACCGGTGCCCTCAAGCCCAAGGTCGCCGTCACCTTGTCGGCGATCCTCAACCTCGTCGGGGCCTTCCTGTCCGTGGAGGTCGCGCTCACCGTCACCAACGCGGTCGTGCGCATCCAGGACAAGAGCGGCGCCCCCCGCGCAGAACTGCTCGCCGGAGGCGGGCAGTTCCTGCTCCTCATCGTCTTCGCCGGCCTCATCGGCGGCATCGTGTGGAACCTGCTCACCTGGCTGCTCGGACTCCCGTCGAGCTCGAGCCACGCCCTCTTCGGCGGCCTCGTCGGCTCCGCCATCGCGGCCCTCGGCTTCGGTGGCGTCAACTGGATGGGCGACGGCAGCAAGCTCGACGGCGTCGTCGGCAAGGTCATCCTGCCGGCGCTCGCCTCGCCCGTCATCGCCGCGATCGTCGCGATGTGCGGCACCTGGCTCGTCTACCGGATCACCGCCGGCATCGGCGAGCGCTTCAAGGAGGGCGGCTTCCGCTGGGGTCAGATCGGCACCGCCTCCCTCGTCTCGCTCGCGCACGGCACCAACGACGCGCAGAAGACGATGGGCGTCATCACCCTGGCCCTGATCGCCTCCGGCTCCTGGACCGACACCCACAGCGTGCCGTTCTGGGTCAAGGTCGCCTGCGCCCTGGCGATTGCCCTCGGCACCTACATGGGCGGCTGGCGGATCATCCGCACCCTCGGCAAGGGCCTCGTCGAGATCTCCTCACCGCAGGGCATGGCCGCCGAAAGCTCCTCCGCCGCCGTCATCCTCACCTCCAGCCACCTCGGCTTCGCGCTGTCGACCACCCACGTGGCCACCGGCTCCATCCTCGGCACCGGACTCGGCCGAAAGGGCGCCGAGGTGCGCTGGGGCGTCGCCGCCCGGATGATGCTCGCCTGGCTCATCACACTGCCCGCCGCGGGCCTCGTCGGCGCGGTGATGTTCCTCATCGGCAACACGATCGGCGGCCTCGCCGGCCCCATGGTCATCTTCGCGATCCTGTGCGCGCTGGCCGGCTACATGGTCTGGCACGCCAACCTCAAGCCGGTCAACGCCGGCAACGTCAACGACGAGTGGGACGAGACCCGCGCCGCGGTCGGAGCCGGTGACGGCCCCGACTCCACCGAGACCACGACCCACGAAGCCCCCACGGGCCGCTGAGAGGACGATTCACGATGTTGTCCCTGTTCGCCTCGTCCATCGTCCAGGTCCTCGGCCTCGGGCTCGTCATCGGCGCCGGCCTGCCCGCGCTGTTCGCCATCGGCATGCGCGCCCTGGCCTACGGCCACGGCGAGGGGCCGGACGGCGCCCACCACCCGGCCGGCACCGCGTTGTCCATGCTGTGCTTCGGGCTCGTGCTGTGCGCGATCGCGCTCGGCATCCTCATCATCGTCTCCAGCGGTTTCGGGTACGCGGTGAGCTTCGAGCACATCGTTCCCACCCTGGTGGAGAAGTAGCCCCCGCCCGCGGGGCGCTGCCGCGGCCACCGGAGCCGACGTGATCACCCGACTGCAGCGCATCGTCGCCTGGCTGCGCACGGGGTACCCCCACGGCATCCCCGAGCGGCACTACCTGCCGTTGGTCGCGCTCCTGGGCCGTCGCCTGTCCGACGACGAGACCCGGGAGCTCGGCGAGCGCCTCGTGGCCGGCGGCCTCGTGCCCGCCGACCGCCTCGACGTGGCCGTCGGCTACCTGCGGATCACCGACCAGCTGCCGAGCAACGAGGAGATCGCGCGCGTCTGCCGGCTCCTGCGGGAGGCGGGCTGGCCGGTGCGCGACGACGGGCCTGACTCGCGTTAGGTCACCGACCCGGCTCCGCATGAATTGTCGGTGAACTCCGAAGGAACCACTCCGGCAACGGTGCTCGTCGCAGTGCCGAATGGTGCAAATGACCCTGTGCGGCGGGATGTCGGGGCCCCGAAGCGGGGCCAGGATGTTCGCCGTGGACATCACCTTCATCGTGTTGGGGCTGGTCGTCGCGACGGCCCTGGCGTTCGACTTCACCAACGGCTTCCACGACACCGCCAACGCCATGGCGACCTCGATCGCCACCGGTGCGCTCAAGCCGAAGACCGCCGTCATCCTGTCGGCGATCCTCAACCTCGTCGGCGCGTTCCTATCGGTCGAGGTCGCCCTCACGGTGACGAACGCGGTCATCAAGATTCAGGACCACTCCGGCGCCCCGAACCCCGAACTCATCGCGGACGGAGGCGGATTTCTGCTCCTCATCGTGTTCGCCGGGCTGATCGGCGGCATCGTGTGGAACCTGCTCACCTGGCTGCTCGGCCTCCCGTCGAGTTCGAGCCACGCCCTCTTCGGCGGGCTCATCGGCTCCGGCATCGCGGCCCTCGGGTTCGGCGGCGTCAACTGGATGGGCGACGGCAGCAAGCTCGACGGCGTCGTCGGCAAGGTGATCCTGCCGGCGCTGGCCTCGCCCTTCATCGCCGGCTTCGTCGCGATGTGCGGCACCTGGCTCGTGTACCGGATCACCGCGGGCATCGGCGAGCGCTTCAAGGAGGGCGGGTTCCGGTGGGGCCAGATCGGCACCGCCTCCCTCGTCTCGCTCGCGCACGGCACCAACGACGCCCAGAAGACGATGGGCGTCATCACCCTGGCCCTCATCGCCACCGGCGAGTGGACCGACCTGGGGTCGATCCCATGGTGGGTGAAGATCGCTTGCGCCTCCTCGATCGCCCTCGGCACCTACATGGGCGGCTGGCGGATCATCCGCACCCTCGGCAAGGGCCTCGTCGAGATCTCCTCACCGCAGGGCATGGCCGCCGAAAGCTCTTCGGCCGCGGTGATTCTCACCTCCAGCCACCTGGGGTTCCCGCTGTCGACGACCCACGTGGCCACCGGCTCCATCCTCGGCACCGGGCTCGGTCGCAAGGGCGCGGAGGTGCGCTGGGGCGTGGCCGGGCGCATGGCGATCGCGTGGCTCATCACGCTGCCGGCCGCGGCGCTCGTCGGCGCCGTCATGTTCCTCATCGGGCACGTCCTCGGCGAGCCGTTCGGTCCGCTGGTGATCTGCCTGCTGCTGCTGGGCATGTCCGGCTACATGGTGCACCACTCGCGTCGCAAGCCGGTGCACGCCGGCAACGTCAACGACGACTGGGAGAACCCCGACACGGTGACCGGCCCGGAGGGCGCCGAACCGCCCGTCGACGAGGTCGCCGGGGCGCACCCCGCCGACCGACCGCTGCACACCGACACGACGACCTGAAGGACCCGACGATGACGCTGCTCACCCTGTTCTTCAACGCCATCCGGCAGGTGCTGCTCGCCGGGCTCGTCCTCGGCGCGGGCCTGCCCGCCCTGTTCGCCGTCGGCATGCGCACCCTCGCCTCCGGCAACGGCGAGGGCCCGGGCGGGGGCCACCACCCGCTGGGTGTCGCCGCCTCCTACGTGTGCTTCGCGTTTGTGTTCCTGTTCATCGCGCTGGGCATCACGGTCATCCTCGGCTCCGGCTTCGGCTTCGCCGTCAGCTTCGAGCACATCTACCCGACGATCGTCGACAAGTGAGCGCAGGAGCCATGACCACACACCCCGACACGCCACGCGACGTGCTGTCCCGCGTCGTGACCTGGCTGCGCGCGGGCTACCCCGACGGGGTTCCGCAACACGACTACGTCGCCCTGTTCGGCATCCTGCACCGCGCCCTCACCGAGGGCGAGGTCGACGACATCGCCCGTCGCATGCTCGCCAGCGGCCGCGTGCAGGCGTCCGAAGAAGAGATCGGCCAGGCGATCCGCGCCGCGATCCACGAGCGCCCCGCGAGCGAAGACATCGTCCGCGTGTCGGTGAGACTGGCGCAGGGCGGTTGGCCGTTGGACCCTAATCCCGTGGGTCAGAACTGACGATCGGTCGACACGACGCGGTGGGCCCACTCGGCGAACGCCGGGTGGGCCGCTGTCGTGCGCGGCGATGTGGCTCGTTCGTGCTCGACCCGCCGACCGATCCGACCGCCCGACCCGCCTCGCCTGCCGACCCGCCCCGCTGACCCGCCTCGCTGGACCGTTCACATCGGAGCTCGAACCCGTGGCGCCGACCCACCGACCCGCCGCCTCGCTGCACCGACCGCAGAAGGATTCTCCGTATGCTCGCCCCGATTCAACGCATCGTCGACTGGCTGCGCGCCGGTTACCCCAACGGCATCCCCGAACGCGACTACGTGCCGCTGTTCGCCCTGCTGCGCCGACGACTCTCCGACGAGGAGGCCCGTCAGCTCGGGCGCGAACTCGTCGCCCGCGGCCTCGTGCCCGCCGACCGCATCGACGTCGGCGTCGGCTACCTGCGCATCACCGACGAACTCGCCAGCGACGACGAGCTGCGCCGCGTCTCGCAGCTGCTCCGGGAGGCGGGCTGGGACGTCTCCGACGACGCCGCCGGCCCCCGCTGAGCGGCGGTGCCGCGATGAGCTCCGACGCCGGCCCGGCTCCCTCCCCTGCCGCCGTGTCGATGCAGGTGCGCGCCGACCTCGGGCGCCACGCGGAGGCGGTGCTGGCCCGCTACGACGAGCCGCACCGCGCGTATCACACGGCCGAGCACCTGCGCGAAGGCTGGGCGGCGCTCGAGACGCTGCTGCGGGCCGAGGCGGTGACCGGCGAGCGGGCGCGCACGGCCCGGCTCGCGCTGTGGTTCCACGACGCGGTCTACGACCCGCGGGCCGCCGACAACGAGGCGGCGAGCGCGGCGCTGGCCCGTCGGGTGCTCGGCGCCGCGGGCGAGCCTGCGGGTGTCGTGGACGACGTGGCCCGGCTCGTCGAGGCGACCGCCGAGCACCGCGCCGCGCCCGACGACGCGGCCGCGGGCTGCCTCCTCGACGCGGACCTGTGGATTCTGTCGGCACCCCCGGACCGGTACGACCGCTATGTGGCGCAGGTGCGCACCGAGTACGCCCACGTGCCCGACTCCGACTTCGCCGCCGGCCGCGGCGCGATCCTGCGCGACCTGCTCGACCGCCCGCGCCTGTACGTCACCAGCGCCGCCCGCCCCTGGGAGGCCCCCGCCCGCGCCAACCTCACCCGCGAACTCACCCCCCACCCCTGACGCCCGCCCCGCATTCGGCGCCCCGGCCCCACCCCATTCGGCCGAAGGCTGCCCTTTCGGCCGGGGGCTAGGGTTGCGGCACGAGCCCTCGACCGAAAGGGCAGCCTTCGGCCAGGTGATTGCCCAAGCGCCAGGTGATTGGCGGTGGCCCAGGGTGGCTCAGGGTGGCTCAGGGGTGGAGGTGGCGGTCGAGGAGGGGATACCAGGGGGCGGTGGCGCAGCGGTCGGCGACGGCCTGCGCGTCGGCCCAGACGATGGGCTGCCCCTCGGGGCCGATGCCGTCGACGCCGAGGGCGTCGACGCGGGCGGTGAACACCGCGACGTGGCACGTCTGGCTCAGCCGCGGGTGCGCCGGGGGCGCCGCGAACCGAATCCGCTCGTACCCGAAGGGCACCAGGCTCCCCGCGTCGAGTCGCACCCCCGTCTCCTCGGCGACCTCGCGCACGGCCGCCTCCCGTGCGCTCTCCCCCGGCTCGCGCCAGCCGCCGGGCGCCTCCCAGCCGCCGCGCTTCGGGCTCCCGACCAGCAGGAGCCGGTCACCGGAGTCGGTCACGAACGTCACCGCCGCGAACGTCGAGTCCGCGGGCGGGTCGAACGGCGACGTGAGCATCTCGGCCACGTGCGGCTCCCGCAGAAACGGCAGTCCGTCGGGGATGCTGGCCACCGGCCGCTCCCCGCGCCGCTTGCGGAACCGCAACCCGGCCGCGCGCACGGCGGCGAGCAACTCGCGATTGCTGACCGGCAGCGCCCCCGCGGCGACGACCTCGTCGTAACGTTCGGCCGGCACGTCGTAGTGGTCGCCGTCGTAGGAGCGCGGGTGCAGCCCGGCACGCACGGCGAAGTCGTGCAGTTCGGCGATCGAGGTGTCGCTCGCGAGATGGCTGAACAGCCGGCCGCGAAACGGCCACATCGGGGGGTCGACGAGGATCGGCATGGCCAGCCCAGGATAGGGCCCGGCCCGCCGCTCGCTGATCCAGAGACGAACCAGGAACGGCGGGCAACCCGGTCCGATCATGACAGTGCGGTGATAAATTTTTCACCGCACTGCGCCGCTCGGTCGACAACAATCCTTTTCGGCCCGGCTTCGGGTACGGCAGATCGTCGCCGGAGACCCCTACCTGTTCCAGCTCGTCGGCCAGCAGGCGTGGAACGCCTCGGACGGACCGGTCATCACGAAGGCCGACGTGGCCCGCGCCGACCGCGAGACCTACGCGGATCGGCTCCGACTCATCGAGGCCGCGGTCGACGACATCCCGCCGGGCGAGATGGCCGTACTGAGGGTCGTGTACGAGTTGCTCGACGAGCAGCTGACCGTCGCCGGCGCAGACGTCGCCGCGCGCCTGGGCAAGACCCAACCCCAGATCGCGCCGGCGGCACAACGCCTGGAGAGGCGAGCCGTCATATCGCGCGACTGGGGGCGCTGGCGGGTGGAGAACCGTCTCCTGCACCGCTACCTCACGAGCGGCGACATCCTTCCCTGACCGTGCCGCAACCAGGGGATACGGCTACTGGCGCGGCTGCGGCATCCACACCTGCGCCTGCGAATCCGGGCCGTAGTAGTGCCCGTTCGGGATCGTTTGGAGCTCGATGAGCATGCCCCACGGCGCCTTGACGTAAACGCTGCCGTTGCCGGGCGAGTCCTCGTGGCGGCTGTTGCCGTGCACCTCCGAGAGCGCCTCGCCGCCCGCGGCGACGAGCCGGGCGAGCGAGCCCTCGATGTCGTCGCAGTAGAGCGCGATGTGGTTGAGGCCCAAGTCCGCCAACCCGGAGGCGGGCCGCTGCTGCCCGGAGATCTCGAAGACCTCCAGCCCGGGCCCCTGCCCGATGACGAACATGCGCTGCCGGTGGATCGCGGCGCCCGGCGGCAACCCGAGCTGACGCTCGACCTCCGGCCCGCGGCGGGGCTCGTCGTCGGTGGTCAATCCGTCGTAGGCGATCTTGGCGCCGAGTCCCTCGGCGAAGAAGCGGGTGGCGGCGTCGAGGTCGGGCACGGTGACGCCGATGTGCTGGATGCCGCGGGGCAGGGGTGCGTCGCTCACGGTCGGTCCCTTCTGAGCTGAAGCAGACGATGCCGGGCCAACCGGCGAGCGCAGACTACCCAGGCACCCTGCGGACCGACCTGGGAGCCCGGGCGCCCGGGCACACCGACCCGGGGCACCCGAAACCTTGCCCGGGCACGCCGAAGGCCCCGGCGCGATGCCGGGGCCTTCGGGACGTGCTGCGAACTGGGCCGATCAGAAGCCCATGCCGCCCATGCCACCCATCTCGTCGCCGCCACCGGCAGGCGCGGCGGCCTTCTCCGGCTTGTCGGCGATGACGGCCTCGGTGGTGAGGAACAGCGCGGCGATCGACGCGGCGTTCTGCAGCGCCGACCGGGTCACCTTGGCCGGGTCGATGATGCCGGCCTTGATGAGGTCGACGTACTCGCCGGTCGCGGCGTCCAGGCCCTCGCCCGGGGTGAGGTGGCGCACCTTCTCCGCCACGACGCCGCCCTCGAGGCCGGCGTTGACGGCGATCTGCTTCAGCGGCGCCTCGATGGCGACCTTGACGATGTTCGCGCCGGTCGCCTCGTCACCGGACAGCTGCAGCTTGCCGAACGCGGCGTCGCCCGCCTGGATGAGGGCCACGCCACCACCGGCGACGATGCCCTCCTCGACGGCGGCCTTCGCGTTGCGAACCGCGTCTTCGATGCGGTGCTTGCGCTCCTTGAGCTCGACCTCGGTGGCCGCGCCCGCCTTGATGACGGCCACGCCGCCGGCGAGCTTGGCGAGGCGCTCCTGCAGCTTCTCGCGGTCGTAGTCGGAGTCGGAGTTGTCGATCTCGTTGCGGATCTGACGCACCCGGCCCGCGATCTGGTCGGTGTCGCCGCCACCCTCGACGATCGTCGTCTCGTCCTTCGTGACGACGACCTTGCGGGCGGTGCCGAGCATGTCGAGCTCGGCGGTCTCCAGCTTGAGGCCGACCTCCTCGGAGATGACCTGGCCGCCGGTCAGCGTGGCGATGTCGCCGAGCATGGCCTTGCGACGGTCGCCGAAGCCGGGGGCCTTGACGGCCACGACGTTGATGATGCGGCGGATCTGGTTGAGCACCAGGGTCGCCAGGGCCTCGCCCTCGACGTCCTCGGCGATGATCAGCAGCGGCTTGCCGGCCTGCTTGGTCTTGTCGAGGAGCGGGATGAGGTCCTTGATCGAGCCGATCTTGGAGTTGACGACGAGCACGTAGGCGTCCTCCAGGACGGCCTCCATGCGCTCGGGGTCGGTGACGAAGTACGCCGAGATGTAGCCCTTGTCGAAGCGCATACCCTCGGTGAGCTCCAGCTCGAGGCCGAAGGTGTTCGACTCCTCGACGGTGATGACGCCTTCCTTGCCGACCTTGTCCATCGCCTCGGCGATCATCTCGCCGATCTGGGTGTCGGCGGCGGAGATCGACGCGGTCGCGGCGATCTGCTCCTTGGTCTCGACGTCCTTGGCCATGCCGAGCAGCTCGTCGGAGACGGCCTGGGTGGCCTTCTCGATGCCGCGCTTGAGGGCCATCGGGTTGGCGCCCGCGGCGACGTTACGCAGACCCTCCTTGACGAGGGCCTGGGCGAGCACGGTGGCCGTCGTCGTGCCGTCTCCGGCGACGTCGTCGGTCTTCTTGGCGACCTCCTTGACCAGCTCGGCGCCGATCTTCTCGTAGGGGTCGTCGAGCTCGATCTCCTTGGCGATGGACACACCGTCGTTGGTGATCGTGGGGGCGCCCCACTTCTTCTCCAGCACGACGTTGCGGCCCTTGGGGCCGAGGGTGACCCGAACGGCGTCGGCGAGCTGGTTCATGCCCCGCTCGAGCCCGCGCCGGGCCTCCTCGTCGAACGCGATGATCTTGGCCATGTGCGGTGGTTCCTCCCACACGTTGCGGATTGAGGTGGACCGGCGATGCCCGCGACGGACGAGCCCCGACCCCACCGCGCCGTTCGCGGCGGGCCGACACCCTCATCGATCGGTCCGACTGCTGTGCAACCACCCGTCGGGCCCCGAGGAGACCGTGTCGCGACCGCCGGCCGGCGACGCGCGCGTTATCACTCGGCACCCGAGAGTGCTAACCCCATGATTAGCACTCGACCCCTGCGAGTGCAAATATCGACAGCCGTCGCCGCAGCCCCGGCGCCCGGGAGACGACGAAGCACCCGCCGCGACCGGGCGGGTGCTTCGAGAGGGAGACGGGTCGCTCAGCCCATGCCGAGGCGGCGCGCGGTGCGGGCCTTCTGGCGCGAGGAGCGCATCCGGCGCAGCCGCTTGACGAGCAGCGGGTCGTGCGCGAGCGCGGCGGAGGAGTCGATGAGGGTGTTGAGCGCCTGGTAATACCGCGTGGCGCTCATGTCGAAGAGTTCGCGGATCGACTGCTCCTTGGCGCCGGGGTACTTCCACCACTGCCGCTCGAAGGTCAGGATCTCGATCTCGCGCTCGGTGAGCGCCGCCGTCGCGGGCTCCGAGCAGCCCTGCTGGGTCGTCGGGTCCGTCGCCGTCATGTCGTCTCCTCCTTCACGCCCGGTCGCCCGGAGCGCCGAGTGTGCCCGTCGCCTGCCCCGGCCGTGTCGCTCGACCCGGGGAGCCGGCCCGCCACGGCACCCCGCATCGGGGCCCTGAGCAGCGGTGACGACCACCGAGGCGATGACCATCGTGCCAGCTAACGACAAGCATGTCATTCACCGCCGACAAGACCGCGCGGCGCACCGCGGGGGCGGCGCGCCGGGCGCCTTTGGCCTCCAGGCGGGCACGCGAAAACACCCCAGTTAACGAGGTCGTCGGGCGACACGACCCACGCCTGTCGCCGATCCGCCACGCGCCCCGGTCACACTCGAGCTGACCGGGGAACCACCGGCCACCATCGACCCCGCCTCACGTTTCGCATCACGGCCGAGGCGGCCATCAGGAGGGCCACATGGAGCATCTCAGGACGGGACACCCTGCACCCGCGTTGTGCCTCCTCGACCAGCGTGGCGAGCCGTTCGACCTGGCCGAGCATCCTCGCCGCGACGCCGCCGAGTACCGCCGCCGCGACGACGCGCGCACCGTCGTCTACTTCTTCGCCGGCGCGTTCACGCCGGAGTGCACCACCCAGGCCTGCGACCTGCGCAAGAACCTCGCCTGGCTCAAGGGCGCCGGAGTCGGCGTGGTCGGCGTCTCGGGCGACGACCCCCAGACCCTCGCCGAATTCGACCAGCGGCACGGGCTCCCGTATCCGCTGCTGTCCGATCCCGACCACGCCGCGGCACGCGCGTGGGGCGCGTGGGGCACGCGCACCGTCGACGGCCGCACGAGCGACGGGCCGCTGCGCGCCACCTTCGTCGTCGGGCCCGACCGCTCGCTGCAGGCGCTGTACTACCGCGTCGACCCCGCGACCCACGCCAACTGGCTCATGCGCGAGCTCGGTTTGTGAGCGCTGCGCTGGTCAGCCCTGCGTTGGTGAGCCCTGTCCTGCTCAGCCCGCGCTCGTGAGCGCTGCGCGCCCTTGACAGGCTTCGTTCCGACCACGACATGATGGGGCGCGCACGAAACCGCCGTTTCGTATCGCGGAACTTCGCGGACCGCCGAAAGGAGCCCGCATGCCGATCGGCCTGGAGCAGTTCAACGCCGCACCGGCCCAGGAGGCGACCGAGGCGCTGCGCCCCTGCCTCGACGTCGAGCGATGGATCGCCGGGGTCGTCGGCGGGCGGCCGTACGCCGGGCTCGACGACCTGATCGCGGCGGCTCGCGCAGCCGCCGACCCGCTCACCCCCGCCGAGATCGAGCAGGCCCTCGCCCACCACCCCCGCATCGGCGAGCGCGCCCGCGGCGACTCCCCGGAGGCGGGCCTGTCCCGCGGCGAACAGTCCGGCCTGCACCTCGACGACGACGTGCAACGCCGCCTCGCCGAGGGCAACGCCGCCTACGAACGCCGCTTCGACCGGGTGTTCCTCATCCGCGCCGCCGGCCGCTCCAGCGAACAGATCCTCGACCAGCTGACGACGCGGCTGGGCAACGACGACGAGACCGAATCGGCCGTCGTCGCCGACCAACTGCGCCAGATCGCCGTCCTGCGCCTGCAAGGAGCCGTGTCGCCATGAGCTACGTCACCGCCCACGTGCTCGACTCCGTCGTCGGACTCCCCGCGAGCGGAGTCGTTGTCACCCTGGCGCAGGCCGACGGCACCGAGATCGCCCGCGCCCGCACCAACGACGACGGGCGCGTGCCCGACCTGGGGCCCGACTCCCTGACCTCCGGGGAGTACCGGATCACCTTCGGCACCGGCGACTACTTCGCCGCCCGCGGCCAGGCGACGTTCTACCCGCACGTGACGATCGACTTCGTCGTCGACGCCGCGCAGGCGCACTACCACGTGCCGCTGCTGCTGTCGGCCTTCGCCTACTCCACCTACCGCGGCAGCTGACCCCCGCACCGGCCGCACCCGCCGCGACGGGCGCACAAAGGCGGCCGAACCGCCGACCGCACCGCCCGAACCGCCGATCGCGCCGGCCGCGACGGGCCGGTCCCGGAGACCGCCGGAAAACCGGTGAGCCTGCAGGTCGGGCCGGAGGGTCACACGCATTAGGCTGCCTGAAATGCAGCCCCGACCTATCCCGTGACATCTCCGCCAGGCCCGGCCCGCGATGCGGCGAGCCGGGCCGGTGGGCCGTCCGGGACCCCCGCATCACACACCCCGTCCGACCACTCAGGAGCACTCCGGAATGGAACACCCCGAAAAGAACCCCATCTACGGGTCCGACGTAGACCCCGAAGAGACCGCCGAGTGGATCGAGTCCTTCGAAGGACTGGTCTCGAGCAAGGGTCCGGAGCGGGCTCGTGACATGCTCGCCACCCTCGGCGCCCGCGCCGCATCCCTCGGGGTCGCCGCCGAGCCGCGGCTGACCAGCGACTACGTCAACACCATCCCGATCTCCGCGGAGCCGGCGTACCCGGGCGACGAGGACATCGAGCGCATCTACAGCCGGTGGATCCGCTGGAACGCCGCGATGGTCGTGCAGCGCGCCCAGCGCTCGGCGCTGTCGGTCGGCGGTCACATCTCCACGTACGCCGGCGCGGCCGTGCTCTACGAGGTCGGCCAGAACTACTTCTTCCGCGGGCAGGACCACCCCGGCGGCGGCGACCAGGTGTTCTTCCAGGGCCACGCCTCGCCCGGCATGTACGCCCGCGCCTACCTCGAAGGGCGCCTCACCGAGCAGCAGCTCGACGGCTTCCGGCAGGACCGCTCGGCGGCCCCGAACGGCCTCCCCTCCTACCCGCACCCGCGGCTGGCGCCGACCTTCTGGCAGTTCCCCACGGTCTCCATGGGTCTGGGCCCGATGAACGCCGTCTACCAGGCGCAGTTCAACCGCTACCTGCACAACCGCGGCATCAAGGACACCTCCGACCAGCACGTGTGGGCGTTCCTCGGCGACGGCGAGATGGACGAGCCGGAGAGCCGCGGCTTCCTGCAGCTGGCCGCCAACGAGCGCCTCGACAACCTGACGTTCGTCATCAACTGCAACCTGCAGCGACTCGACGGGCCGGTGCGCGGTAACGGCAAGATCGTGCAGGAGCTCGAGGGCCTGTTCCGCGGCGCCGGCTGGAACGTCATCAAGGTGCTGTGGGGCCGCGAGTGGGACCCGCTGTTCGAGAAGGACTCCACCGGCGAGCTCGTGAAGATCATGAACGAGATCCCGGACGGCGACTTCCAGACGTACAAGGGCGAGTCCGGCAAGTACGTGCGCGAGGAGTTCTTCGGACGGTCCCCCGGCGCGCTCAAGCTCGTCGAGGACTGGACCGACGACGACATCTGGGCGCTGCGCCGCGGTGGCCACGACTACCACAAGATGTACGCGGCGTATTCGGCGGCCACGGCCCACCAGGGCCAGCCGACCGTCGTGCTCGCGCACACCGTCAAGGGTTACGGTCTCGGCTACAACTTCGAGGCGCGCAACGCGACGCACCAGATGAAGAAGCTGACGCTGCCCGACCTGAAGTACTTCCGCGACTTCCTCAACATCCCGCTGACCGACAAGCAGCTCGAGGGCGTCTACGACGCGCCGTTCTACCACCCGGGCAACGACGCCGAGCCGATGCAGTACATGCTCGAGCGGCGGCGCAAGCTCGGCGGCGGCGTGCCGGAGCGACGCACGAAGACCCGCGAGCTGAAGCTGCCGCCGGAGAAGACCTACGACGGTCCTCGTCGAGGCTCGGGCAAGCAGCAGGCCGCGACCACGATGGCGTTCGTGCGGCTCATGCGTGACCTCATGCGCGACAAGGAGTTCGGCAAGCGCGTCGTGCCGATCGTGCCCGACGAGGCCCGCACGTTCGGCATGGACAGCTTCTTCCCGACCGCCAAGATCTACAACCCGCGCGGCCAGACGTACGCCGCGGTCGACCGCACACAGTTGTTGGCGTACAAGGAGTCGGAGTCGGGCCAGATCCTGCACACCGGCATCAACGAGGCCGGCTCGGTCGCGGCCTTCACGGCGGCCGGCACGTCGTACTCCACGCACGGCGAGCCGATGATCCCGATCTACATCTTCTACTCGATGTTCGGATTCCAGCGCACCGGCGACTCGTTCTGGGCCGCGATGGACCAACTGGCCCGGGGCTTCATCATCGGAGCCACGGCCGGTCGCACGACCCTGACCGGTGAGGGCCTGCAGCACATGGACGGCCACTCGCCGGTGCTCGCGGCGACCAACCCGGCGGTGAAGGTCTACGACCCGGCGTACGGCTACGAGATCGCGCACATCGTCAAGCAGGGCATCGAGGAGATGTACGGCCCCGACGCCCAGGACGTCATGTACTACCTGACGGTCTACAACGAGCCGATCGTGCAGCCCAAGGAGCCGGCGGACGTCGACGTCGAGGGCATCAAGAAGGGCATCCACCGCCTCTCCGAGGGCTCCGGTGACGGCCCGAAGGTGCAGCTGCTGGCCTCCGGAGTCGGTGTGCCGTGGATCGTGCACGCCCAGGAGATCCTCGAGCAGGACTGGGGCGTCTCCGCCGACGTGTGGTCGGTGACGTCGTGGTATGAACTGCGCCGCGACGCCCTGGCCGCCGAGAAGGACGCGTTCCTGCACCCGGAGGACGGCGCGCGCACGCCGTTCGTGACGCAGAAGCTCGGCGAGGCGCCCGGACCGATCGTCGCCACCAGCGACTACGTCTCGGACCTGCCCGACCTCATCCGGCCGTACCTGCCGCAGAAGTTCGCGTCACTCGGCGCCGACGACCACGGCTTCTCCGACACACGGGCCGCCGCTCGCCGCTACTTCCACATCGACGCCCACAGCGTCGTCGTGCGCGCGCTGCAGCTGCTCGCCGAGGAAGGCACCGTCGGCTCCGACATCCCGGCCAAGGCCGCCGAGAAGTACCGTCTCCTCGACGTCAAGGCCGGCGTCTCCGGCAACGCCGGCGGCGACGCCTGACGCTCGCCTCGAACGGGCCGCGCTCCTTGCCGGGGCGCGGCCCGTTCGCGTGCCCCGGGGAAGCGCCCTTTCGTCCCCAGGATTGACCTCTCGCGAGCGGTCACGTCAGTTGCGCCCCGCAACATCGCAGGTCACGAGCCGGTTCAGGCTCCGGCCTCCAGCGATTGACCGCTCGGTGCACGCTGACGGGTCACTTTTCGCCCTCACCACGCGCATCCAGCGGCGCGCCCTGCGGCGATCAGCTGACGGCACAGCTCTTCGCGAGCCACCGCTCGCAAGATCGTGGAGGCGGTGACGAACACGACGCGGTATCCCGCCGCCTCCAGCTGTCGGCGTCGCGTCTCGTCGGCCTCACGTCGTCGAGGATCGCCGTGGTAATCGCTCTGGTACTCCACGATGAGTCGGGCCTCGCGCCACAGGAAGTCGACCTGCGCAAGCCATTCGCGAGAATCGTCGTACAGCACGACGTTCAGCTCGGGCTCCGGGAGGCCGCCCTCGACGAACCCGAGCCGCGCCCGGGTCTCCATCGGCGATGCGCTACCGCAGCGCACCCGAGCCAGGGCCCGGCGGGCCACCCGCACGTGGCGACCGTGCCGACGCCGGGAGATGGCGCGTTGCAGTTCCTCGATCCCGGCTCGGTTGGCTATCTCGTCGCCCATGATGATGAGCTCGGTCTCGCTCAAGTGACTGGCCAGATCGCACCACGTGTCGCCGAGACTCGTCATCCTCAGCCCATTCACGTCGTCGATGCACCGTTGCTCGACGCCGCGCCAATCGGTGACGCCTCGCCGTCGGAATCGACGACCTGACGGCACCAGCACGTGCACCTGTGGGTCGACGATGAGCCCATCAGGAAGAGTGAGCCCGTAGCGACGGGCCGCTGTGATACGACACAAGGCCGCTCCCGGCGGGGCCACGGACAGCACGGACGCCAACGCCCAGTCCGACGAGTCGACCACCGACGGACTCGAGGCGCCGTCCGGCGGCCCCGCCTCGGTGGCGACAGATGTAGCGGGGCTCTGGGGCCGCGACATGGCGTTGGCTGTGGTGGGAGTGATCATGGGGCCAGGCTGCCGGGTCTCTGCACAGAGAGTCCGAACCCTGCCGGCCGGCGGTGGATAACTCACTGGTGGCAGACGACCTGTGGACAGATGGGGTGTTTGCACGACGTTGGTCCGGCAAGCACCCATCCGCGGCAGGACGAGCTCGAGATTGACCGCTCGCGGGCCATCGAGCGGTCAATCGGCCACGGAACGCCCAAGCACATGCCTCTGACCTGCACTGATGCGGCTAGCTCGCCGAGTGACCGCTCGCGAGAGGTCACTACACGTGATCCTGTGCGAACGGAGTCCGTCGCTGGGCCCGGCCGTGACGCGGGCCCCATCGGGCCGACCGGCCCAACGAGGTTCAGCGGAAGGGCGGGCCAAGACCGGCGTGCCGGTTGACGTCCTTGTACAGCAGGTACCGGAAGGGTCCGGGGCCGCCGGCGTAGCAGGCCTGGGGGCAGTAGGCGCGCAGCCACATGAAGTCGCCGGCTTGCACCTCGACCCAGTCCTTGTTCAGCAGGTACACGGCCTTGCCGGTGAGCACGTAGAGGCCGTGCTCCATGACGTGGGTCTCGGGGAAGGTGATCGTGCCGCCGGGGGCGAACGTGACGATGTTGACGTGCATGTCGTGACGCACGTCGCCCGGGTCGACGAACCGGCTCGTGGCCCAGACCCCGTCGGTGTCGGCCATGGGGATCGGCTCGACCTGCTGGTCGCTGGTGACGAACGACTCCGGACGGTCGATGCCGTCGACCTCCTCGTACGACTTGCGCACCCAGTGGAAGGTCGCGGTCGCGCTCGCGTCGTTGCGCAGGGTCCACCGCGCGCCGGGCGCAACGAACGCGTACCCGCCCGTCTCCAACTCGTGCTCCAGGCCGTCGAGGGTCAACGTCAGCGAGCCGTCGACGACGAAGAGCACTCCCTCGGCCTTCGGGTCGGGTTCCGGGCGCTCGCTGCCGCCTCCGGGCGAGACCTCGACGATGTACTGGCTGAACGTCTCGGCGAAGCCGGTCAGCGGTCGAGCGATCACCCACAATCGTGTGTTGTTCCAGAAGGGCAACTGGCTCGTCGTGATGTCACTCATCGTCCGAGCCGGCAGCACCGCATAGGCTTCTGTGAAGACGGCTCGGTCGGTGGTCAGCTCGGTCTGCGACGGCAGGCCGCCGCGGGGAACGAAGTAGGGGGTGGACATGGAAACGGGACCTCACTCATCGGTGCTGCCCGACAACGGCAGCACGCTCTCCGTGTCGGACTTCGGGCGGGCGAGCAGCGCGAGACCGGCCGGGTCGAGACCGGTCGCCTCGCGCAGCTCCATCTCGTCCAGAGCACCGCACGCGTACCCGCGGTGCAGGTAGCGGGCCAGGGCCCGTGCGGTGGCCGGCTCGTCGAGCACCCCGCCTCCGCTCTTGTGCACGTACGCGTGCAGCCGCTGGGCGGCGCGTGCGAAGCCGCCGCGGTAGAAGCCGAACGTGGCGAGGTAGCGGGTCGGCAACTGGGCGGGGTGCAGGTCCCAGCCCTGGTAGATCCCGTGGGCCAGCGACCGTGAGACGAGTCGGTGGTGCAGCCGCCAGGCGTCGATGACGTGCCCGGGCTCGCCGACGGGCAGCACGTTCGTCGAGCCGTCGGACAGGTGCACGCCGGTGCCGGCGACGGCCAGCTGCATGAGCGCCTTGGCCTGGTCGGCCACCGGATGCTCCATCGACTGGTGCTCGGCGGCGACACCCATGGAGGCCGAGTAGTCGTAGGTGCCGTAGTGCAGCGAGGTGACGCGCCCGGCCCCGGCGTGCAGCGCCCGGGCGACCGGAATCGTGCCGTCGGCCGCGAGAACGAGTTGCGGGGTCTCGACCTGGATCTCGAATCCGATGCGGCCAGAAGGCAATCCGAGCGCGGTTTCGAGGCGCTCGCACACCCCGACCATCGCCTCCACCTGGCTGACCGTGCTCACCTTCGGCAGCGTGACGACGAGACCGTCGGGCAGTTCGCCGCGGTGGGCCAGCGCGGTGAGAAAGCCGTCCAGGGTGCGCAGCCCGCGCCGCCGGGTCGGCGCCTCGAGGCATTTGAAACGCAGACCGAAGAAGGGCGTCGCGGTGCCTGCCTCGATGGCCTCGCGCAGCTGGCCGGTGGCGCGCTCGACCTCGGCGTCCTCCGCGTCGTCGCCGCGCGTGCCGTAACCATCCTCGAAGTCGATCCGCAGGTCTTCGATCGGCTCGCGCTCCAGCTTGGCGAGCACGCGCGGACCGATCTGCGCCGCCAGCGCCGCAGGAACCCCGATCTCGGCGCAGACGGTCTCGATGCCGCCGTGCTCGGCCACCGCGCGCAGGGCCTGGGCGGCCCACTGCGCAGGCAGATCGGCGTTGTAGCGATCGGCCGGTACATAGACGGTGTGCACGGGTTGGCGTCCGTCGCGATCGCCGGGGTAGGTGCGCTCGAGAAAGGAGTCGGTGTCGGACAGCTCGGCGTCGACCCGCCGCAGGTCATCGCCGCTGAGAGTGGTTCGCACGGGCACCTCCTGTCTGCTGTCGAACGTTCGATTCCACCATGCGTTCACGGGACGCACGCGTGGCGGGTGCCTCACGGGCGAGCGAGGACCCGTCCGATGCGAGCCGCGGCCTCGTGCAGCCGCGGCACGGCGCGTAGCCCGAACCGCAGGTCGACGCGCGCGAGCGGGCCCGAGACCGACACGGCGACGGGCACGGGCACGTCGGGCACGCTGACCGCGTAGCAGCGCACCCCGAGCTCCTGCTCCTCGTCGTCGATCGCGTACCCCTGCTCGCGGATGCGGGCGAGGTCGTCGAGCAGGTCGGCGACGGTGGCGTGGCTCTTCGGCGTGCGCTGCGGCAGCCGGTCGTCACCGACGAGCCGGCGCACCTGCTCGTCGTCCATCGTCGCGAGCAGCGCCTTGCCGACGCCGGTGTCATGCAGCGTGACGCGCCGCCCGACCTCGGTGAACATGCGCATCGAGTGCGGCGAGGGGCTCTGCGCGACGTAGACCGCACCGTCTCCGTCGAGCATCGCGAGATTGGCGCTCTCACCGAGTTCGCCGACGAGCCAACGCAATTCGGGGGTGGCCACGGTGCCGAGCTGCTTGCCCGCCTGTTCGCCGAGGCGGATGAGTCGGGGGCCGAGGGCGTACTGCCGCGACGGCAGCTGCCGGGCGTATCCGAGGCCGACGAGGGTGCGCAGCAGCCGGTGGATGGTCGGCAGCGGCAGTCGGGAGGCGGTGGCCAGGTCGCTCATCGAGATCTCGCCGCCGGCGTCCGCGATGGCCTCCATGAGATCGAATGCCCGCTCGACGGACTGCACCGAGCCCGTGCGCGCCCCGGCCCTGGAGCCCGCCCGGCCGGTGCCGGAGCCGGGTGCCGCGGGCTCGCCGGCCGCCGGGGTGACGTCGTCGTCAGCCCCCGGCGTCGGCGGGTGATCAGCAGCCATACCGGGAGTGTAGGCGCCGAGGCGGCAGGTCGAGGGGCGCCTCGACGCTCCGGCTGCGCCCTCTCGGAGCCGGTGCGCGGTCGGTCTCCGGCGCCGGTCAGGCTCCTCCCGGCGTGCCCGGGGACCACCGCGTTTTCCGCATGGCAGTCGCTCCTTTCCACGAGCTTGTCCGCGGCGGCGGCAGACTCCTCGATCGCGGGCGCAGCGGTCAGGCCCTTGGGTCCGGGGTGAGGGCCGGGGTCGGGGGTCCGGGGTTGTGGCACCACCGCGCGCACTACCGTGAGCAGCGATCCGCCCGACGGAAGGACCGCGACCATGACGCAGGAACCCCGGAGCGCCGAGCCTCACGAGCCACCGGACGCCGAGACGGCCGGGGTCGCCGATCCCAACGATCCCGCACGCATCCGGGCGTTGATCCGTGGGCACCGGGACCGGCGGGGCGAGCGCCACTGGCGGGGCCGCGCCACG
>NZ_BCNQ01000079.1 GCF_001515525.1 Piscicoccus intestinalis NBRC 104926 | reverse complement strand
ACCGCGGCCCGGCGGCCCGGCCAGGGCGCGCAGACCCCGGCCGGCGAGCCGCGGTGAGGTGAGCCCGGCTCACAGCTGGGCGGCGATGGCCCGCCCGGCCTGGCGCCCGGAGAACAGGCAGCCACCGAGGAACGTGCCCTCCAGGGCGCTGTAGCCCATCATCCCGCCGCCGCCGAAGCCGGCGACCTCGCCGGCGGCGTACAGCCCCGGCACCGCGGAGCCGTCGGCGCGCAGGCACCGGCCCGAGAGGTCGGTCTCCAGGCCGCCGAGGGTCTTGCGGGTCAGCACGTGCAGGCGCACCGCGATGAGCGGGCCGTTCGCCGGGTCGAGGAGCCGGTGCGGCGGTGCGGTGCGCAGCAGCCGGTCGCCGAGGCTGCGGCGGTGGCCACGCACGAACGTCAGCTGGGTGTCCTTGCCGAACGGGTTGGCGAGTTGCCGGTCGCGGGCCTCGATGAGGGCCCGCAGGGCCGGCTCCGAGATGGCCGGGGCGCCGGAGCCGGTGGCCAGCCGGTTCATCCCGACGACGAGCTCGCCGAGGGTGTCGGCGACGACGAAGTCCTCGCCGTGTTCGAGGAACGCCGCGACGGGAGCCGGTGCGCCGCCGCGCAGCCGCCCGGCGATGAGCCGCAGGTCACGGCCGGTGAGGTCGGGGTTCTGCTCGGAGCCCGACAGCGCGAACTCCTTCTCGATGATCCGCCGGGTCAGCACGAACCAGCTGTGGTCGTAGCCGGTGGCGCGCAGGTGCCGCAGCGTGCCGAGGGTGTCGAAGCCGGGGTAGTACGGCGCGGGCAGCCGCGCGCCGGTTGCGTCGAGCCACAGCGACGACGGGCCGGGCAGGATGCGGATGCCGTGGTCGGCCCAGATCGGGTTCCAGTTGCGCAGGCCCTCGACGTAGTGCCACATGCGGTCGGCGTTGACGACCCGCGCCCCCGCCTCGGCGCTGATGCCGAGCATGCGCCCGTCGACGTGCGCCGGCACCCCGGCGACCATCACGCCCGGAGGCGGTCCGAGCCGCTGGGGCCACGCCGCCCGGACGAGGTCGTGGTTTCCACCGATGCCGCCGGAGGTGACGAGCACCGCCTGGGCCGTGAACTCGAACTCCCCCACCGGCTCCCGGTTGGTCGCGACCCCGCGGGGCGCGTCGTCGGAGGCGAGCACGGTGCCGCGCACGCCGGTGACCGCCTGCCCCGACGGCACCCCAGTCGACGCCCGGGTCGACCACACTGTCGAAGCCTCTGCCGAAGCCCCGGTCGGCTCCCCGCTCGTGACGAGCGCGTCGACGCGGTGCCGGGGCGCGAACGTGATCCGGCCCTGGGCGAGGTGCTCGCGCACGCGCGCCTCGAACGGCTCGACCAGGCCCGGACCGGTGCCCACGTGATGTGGAAACGCGGCACCGAGTTGCCGTGGCCCTCGGCGCGGCCGTCGCCGCGCTCGGCCCAGCCGACGATCGGGAAGAACCGCACCCCCTGCTCGCGCAGCCAGGCGCGCTTCTCGCCGGCCGCGAACTGCAGGTAGGCGCGGGCCCATTCGCGGGGCCAGTGGTCTTCGGGGCGGTCGAAGGCGGCGCTGCCGAACCAGTCCTGGGTGGCCAGTTCGAGGCTGTCGCGGATGCGCATTCGGCGCTGCTCGGGGCTGTCGATGAGGAACAGTCCGCCGAGGCTCCAGTGCGCCTGCGCGCCGATCGACTGCTCGCCCTCCTGATCGAGCAGCAGCACGCGGTGGCCCGCGTCGGCGATCTCCGCCGCGGCGACCAGGCCGGCCAGCCCGGCTCCGACGACGATGACGTCCGCGTCCATACGCTCCCCCTTCCGCCCGGGGCGCCCGCCCCCGATCACCGTCAGGGTGTCTCAATTCCGGCCCGCCCACGGGCGCGCCTGAGACATCGGCGACACGCGCCGGCCGCGCGCGGCACCCGATTCGCCCGGACCTACAGTTGATCGCCGTGCCCGCCGTGCCCACGACCGCCAGACCCTCACCGCACGCCGGCATGGGCGCGCTCCCGCATGACGGCGGGGTGACCTTTCGGGTGTGGGCGCCGAACGCGCGCAATGTCGCGGTCATCGGCGACTTCTGCGGCTGGCAGCCGGGGCGCAAGCGGCCGATGGCGCGCGACGACGGCCGCTCGGGCACGTGGTCGGTGTTCGTGCCGGGGGCGGCGCCGGGCAGCGAGTACCGCTTCCTCGTGCGGCGCGGCGGGCCGTACCTGTGGCGGATCGACCCGTTCGCGCGCCAGGTCACCGGCTCGGTCGGCAACGGCGTCGTCTTCGACCCGCGCCACCTCGACTGGGGCGACGAGACGTTCCGGTCGCCGGGCTGGGACGAGCTCGTGCTCTACGAGCTGCACATCGGCACGTTCGCCGCCGACGAGCACGGCCCGGGCACCTTCGACAAGGCCATCGGGCGCCTCGACCACCTCGCCTGGCTGGGCGTCAACGCCGTCGAGGTCATGCCGCCGTTCGAGTTCGCCGGCACGGTGAGCTGGGGCTACAACCCCTCCCATCTGAGTGCGATCGAGAGTTCCTACGGCGGGCCGTTCGCGTTCGCACGCTTCGTGCGGGCCGCGCACGCCCGCGGGATCGCGGTCTTCCTCGACGTCGTGCACAACCACCTCGGGCCCACCGACCTCGACCTGTGGCGGTTCGACGGCTGGCGTAAGGGCCGCTACGGCGGCATCTACTTCTTCAACGACCGGCGCGCCCACACGCCCTGGGGGTCGACCCGGCCCGACTACGGCCGCAAGCAGGTCCGCAACTTCCTGCGCGACTCGGCGGTGATGTGGCTGGAGGACTTCCGCGTCGACGGCCTGCGCCTCGACGGCACGAACTTCATCCGCTCCCGCTGGGGCGACGTGCGCAACCCCGGCGAGTACATCCGGCCCGGGCACGACTACCTCGCCGCGCTCACCGCCGACCTGCGCGAGCGGCAACCCTGGAAGCTGCTCGTCGCCGAGGACATGCAGCGCGACCCGGTGGTCACCCGCCCGAGCTCCGCGGGTGGCCTCGGGTTCCATTCGCAGTGGGACGCCGGCTTCGTGCACCCGGTGCGGGCCGCGCTCGAGGCGCCTCGCGACGAGGACCGCGACCTGCACGCCGTGGCGCGGGCCTTCGTCGGGCACGGGCTGCACGCCCCGCACGAGCGGGTCGTCTTCACCGAGAGTCACGACGAGGTGGCCAACGGCAAGGCCCGGGTGCCGGAGTCGGTGACGCCCGGCCGCGCCGACTCCTGGCACGCGCGCAAGCGGGCCGCCCTGGGGCTGGCGATCACGCTGACGGCGCGCGGGCTGCCGATGCTGTTCCAGGGGCAGGACTTCTGCGAGGACCGCTGGTTCGACGACCGGCGGCCGCTGTCGTGGGACAAGCGGGAGCGGCACGGCGGGTTCCTGCATCTCGTGCGTGACCTCATCGCGCTGCGCCGCAACCGCGACGGCGTGACGTGGGGGCTGCACGGCCCGAACGCCCGGATCCTGCGGGTGGACACCGACCGACGCATAGTCATCGCCCACCGCTGGCGCCGCGGCGGCCCCGGCGACGACACGATCGTCGTGGTCAACCTGTCGACCTGGCCCGTGCACGGCTACCCCATCGGGCTGCCGCGGACAGGTGAGTGGCGGCTGCGGATCAACACCGACTCACCGGTCTACGGCGAGGGTTTCGGGTCCGTCGTCTCCTCGGACGCCGACGCCCAGCCGTGGTGGTGCGACGGCTACCCCGCGGGCGCGCTCGTCGACATCGGGCCCTACGCCGCCCTCGTCTACTCCCAGCAGCCCTGACCCGCCGCGCACCCCGCGCACCCCCGAGCACCCCCGAGCACCCAGAGCACCCCGAGCACCCCGAGCACCCCGAGCACCCCGCGCACCACCGAGCTCCCCCGAGCACCCCGCCGATAGCCGCCGACAGTCGCCGTCACCCGACGACGGCGACCGCCGGACGGTCGGCACCCGCAGGGGTTTCGCCATATCGACAACCTCGACGACGCGCCGCAGCGTGCCCCAGGACGCTGACCTGCGCCGATTCTTGCGCCGGCCGCATCGCGATAGTCGTTTCGGCGAATCGATTCGGGAGACTCGAACGAGGCCGCGCACTAATTAGACTGATCTACCTAATTGAAGCTAGGCTCCGGGCATGCCGACCACCCCCCGTGCCCCCGCGACCCGCGTCGGCGCCGCCCGGCGCAAGCTGTTGGCCGCCGCGGCCGAGCGCTTCTACGCCGACGGCGTCAACGGCACCGGGATCGATGCGATCACCGCCGCCGCGGGCGTCGCGAAGATGAGCCTGTACAACAACTTCGCCTCCAAGGACGACCTCGTGCTGGCCTACCTGGAGGCCCGGCACGAGGAGTGGCTGGGCCTCTACCGCACGCGGCTCGACGAGGCCGGGCCGACGGCGACCCCCCGAGCCGGCGTCGAAGCGGTCTTCGACGCCTACGTCGACCACGCCGACATGGCCTACCAGCACGGGTTCCGGGGCTGCGGGCTACTCAACGCCGCCGCGGAACTGCCGGCGGGCTCCCCCGGGCGCGAGCTCGTACGCCGCCACAAAGAAGAAGTCGAGCGGATCGTGCGCGACCACCTCAGCGGCGCCCTGCCGTCCGATGCGGCGACGCGGCTAGCCCGGCACCTGTCGTTCCTCCTCGAGGGCGCGATGTCGCGCGCGGGCCTGGAGGGCGGCGACGCCCTGCTGCACGAGGCGAAGACGCTGGCCCTGTCGCTCGTCGACGAGTCCATGAGCCGCGGATCATGACGCCCTCCGCTCCGCTCCCGCCGCGACGGTTCATCGATCGCTGGCTATCCCTCGTCGGCGCCGGCCTGGCGCGTGCCCGCGTCGGCACCGGGGCCTCCCTGACACCGGCCGAACGGGCCCACACACCGACCGAAGGAATCCGCCATGACCTCCGACAGACCGTCTGACCTCGACCTGACCGCCTACCGGGCGCTGAGCTTCGACTGCTACGGCACGCTCATCGACTGGGAGGCGGGCATCGCGGCCGTCCTCGCCCCGTGGGCCGCCGAGCACGGGCTGCAGCTGACCGACGAGGAGCTGCTGCTCGCCTACGCCGACAACGAGGCCGCCGTCGAACGGCAGACCCCGACGACGCTCTACCCGCGGGTGCTCGCCGAGGCCTTCCGCCGCACCGGCGCCGCGCTCGGCCGCCCCGTCAGCGAGGCCTGGGCGACCCGGCTCGGGGAGTCGGTGCCCGACTGGCCGGCGTTCGCCGACTCCGCCGACGCGCTGGCCAGGCTCGCGAGGCACTACCGGCTCATCATCCTGTCGAATGTGCACGACGCCGGGTTCGCCGGCAGCAACGAGCGCCTGCGCGGGGAGTTCGCGGCGGTCATCACCGCCGAGCAGGTCGGCGCGTACAAGCCCGCCGAGAACCACTTCCGCGCCCTCGACGCGCGGCTGCCCGAGCTCGGGGTGGCCCGTGCGGAGCTGCTGCACGTCGCGCAGAGCCTCTTCCACGACCACGTGCCGGCCAGGCGCGAGGGCCTGCCATCGGTGTGGATCAACCGGCGCCACGACCGGCCCGGCTGGGGCGCCACCCCGCAGCCGTCGCACGAGTGGAGCTACAACGCACAGTTCCCGTCGATGGCGGCCTTCGCGGACGCCGTCGACGCCGCCTTCGAGAGTCGCTGACACGAAAGGCAGCCCGTCGCACACGACAGTGTGCGACGGGCTGCTCATGCGCGGGTCACCGCACGAGGCAGGGCCGCTTGTTGTCGAAGGTCCACCCCGGCACGAGGAACTGCATGCCGATGGCGTCGTCGCGGGCGCCGCTGCCTTCGACCTTGTCCTTGTACAGCTGGTGGGCGGCCTGCACGGCGTCCAGGTCGATCTCGACGCCGAGCCCCGGCACGTCGGCTGGCACCGCGATCTCGCCGCCGACGATCTGGGGCGGGGCGACGGTGAGCCGCTCCAGGCCCTCCTGCCAGATCCAGTGGGTGTCGAGGGCGTTGTAGTCGCCCGGCGCCGCGGCGCCGCAGTGCGCGATCATCGCCAGCGAGATGTCGAAGTGGTTGTTGCTGTGGCAACCCCACGTCAGGCCCATCTCGTGGCACAGCTGCGCGACGCGCACGGAGCCTTGCATCGTCCAGAAGTGCGGGTCGGCCAGCGGGATCGACACCGACTGCAGCGCGATCGAGTGGGTCATCTGCCGCCAGTCGGTGGCCACCATGTTCGTCGCGGTCGGCAGCCCGGTAGCCCGACGAAACTCGGCGAGGATCTCGCGGCCCGAGTAGCCGCCCTCGGCCCCGCACGGATCCTCGGCGTAGGCCAGCACCCCGACCTTGTCCCGACACAACTCGACGGCCTCGGCCAGCGACCAGGCACCGTTGGGGTCGAGGGTGATCCGAGCGTTGGGGAAGCGTTCCTTGAGCGCGACGATCGCCGTCATCTCCTCGGCGCCGGCGAGCACGCCACCCTTGAGCTTGAAGTCCTCGAAGCCGTACTTGTCGTAGGTGGCCTCGGCGAACGCGACGATCGCCTCGGGCGTCAGGGCCTCCTCGTGCCGCAGCCGGTACCAGTCGACGTCGGAGTCGGGCTCGCGCACGTACTCCAGGTCGGTCTTGTCGGGGTCGCCGACGTAGAACAGGTAGCCCAGGGCCTTGACCGACTCGCGCACCTGACCGTCTCCGAGCAGGGCGGCGACGGGCAGGCCGAGGAACTTGCCGGTCACGTCGAGCAGGGCCGATTCGATCGCGGTCACCGCGTGCACGGTGGTGCGCAGGTCGAAGGTCTGCAGGCCGCGGCCGCCGGAGTCGCGGTCGGCGAACTTCTCGCCGACCTTGCGCAGCGTGTTGCGGTAGTCGGTGATGTTGGAGCCGACGACGATCTCGCGGGCGTCCTCGATCGTGGCGGTGATCTTCTCCCCGCCGGGCACCTCACCGACTCCGACCGCGCCGGTGGAGTCGGTGAGCACCACGACGTTGCGGGTGAAGTACGGGCCGTGGGCCCCGGACAGGTTGAGTTCCATGCAGTCCCGGCCGGCGACCGGGTAGACGTCGACGCTGACGACTGTGGGAGCGGTCATTCCTGCGCACCTCCTGCGCGCACCTGCGTGTCGGCAAGCTTTTCGTAGTAGCAGACCAGGGCCGAGTGGTCGCTGGCCTCGTGTCCGTCGACCGCGAGGGCGGTCATCATTTCGCGCACCGCGGCGGTGAGCGGGAGCGGGACGCCGACCTCGTGGGAGGTGGCGAGCGCGTTGTTGAGGTCCTTGATGTGCAGGTTGATGCGGAACCCGGGCTTGGTGTTGCCCTCCAGCATCATCGGACCCTTGGCGTCCATGACTGTCGAGCCGGCGAGCCCGCCGCGGATCGCCTCGTAGACCATCGCCGGGTCGACCCCGGCCTTCTGGGCCAGCGTGAACGCCTCGGCCACGGCCGCGATGTTCAGCGCCACGACCACCTGGTTGGCGACCTTGGCGATGTTGCCGGCGCCGATCGGGCCGACGTAGGTGACCGACGAGGCCATGGCGTCGAGCACGGGCTTCATCTCGTCGAAGTCGTCCTTGGCGCCGCCGACCATGACGGCCAGGGTGCCGTCGATCGCCTTGGGCTCGCCGCCGGAGACGGGCGCGTCGACCATCCGCACGCCCTTGGCGCCGAGCGCCTGCGCGACCTCCTGGGAGACGATCGGGTTGATCGAGGACATGTCGGCGTAGAGCAGGCCCTCCTTGGCGCCCTCGATCAGGCCGCCCTCGCCGAGCGCGACCTCGCGCACCTGCGGGGAGTCGGGGACCATCGTGATGACCATGTCGACCGCCGCGGCGATCTCGGCCGGGGTGGCCAGCGTGGTCGCCCCGCCGTCGACGACCTCGTCGACGACGTCGGCGTTGCGGTCGAGGACGACGAGTTCGTGGCCCGCCGTGGCGAGGTTGGCCGCCATGGGCTTACCCATGATGCCGAGGCCGATGAAACCGATCTTCACTGCGAAACTCCTTGTTGTAGTTCGTTGTTGGGTCGGTGTTGGGTCGGTGTGCGATCAGGAGACGGGGCCGATGATGAGGTTCATCGACAGCACGCCGGCCAGGCCGAGGATCGACAGCACCGTGGTGTAGGTAGTGCGGCACTTCAGGGCCTCGGTGACCGAGAGGTTGAAGTACTCCTTGAACATCCAGAAGCCGGGGTCGTTGACGTGGCTGAAGGCGATCGAACCACTGGAGACGGCGAGCACCATGAGCTCGGGGTGCACCATGCTCGGGCCGACGAGCGGGGCGGCGACACCGGCGGCGGTGACGACCGCGACGGTGGCCGAGCCGAGGGCGACCCGCAGGATGACCGCGATGAGCCAGGCGAGGACGATCGGCGAGAGCGCCCAGCCGCTGGTCATGTGGGCGATGTAGTCGGCGATGCCCGCCTCGACGAGCACCTCCTTGAACGCGCCGCCCGCGCCGATGACGAGCAGGATCATCGCCATCGCCTTGGCCGACGAGGTGCAGGAGGTGGAGACCTCGCTTAGTGAGCGGCCGACGCGGGGGCCGAACGCCCAGATCGCGACGAGCAGCGTGATGAGCAGCGCGATCGGGGCGGCACCGAAGAAGCCGAGCCAGTTCTGCGCCGGGTGGTCCTCCGGCAGCGTCATCTCCGCGACGGCGGCACCCGCGAGCATGACGACGGGCAGCAGCGCGACCGAGACGGACAGGCCCATCTTCGGCATTTCCTCGTCGGTGAACAGCTTGTCGGAGACCAGGCCGTCGGGGATCTGCGGGTTCATCGCCTTGATGAACGGCAGGCGCGGCCAGATGAGGGCGATGACCGCGCCGATCGGCACCGCGAAGCACAGGCCGTAGAACAGGGTGAGGCCGACGGAGGCGTCGTACATGCCGGCGACGGCCGTCGGGCCGGGGTGCGGCGGCAGGAAGCTGTGCATGGTCGACAGCGCGATCGACATCGGCAGACCGACCCAGAGCAGGTTGACGCGGGTGGCGCGAGCCAGGGTGAACGCGACGGGAACGATGATGACGAAGGCGACCTCGTAGAACATCGTGACGCCGATGAGCATGGCGGACACGACCATCGCGGCCTGCACACCCTTCTCACCGAACCAGGCGACGAGCTTCATCGCGATGCGCTGGGCGGCACCGGCGTCACCCATGACACGACCGATCATGGCGCCGAGACCGATGACGAGCATGGTCTCGTCGATCTGGCCGCCGACACCGTCGGCGAGGATCTCGGGGATCTTGCCGGCCGGAATGCCCATGACGAAGGCGACGGCGACGGCGACGAGCAGGAGGGCGATGAAACCGTTGAACTTCAGCTTGGTCATCAGGACCAGCAGCACGGCCACGGCGACCGCGACGACAACGAATGGCATGACTGTTTCCTCTTTGAAACGTGGGGTGTAGCGGGTCGCGCTACGGGTTGGTGATGTCGGCGATGACGGAGGTGAGTTCGGAGCGCAGGGCGTCCGGCACCTCACGGGCGGGGGCCAGGCAGTAGCCGACGTCGACGCCGGCCAGGCGGGCGCCCTCCTTGAGCACGACCGGAAAGGTCGCGCGGTCCACAAGGTGCCGGAAGGGCGTGAGGCGGTTCTGCAGCGCCAGCGAGCGCTCGTGGTCGCCGGCGACGAAGGCGTTGTAGATCTGCGAGACGAGCGCGGGAGCGACGTTGGCCGTGCCGGCGATCGCCCCGTCGGCCCCCATCGCCAGCGCCGGGTAGATGAGCGTGTCCTTGCCGACGAGCACGGTGAACTCGTCCGGGGTCTCGCGGATGAAGTCGGCGGTGATCGACAGGTTGCCGGAGGAGTCCTTGATGCCGACGATGTTCGGCACCTGCGCGAGCTCGAGCGTGGCGGCCAGCGAGATCGGCACCATCGTCTTGCCGGGGTTGTTGTAGAGCAGCACCGGCAGGTCGCTCTCGGCGGCCACGTCCTTGAAGTGAGTGACGAGCTCGCGCTGGTTGGGGGTGAGGAAGTACGGGGTGAGCACGGAGAAGGCGGCGACGCCGCCGACCTCCTGCACCATGTGCACGGTCTTGATGCAGTCGCGGGTCGTGATCTCCGAGGCACCGGCGTAGATCGGCACCCGGCCCGCGGTGTGCTCGACGGTGATCTCGATGACGCGGCGCTTCTGCTCATCGGACAAGCCGAAGATCTCCCCCGAGCTGCCGAGCACGAAGACCGCGTGCACACCACCCCCGATCACGTAGTCCAGCAGGTCCCGCAGGGCCTGCTCCATGAGTTCGCCGTCCTCGGTCAGGGGCGTGACCATCGCCGGGATGACTCCGGTCGCGCGGAAGGGCTCCGCCGTGGGTTCGGGAAGTGTCGACATAGTTCGTCTCCAGGGATCAGCCGCCGGTGCCGTCTCCTATGACGTCGTGGCGTTCCGTGTGAGAACACACTATCTATATATGTGAATCGTGTCTACACTGAGAGCAATAGACGTACCCAATGGACCATTGGTCCCGATTCGTAGACATCTGTCTTCGGTCGATACCGTACTCGGCTCGCAGCCCGCATACGCTGAGACGAACGAAGGGAATCCGATGGGCGAACCTGCAATCACGGGCGCGTCGGGGGTCCGGGAGGTCAAGTCGGCGGTCCGCACGATCGACGTCATCGAGTACCTCGCGCACCGCCAGGCCAATCCCGCGCGCCTGAAAGAGGTCTCGGACGCGCTCGGGGCGCCGCGCTCGAGCACGTACGCGCTGCTGCGCACCCTCATCGGGTGTGGCTGGGTGCAGTCCGATGAGTCCGGCAACCTCTACAGCCTCGGCATCAAGGCGCTCATCGCCGGCACGTCGTACATCGACGCCGACCCCTACGTGCGGATCGTGCGGCCGATCCTGGCCGACCTTGCCCTCAAGCTCGACGAGACGATCCACTTCGGCCGCCTCGACGGTGACCAGATCGTCTACCTCGCCACCCAGGAGTCACACCAGGAGGTGCGGGCCTACAACCGGGTCGGGAGACGGTTGCCCGCCTGGGCCACGGCGCTCGGCAAGGCGGTGCTCGCCGAACAACGACCGCACGCCGTGCCCTCGCAGCTCTCGCCCCTGACCCCGCACACGATCACCGATCGCGACGACCTGCTCGAAGACCTGGAGAAGACCCGCCAGCGTGGCTACTCCATCGATCTGGAGGAGAACACGATGGGGCTGCGCTGTTACGGCATGGCCCTGCACTACACCGCGCCCGCGCGCGACTCGATCTCCTGCTCGATCCCCCTGGCGCGGCTCACGCCCGAGCTGGAGAAGACCGTGCTCGAGGCGATGTCCGGCGCGCGGCTGCGCATCGAGCAGAGCGCCCCGCTACTCGTGCGCTGAGGCCTGCCGGGCCCCGAGCCTCGCGACCCAGCTGCTGCCAGCCGCTGCGCCTCGCTACCAGCCGCGGAGGCGGTCGAGGCGGCGGCGGTCGCGTTTGGTGGGGCGACCGGCTCCGCGTTCACGGACGGCGACGGGGGCGGGTCGTTCCTCGCGGGGCGGGGGCGGGGGGCTCTCGTCGACGTAGGCGGCGACCGCGAGCGGAGCGCCGACGCGCTTGCTGAGCAGCTCCTTGACGACGAGGATCCGCTGGTGCCGCAGGCCGGTCACCTCGACACGGTCGCCGGGGCGCACGAGCGCCGCCGGCTTGGCGCGGCCGGAGGCCAGGTGCACGTGTCCAGCCTTGCACGCGGCGGTGGCCTGCGACCGGCTCTTGTAGATCCGCACCGCCCACAGCCACACGTCGACCCGCACGCCGCCCTCGCTCATCGCAGCCAGGGTAGGCGCTACGCCCCGCCGGCGCCCGGCTCGGCCCTCGACCCGGCGCTCGGCCCTGTCCCCGGCTCCGCGCTGGGCTCACTACCGGGCTCCACCGGAGGCACCGGTCGCGGTTCGCGAGCCAGACGGCCGAACGCGAGCGCCATCGCGCCGGCGACCGGCCCCCAGATGCGTTCCGGCGCAGACGGAGACAGCAGGTTCGGCAGCACGCTGAACGCCGAGAAACCGGCGATTCCCAGCCGCGCGATCCGCCGCAGCCGGGGCCGCGGACCGTCGGTGGCCGCGACCGCCGCCCCGGCCCAGAAGCCGACCGACGCGGCGCTGGCCACGCGCAGGGCGGGCGGCAGCACCCCGGAGTGACCGCCTCCCCAGGCCGCGCGGCCCCACGGCAGTCCCGCGGCGAGCCCGGTCTGGATGACCGCCATGCCGGCCGCTCCCCCGACCGCGACCGCCCGCGCCACCCGCACCGTGGCGGCCGCGCGCCGGCGCTGTCGCTGCACGTGGGCCGGGTTCACGTGGGCACCCGTGTGGGTCCCGGCGACGAGAAGGTCGGCGGACCGGCGCAGCCGCTGCTGCTCACCCTCGTGCTTGGCCCGGTCGATCTCCACCCACGCGTCGCGGCCGTCGAACACGACCGTCATCACGCCGTTGGTGAACATCGGCCCGTAGTCCAGCGACCAGTCCAACCCCGTGTCCGGCACCCCCGACCAGCGCGACAACCGGCGCAGCCCGAACAGCAGCGGGCGGTAGTCGACGATCGTGTTCGCCAGCCGCAGCGCCTTCGGCAGCGGGTTGCGGAACGGCGACATCGTCAGCTGCCGGATGACCGTGGCCGAGTGCTCGGTGTCGGCGATGTGCGCGCGCGCCGTGTACGAGCAGTGCACGTCGCCGGAGAGGAACAACACGCTCGCGGGCGGCTCGGGCGCGGTCGTCACCTCGCGCAGCAGGTCGACCACCCGCGCGAACGACGTGCGGAACGCCGACCAGTGCTCCATGTCGATGAACTGCCGCATGCGCTCGGCGAGGTGCGCGGCGACCCGGCCGTGCGCGCCCGAGGCGACCTCCTCGTTCCAGCCCTCGAGATGGTGGATGCCGCGCGGCAGCAGCACCGGCAGCGTCGAGCCGAGCATGAGGTGGGTGATCGGACGGCCGTCGGGGCGCTGGGTCGCCCGCTCGGTGATCCACGCCCACTCGTGGTCGTCGACCATGACCCGGTGCTCGTCGGTCAGCCCGCGCGAGGCCCGGCAGTCGATGGCCACGAGCCGGATCGCGGTGTCCGAATCGCCGAAATCGCGGACGAAGCTCCATCGGGCGGTGCCCATCTCGGCGTCCGCGCGCCACGCGAACTCGTCCAGGCCCCGCGTGCGCTCGGAGTCGTCGCGGGCGTCGTAGATGAGCCGCAGCATGCGGTCGTGGTCGAGGTCGTACGGCGAGAGGTTGCCCAGGTGCTGGTACACCCAGTAGGAGGCGAACGCCCCGACGACCCGGTCGCGCCACCACGGAGCCGCGGTCACCTCCTCGCGCCACGCGGCGGAGGTGTTCCAGTCGTCGCGCAGGTCGTGGTCGTCGAGCAGCATGCACGTCGGCACCGTCGACAGCAGCCAGCGCACCGGCTCCGGGGTCCAGCTCTCGTAGTACAGCCAGGTGTACTCCTCGAAGTTCCAGACCTCCTCGCCCACGTCCTCGCGCTCCGGGGGCACCGGCCGGTGGGCCTCCTTGAGCCGCTCCACGAGTTCCGGAGACGGTTCGTCGGCGTAGATCTGATCGCCCGCCATGAAGAGCGAGTCGGGCCACTGCTCGTGCGTGGTGTCGCGCATCCGCTCGGCGAGCGCCACGAGCGCGTCGGCGCCGAACTCGTCGAGCCCGTCCTCGTCGAACGGCGCCACCCGCCGGCACGACCCGAACGCGAGCCGCAGCTGGGCGTCGTCGCCGAGGGTGCGCACGACGCTCGGCGGCCACGGCGAGTCGGGCTCGGGCCAGACCGGTGTCTCGTCGAGGTGCACGGTGTACGGCAGGACGCTGTCGGGTTCGAGGTCGCGCACCTGCACGAGGGCGTAGTGGTGGCCGTGCACACTCCAGGTGCGTTCGTCGACGACCCGGTCACCGACGCTCACCCGCACCGTGCAGGCGCGGTCGGTCTCGACCCAGATCGTCGCGTCGTGACGGTCGACGTAGCGCAGCAGTGGGCCCAGCAGAAGACGCGGCTGGCTCATTCATCGAGCCTAAACCGTGCCGCGGGGCACCCACCGCAGGGTGCGCACGCCCGCGGTGTGGGGTGGCGAAAGCCATACTTTCGGTGGAGCGACGCGGTTCATCTTGCGAGACATGCGGTTTAGGTTCCGCAGAAGGTCACGTGCGGCGGTGCGCCGGACGGCGCAGGGTCGGCGAGATCCGCGAACTCGCGGCGCGGCTCGTACGGCGCGCGGACCGCCTCCAGGAGGCGGTGGAACGGGCCGAGGTCCCCGGCGGTCGCCGCGTCCAGCGCCTCCTCGACGCGGTGGTTGCGCGGGATGTACACGGGGTTGAGGCGATTCATCGCGGCCGTGACCGCGCCCCGGTCGGCGGGCAGCGCGGCCTCGCGGCGCCGCGCCCACTCCTCGAACGGAGCCGGGTCCGCGAACAACTCGGCGGCGGTGCCGGCCGCCAACGCCCGGAAGAACGTCGTCAGGTCGACGCGCTGCTCGCGCAGCAGGCCGAGCACGTCGGAGACGAGGTCGCGATCGGTCTCGACCAGGCCGAGCTTGGCTCTCATGCCGCGGGCGGCGGCCTCGTCGTAGCGTCGGGCGAAGGAGTTGAGCACCTCGGTGGCCGGCTCGATGGCCGCCTGCGGGTCGGCGTCGATGAGCGGCAGCAGGGTCTCGGCGAACCGCGCGAGGTTCCACTGGGCGATGCCGGGCTGGTTGCCGTAGGCGTACCGGCCGCCGTGGTCGATGGAGCTGAACACGGTGGTGGGGTCGTAGGCGTCCATGAACGCGCACGGCCCGTAGTCGATGGTCTGCCCGCTGATCGCCATGTTGTCGGTGTTCATGACGCCGTGGATGAAGCCGACCTGCATCCACGCGGCGACGAGTTCGGCCTGGGCGGCGGCGACCCGGTCGAGCAGGTCGAGGTAGGGGTTGTCGGCGCCCGCCGCCTGCGGGTGGTGGCGGGTGATCGCGTAGTCGGCGAGCCGGCGCAGCAGGTCGGCGTCGCCGGTCGCGGCGGCGTACTGAAAGGTGCCGACGCGCAGGTGACTGTCGGCGACCCGGCACAGCACGGCGCCCGGCTGGTAGCCACGGTCACGCATGACGCTCTCACCGGTCGTGGCCACCGCGAGCGCGCGGGTGGTCGGGATGCCCAGGGCGTGCATCGCCTCGCCCATGAGGTACTCGCGCAGCATCGGGCCGAGCACGGCCTTGCCGTCGCCACCGCGCGCGAACGGCGTGCGGCCGGAGCCCTTGAGGTGCAGGTCGTGGCGGTGACGGGCCGGGTCGACGAGCTCGCCGAGCAGCAGCGCGCGACCGTCTCCGAGTCGGGGTGAGTAGCCGCCGAACTGGTGCCCGGCGTAGACCTGGGCGACCGTGGCCACCCCGCCCGACTCGTGGCCCAGCAGAAACTCCAGGCCCGTGGGGGTGTGCAGCGAGTCGGGGTCGAGGCCCAGTTCGTCGGCCAATTCGTCGTTGAGCAGAGTCAATCGCGGAGCCGGTGTGGGCGCCGCCCGCCACTGCAGACTGAGCTCGGGCACCGCCCGCGCATACGTGTCCTCGAGCCGAACCAGAGTCGCCGTCTCACTCATACAACCCCACGCTACGACCCCGAGAACTGCGTGTCGTGGTGAGAACTGCGGCACGGACCGCAGTCGTGACCACGACCCGCAGTTCTCAGGGACGTTGGGGGCCGGGCGGCGGGCGTTTGGAGGGCCGGGCGGCGGGCGTTTGGGGGGCCGGGCGGCGGGACGCCGGGCGACGGACGGCGCGACGTTGGGGTACGGGGCGGTGCTGGAGGCGGGTGCGGGGCCGTACAGTGCCCTCGTGGCACAGGGTTCGCAGGCGACTCCCGACTGGTTGGCGACGCTTCGGCAGGTGGGCCCGGCCGACCTGCCGCCGTGGTTCGCCGACCATCCCGCTCCGCCGCGTCCGCGCCGCAGCTCGGCGGTGCTCGTGCTCTTCGGGCCGGGCGACGACGGCGAGCCGCGGCTCGTGCTCACCGAGCGGTCGCACGACCTGCGCTCCCACGCCGCCCAGGTCGTCTTCCCCGGCGGGCACGTCGAGGCCGGGGAGAGCGCCGACGAGGCCGCGCTGCGGGAGAGCGCCGAGGAGGTCGGTCTGGTGCCCGGCTCCGTCGAGATCGTCACGACCCTGCCGGGCGTGTACCTGACCCCGCAGAGCACCGAGCTCGTGCCGGTGGTCGGTTGGTGGCAGGCGCCGCACGCGATCGGCGTCGTCGACCCGGCCGAGGTGCGTCGCGTCGTGGAACCGACGGTCGGCTCCCTCGCCGACCCGGCGAACCGGTTCACCGCCACCGCGCCCGGCGGGTATCGCGGTCCGGGCTTCATCGTCGACGACCTGCTCGTGTGGGGCGTCACCGCCGCCCTGCTCGACTGCGTGCTGACACTGACCGGGCGCGCCCTGCCGTGGGACCAGCACCTCGAGACCGAAGTGCCCGAGTACCTGCTCGCCGCCTACGGCATGTGACCCGGCTCGGCCCGGCTCAGCCCTGTCAAAGCCCGCCTCGGCCGGTCCCGGCTCATTTCCCCCGGTCTCAGCCCTTGCGGGCCACCTTCTGCAGCTCCTCGTCGGGGGCGGCCGCGGGCTTCTTCGCGAGCGCCGACTGCTGCTGCCACTGCGCCCACGTGTAGTTCCAGATGCCGCCGAGACCGTTCCACGTCTCCGCCTTGCGGCTCGTGCCGGTCGTGATCACCGGGTCGCCCATGATCGTGCGGCCGTACAACCAGCGGGCGTTGCGCGGAGACAGGTTGGTGCACCCGTGTGACACATTCCGCCGCCCCTGGTCGCCGACGGACCACGGTGCGGCGTGCAGGAACTCGCCGGAGTCGGTGATCCGCTGGGCGTGGCGCACGGTGACGACGTACGGGTCGGAACGCGGGCCGCGCATCGTGTACGGGCTGCTCTTGGCGTAGACGATCTTCGTGCCCGAGCGCGTCGTGTGCCCCGGCTTGCCGAGGGAGACGGGCAGGCTGCCGATCTTCTTGCCGTCCTGCGTGACGGTCATGGTCTTGGAGGCGTTCGAGATCGACATCCGCAGGTCGCGGCCGACGGCGAAGTTCACGGTGCGTTTGGTGCCGCCGAAGACACCGTCTCCGAGGTAGTGGCCGGAGAAGGCGACCGCGGCGTTCACCGTGGTCTTCGCCGGCCAGAACGTCGCCGGCCGCCACATCACCGTGCGGTCGTCGATCCAACCCCAGGAGCCGTTGACCTTGGGCGTGGTCTTGATCGTCAGGGCCCGCTCGACGTTCGCGCGGTCGGGCACGTCGGTGTTGAACTGCACCCGGATCGGCATGCCGACGCCGACGACGTCGTGGTCGCCGGGGTACATCGACGCCTCCAGCAGGGGGGCCTTCGTGGTCGCGAAGGCGAAGGTCTTCGACGCGCGCACGCCGTCGGCGTTGTACCCGTTGACCGTCGCCTGGTAGGTGGTCGCGGGCTTGAGCACGCCGCCGAGGCTCCACTGCGTGCGCTGCCGCTGCCAGGAGGCACCGGTGCCGTCGGCGCCGACGGTGTTGGCGACGGTCTTGCCGTCGAGGCCGACGAGCGTCACGTCGGCGATGCTCCCGTTCTTCGCGGTGAACGTCACGGGCGCCGACCCGAGCACCGGGTTGACGCCGCCCTTGACGCGGGAGATCGAGAACGTCGTCAGGGGTGCGGGCTCATTGGGCGCCAGGTCGTCGAGCGACGAACACCCGGTGGCGGTGAGAAGAGTGGCCACGACGCACAGCGCGAGTCGGGGCAAGTGGGTACGCGGCTGCTTCACGTCGGGCCTCCGGCGGGATAGGAAGTGCGCGCTCCTATCGGCCGCCGAACGCCGGACTCAAGACCTCACGAGGAATTGCCTTTGAGAGAATCAAGTTGTGACACAAGCGTGTTCGCTCGTCAGATCGGCACTCCCCCGAACGTGAGGGCGCCGATGAGGAAGATGATGAAGGTGCCGATGCTCCATTTGGCGGCTGTGCGCTGCCAGGCGCCCATGTCGACACCGGTCAGGTGCAGCAGCAGGTAGATGAAGCCGACCAGCGGAGACAGCAGGTGGAAGGCCTGGCCGGTCGTGGAGGCGACGGCCATCTGCATGGGGGTGAACCCGTAGCTCGCGCCGGTCTGCGCGAGGATCGGCAGCACGCCGAGGTAGAACGCGTCGTTCGACAGCAGGAACGTGCCGGGGATCGAGGCGAACGCGACGACGAGGCCCCACTGGCTGCCCATCGCGTCGGGCACGACGTCGCCCAGAGACGTGCCGATCGCCTCCGACATGCCGGTCTCGTTGAGGATGCCCATGAAGACGCCGGCGGCGAGCACCATCGTGATGACGTGCATGGCGTTCGCGCCGTGGATCTCGATGATCTCGCGCGACTCCTTGAGCTTGCGGTAGTTCAGCAGCAGCGCGATCGCGAAGCCGATCTCGAAGATGATCGCCGAGGGGATGTCGGGCACGCCCCACAGGCCGCCGAAGACGAGCAGCACCATGAGGATCGCGGTGAGGATGAGGTTCGGCCACCACATCTTCGGGCGCTTCAGGTGCGTGGTGTCGTCGACGTGGGCCGAGGACGGGTCGTCGGAGCCGGCCGCGAGCGCCCCCGACGGCGAGAGGTGGTTGATCTCCTCCTCGGTCAGGGTGTGGATGCCCAGCCGCTTGCGTTCCGCGCGTCCGCGCAGGTAGGCGACGGCGATCACCCAGAAGATCGCGACGATCATGCCCGGCAGGATGCGGCGCAGCAGTTCGCCCTCGTCGACGCCGAGGGCCGCGATGATGCGGGCCGTCGGGCCGCCCCAGGGCAGCAGGTTCATGATCGAGTTCGCCATGATGATGATGACGGCCAGGTCCATCATCTTCATGTTCAGCCGCTTGTAGACGGGGATCATCGCCGAGCAGACGATCATCGTCGTCGTCGACCCGTCTCCGTCGACGGAGACGGCCGCGGCGAGCACCGCGGTGCCCACGAGCACCCGCAGCGGGTCGCCCTTGACGACCCGCAGGATCCAGTGCACGAGCGGATCGAACAGGCCCGCGGTGAGCATGAGCCCGAAGTACATGATCGCGAACAGCAGCATGACGACCGTCGGGGCGACGCCCTTGACGCCCTCGAGGGCGAAATCACCCAGGTCGGCGCCGAATCCGGCGATGAGCCCGATCACGACCGGGCTCAGTACGAGGGCCGTGAACGGGGTGGTGCGTTTCGTCATGATCAACGTCATGAAGATGATGACGATGAGCAGTCCCCACACAGTGAGCATCGCGGTTCCGCCTCCTTGCTGAGCCGTCGCCGGCCGTCGCTGCCCGATCGAGCTCGACCGGGAGGGTCACGCTGAGCGGGAGCGTAGTGGCGCACCCCTGCTCCACGGCGTCGTTTGCGAAGAGGAAATGACGGAATGCACAGTGCATTTCCCACATTCCGTATGACTCGCCCACTACCGGGTACAGGTCGGGGGTCTACCCGCCCGCTACCCGAGGAGTACCGATGAAGGCCGTCACCTGGCAGGGCACCGACACGGTCGAGGTGCGCGACGTGCCCGACCCCGTGCTCATCGAGCCGACCGACGCGATCGTGCGGGTCACCTCCACCGCGATCTGCGGCTCCGACCTGCACCTGTACCACGTGCTCGGACCGTTCCTCGACAAGGGTGACGTGCTCGGGCACGAGTGCATGGGCATCGTCGAGGAGGTCGGTCCGCAGGCCGGTGACCTGCGCGTCGGCGACCGCGTGGTCGTGCCGTTCAACATCTCCTGCGGCCACTGCTGGATGTGCGAACGCGGCCTGCAGAGCCAGTGCGAGACCACCCAGGTGCGCGCGCAGGACAAGGGGGCCGCGCTGTTCGGCTACACCCGGCTGTACGGCTCGGTGCCGGGCGGCCAGGCCGAGTACGTCCGGGTGCCGCAGGCGCAGTACGGACCGATCCGGATTCCCGACGAGGAGCCGGACGAGCGCTGGCTGTACCTGTCGGACATCCTGCCCACCGCCTGGCAGGGCGTGCGCTACGCCGACGTGCGCGAGGGCGACACGATCGCGGTCTTCGGCCTCGGACCGGTGGGCCAGCTCGCCGCGCGCTGCGCGTTCCACCTCGGCGCGCAGCGCGTCATCGGCCTCGACCTCGTCGACGAGCGCCTCGAGCTGGCGCGGCGATTCGGTGTGGAGACCGTCGACCTGCGCACGGTCAAGGACGCCGCCGCGGCGGTCCGCGATCTCACCGACGGGCGCGGCGCCGACGGGGTCGTCGAGGCGGTCGGCATGGAGGCCCACGGCTCGGCGCTCAACACCGCCGCGGGCTTCGCGATCGCCGGAGCCGGCAAGCTGCCCGGCCCGCTGGCCCGGCTCGCCGTGCAGAAGGTCGGGATCGACCGGCTCGCGGCCCTGCACGCGTCGCTGCTGGCGGCCCGCCGCGGGGGCACGGTTTCGGTCTCCGGGGTGTACGGCGGCGTGGTCAACCCGATGCCGCTCATGGACATGTTCGACCGGCAGCTGACCGTGCGCATGGGGCAGGCGAACGTGCGCCGGTGGAGCGATGAACTGCTGCAGATCCTGCGGGAGTCACCGGCGTTCGGCGTCGAAGAGCTCGCCACCCATCGGCTCCCGCTGTCCGAGGCGGCCCGCGGTTACGAGATGTTCCAGGCGAAGGCGGACGGCTGCGTCAAGGTGGTGCTCACGCCGGGGTCGTGAGACTGGTCGTGAGCCTGCTCGAGCCGGGTCGGGAGGCGGACCCGGGTCGGCGCGTTAACCCTCGTCGGGGCGGTCGGTCCCGTTCGCGGCGTCGGCGATCGATCAGCCGTCGGTGCCGTCGGTGCCGTCAGTGCCGTTGGTGCCGTCGGCGCCGATCAGCCGGGCGGCGGTGGCGCGGGCCAGGTCGGCCAGGGCCGCGTCGAACCGGGCGTCGTCGCGCTCGACGAGCCACATGGTGCCCGAGCCGAAGAGCGCGCCGAGCAGGTGGTCGGCGATGACGTCGACCGGTGCGTCCCAGCGCGCGTCGTGCCGGCGGGCCAGCTCGGTCAGTAGCGCCGTCGTGCCCGCGCGGTAGGTCTCGTGCGAGCGGGTCATGAGTTCGCGCAGCCGCGGTTCGCGCGCCGCCATGAGGGTGAGTTCCTGCAGTACAAGCTCGGTCTCGGGGTCGGAGCGGACGGCGTTCGCGTACGCCCCGGTCGCCGCGGCCAGCGCCTGCGCCGCGGTCCCGGACCGCGCGGCCGCCGCGTTCAGGTAGGCGATCGCGTGCTCGGTGTCGGCGGCGATGACCGCCTCGAGCAGCGCCTCCTTCGTGGTGAACGCGTAGTGCACCGACCCGTGCGGCACCCCCGCCTCCGCGGCCACCGCGCGGGTCGTCACCGTCCAGGCGCCGTCGCGTTTCATGACGCGCAGCGCCGCGTCGGCGAGTTGCGCGCGGCGCTGCGCGACCGGCACCTGGCGGCGGCGCGGGGAGCCGCTCACCGG
>NZ_BCNQ01000078.1 GCF_001515525.1 Piscicoccus intestinalis NBRC 104926 | reverse complement strand
GCACGCCGCGGCGCGACGCACCCCGCGGGGTCGCACCGACGACGGGGCCCGCGGAGGATCGGGCTCCCGCACTCGCTCCGCGCCTCGACCGGCCCCACGCTCCCGCGGCCGGTCCACCGCGCGCCGGGACCGCGGCTGAGTCCGACCCGCGAAACGGCCCGCCCGAGAGCTCGTTCGGCCGCCGAACCGCCCTCAGGAGAGTCGGCGCACCGCGTCGACGACCAGATCCCAGAACCGCTCGACGTCGAGCCCCACCCCCACCCGGGTGTGGCAGTCGGTCGGCTCGGGCCCGCGCAGGTCGGCCACGGTCATCCCGGTCGTGTGCCCGCCGGCCAACTCCACGGTGAGCCCGGCCCGCCGGGTGGCGACGATCGCCGGATCGATGACGTACGCCACCGCGCACGGGTCGTGGACCGGCGGGGCGTCGAACCCCTGCACGTCGCGGTACGCGCGTCCGAACGCCTCGATGAGCTGCCCCACGAATCGGGAGACGGGCGAGTCGAGTTCCCCGACCCGCGCCGCGACCTCGGGGGTCGCCAACGCCTGGTGCGTCACGTCGAGCCCCACCATGACGACGTCCCAGCCCGCGTCGAAGACGATGGCCGCCGCCTCCGGGTCGCACAGGATGTTGAACTCGGCGACGGGGGTGGCGTTGCCCTCGTGCACCCCGCCTCCCATGAGCACGACCTCGCGCACCCGCTCGACGATCGCGGGCTCCTTGCGCGCCGCGAGCGCGATGTTCGTCAGCGGACCGGTCGGCACGAGCGTGACCTCACCGGGGGCGTGCGCCATGACGGTGTCGATGATGAGGTCGACGGCGTGCCGCGGGTCGAGCGCGATGCCCGGAGACGGTAGGTCGACCCCGTCGAGGCCCGATTCGCCGTGGATGTCGGCCGCCACCCGCACCGGCCGCACGAGCGGGCGCGTGCACCCGGCCGCCACCGGGAGGTCGGTCGCGCCGAGCAGCGTCAGCACCCCGAGGGCGTTGCGGGTGACCTTCTCGAGGGTCTGGTTGCCGCCGATCGTCGTCACCGCGAGCAGGTCGATCCGCGGGTTCGCGTGCGCGAGCAGCAGCGCGACGGCGTCGTCGTGCCCCGGGTCGGCGTCCAGGAGGATCTTGCGCGGGCTCGATGGGGCAGCGGTGGCCATCCCCAGACGGTACCGGCTGGGGACGCGGCGGCGCCGGGTTCGCATAGGGTTGCGGCTGTGCAGCCCGCGCCCGTCGTCGTCCTCGTCTCCGGCTCCGGCACCCTGTTGCAGGCCCTCATCGACGCGAGCGCCGACCCCGGCTACGGGGTGCGCATCGCCGCGGTCGGCGCGGACCGCGACGACATCGCCGGCCTCGACCGGGCTCGCCGCGCCGGCATCGACACGTTCGTCGAGCGCGTCGCCGACCACCCGTCGCGGGACGCCTGGGACGCCGCCCTCGCCCGGCGGATCGCCTCGTACGAGCCGCGATTCGTCGTCTCCGCGGGCTTCATGAAGATCCTCGGGCCGCGCGTGCTCGCCGCACACACGGTCATCAACACCCACCCCGCGCTGCTGCCGAGCTTTCCCGGCTCCCACGGGGTGCGCGACGCGCTCGCCTACGGCGTCACGGTCACCGGCACCACGTGCCACGTCGTCGACGCCGGCGTCGACACCGGCCCGATCATCGAGCAGCGGGCCGTCGCGGTCGAGCCCGGCGACGACGAGGAGAGTCTGCACGAGCGCATCAAGGTCGCCGAGCGCTCGATGCTCGTCGATGTCGTCGCCGCCCTCGCCCGAGACGGCTTCACCATGGACGGCCGACACGTGCGCATCGGGGGTCGCTAGGCTCGAGGCGACACGACTGGCGCGGGTGGATGCACCACCGGGGAGTGAGACCGAACGCCAGGGCATCGCCCGCCTGGGTGCCCGAGCGGACCGACGACGCGACCACGCAACCACAGGAGTGCTTCTCGTGACCGACACACCGACGACCGACGCGCCCGAGCCCACCGAGGCCATCGACGCCACCGGCCCCCGCCGCCCCGTGCACCGCGCCCTCGTCTCCGTCTACGACAAGACCGGCCTGGCCGAACTCGTCACCGGCCTGCACGAGGCGGGCGTCGCCCTCGTCTCCACCGGCGGCTCCGCGAAGGCCATCGCCGATCTCGGGCTGCCGGTGACCAAGGTCGAGGACCTCACCGGCTTTCCCGAGTGTCTCGAGGGCCGCGTCAAGACCCTGCACCCGCGCGTGCACGCCGGCATCCTCGCCGACAGTCGCAAGAGCGAACACCTCGCCCAGCTCGACGAACTCGGCATCGAAGCGTTCGAGCTCGTCGTGTCCAACCTGTACCCGTTCAGCCAGACCGTCGCCTCCGGAGCGAGCCCCGACGAGTGCGTCGAGCAGATCGACATCGGCGGCCCCTCGATGGTGCGCGCCGCCGCGAAGAACCACCCGAGCGTCGCGATCCTCACCAGCCCCGACCAGTACGAGGCCGCCCTGGAGGCGGTCGCCGCCGGCGGCTTCACGCTCGCCCAGCGCGCGGCCCTCGCGGCCGCGGCGTTCGTGCACACCGCCTCCTACGACGTGGCGGTCGCCTCGTGGATGGGCTCCGTGCTCACCGACAGCAGCGAGGGCACCGGCTTCCCGGCGTGGATGGGCGGCACGTACGCCAAGCTGCACACGCTGCGCTACGGCGAGAACCCACACCAGAAGGCCGCGCTGTACTCCGCCGAAAACGGCGCCCCCGGGCTCGGGCAGGCGCAGCAGCTGCACGGCAAGGAGATGAGCTACAACAACTACGTCGACGCCGACGCCGCCTACCGAGCCGCCTACGACCAGGGGAGCGCTCCGACCGTCGCGATCATCAAGCACGCCAACCCGTGCGGGATCGCCGTCGGCACCGACATCGCCGACGCCCACGCCAAGGCGCACGCGTGCGACCCGCTGTCGGCCTTCGGCGGCGTCATCGCCACCAACGCGCCGGTCACCGAGGCGATGGCGCACAGCGTCAAGGACATCTTCACCGAGGTCATCGTCGCGCCGGCCTTCGAGGACGCGGCGCTGGAGGTGCTCACCGCGAAGAAGAACCTGCGGCTGCTCACCGTGCCGGCGCCGACCCCCGGCGGCGTCGAGACCCGCGCGATCTCCGGCGGACTGCTCGTGCAGGAACGCGACCGCATCGACGCGGTCATCGAACCGAGCGAGAACGACAAGCCGACCGCCGGCCACGGCGACGCCCCGCTGTACTGGACGCTCGTCGCCGGGCCGTCGGTCGACGACGCGACGCTCATCGACCTCGACTTCGCGTGGAAGGCTGTGCGCGCCACCAAGTCCAACGCGATCCTGCTCGCCAAGGACGCCGCCTCCGTGGGCATCGGCATGGGGCAGGTCAACCGGGTCGACTCCTGCAAGCTCGCCGTCCAGCGGGCCGGCGCGGAGCGGGCTCGCGGTGCGGTCGCCGCCTCCGACGCGTTCTTCCCCTTCGCCGACGGCCCGGGCATCCTCATCGACGCCGGAGTCAGCGCGATCGTCGCGCCCGGCGGCTCGATGCGCGACGACGAGACGATCAAGGCCTGTGAGGTGGCCGGAGTCTCCCTGTACTTCACGGGAACCCGCCACTTCGCGCACTGATTGCCGACCGCTGAGGCGGGCCCGGGCGACGCCGCCGGGGTCGCCCGCGCGCGCCGTCGCGCTGGGCGCCGAGCCGGCCTGACCGTCGGGTCGAGCGTCAGCGTCCGCGCAGGTCGTCGGCGGTGTCGACGTCGTCACCGAACCCGAGGTCGGCGCACTCGACGAGCTCGACCGGGCGCCCGGCGAGGTAGTCGCGGGCCCCGCGATCGCCCTGCGCGTGATCGAGCACCTGCGCCCAGTGGTCGCGGCCGAGGAACACGGGATGGCCCGGCCGACCCCGGTAGGCGGCTCGCGCGAGCGAGGCCCGGACCCGCGTCGGGGACTTGCCCATCACCGTGCGTTCCAGCACGCGGGTGACGACGGGCGCGCCCACCCCGGGCAGGTCGACGAGCGTGACGATCGCCGCCAGCGTGTCGCGCCCGGGGTCGCGGGTCGCCACAGCGGTCAGGCCCGCGCGCAGCGAGGCGCCCATGCCCTCGGCCCAGTCGGGGGCGGCGACGACGTGCATGCCCGGCGGTACGAGGGCCGCCACCTCGTCGGCGCGGACGCCGACGACGACACTGACCGCGCCGCAGCCCCCGGCCTGCAGCGCCGCGCACGCCCGGCTCACCCAGGGCGTGCCGTCCGGCTCGCGCAGCAGACCCTTCGGGGTGCCGAGCCGGCGGCCCGCCCCGGCGGCGAGCACGAGCCCCACCACGGCCGGGCCGCGGCGTCCGGGCGGCGTCGGCGCGGGCGTCATGACGGCCAGTGTGCCGCGTGCGCGCCGAGGTTTTGCCATTTCGACTACCGCGATGGGCCTCGAGACGGCGTTTTCCCAGGTCGGCCGCTGGGACATGCTCGTCGGGATGGTCGAAACGGTGAAACCCCTGGCCGCACCTCGGCCGCAACCCAGCCGGCAACCCGGGCGCACTCCAGCTGGGCCCCCGGCCGCAACCCAGCCGGCACCCCGGGCGCAACCCAGCTGGGCCCCCGGCCGCAACCCAGCCGGCACCCCGGGCGCAACCCAGCAGGCACCCCGGCCGCAACCCAGCCGGGCCCCCGCCGTCAACCCGCCGGCAGCGCGTCAGCGCGGCGGCACAGGGAGGCGCTCGAGCGCCGCGGCGCCCTCGGACCGACCACCCGCAACACCCACCAACGACCGTGAAAACTGCGTGTCGTGGTCGGAACTGCGACACGGACAGCAGTTCTCACCACGACACGCAGTTTTCACGGTCGTTGGGGGAGCGCTTACGCTGTCGGGCGAACCACGGAAGGCGACGACGCGCGGGGCGTGGCGTCGTCGGACGGCTCCCGCGCGCGGCGCGCCCGACGATCACCGCGCCGCGACGACGTCGGCGCCCGCAGGCAGGAGGGCCGTCGTGGCCATCGGTTGGCAGCTCAAGGGAGACGGGCGCACGCTCTCTCCGGACGAGGTCGTCGCGCCGCACGAGCGGCTCGCGTGGGATCGCACGATCGGCCTGGGCATGCAGCACGTCGTCGCCATGTTCGGGGCGACGTTCGTGTTCCCCGTCCTCATGGGCCTGAACCCGCAACTCGCGATCATGATGAGCGGCATCGCGACGATCTGCTTCCTGCTCATCGTCAAGGGCACGGTGCCCAGCTACCTCGGCTCGTCGGCCTCGTTCGTCGGGGTCGTCCTGGCGATCAAGGCGCAGGGCGGCACCCCGCAGGAGGTGACCGGCGCCCTGTTCATGGCCGGGTTCGCGCTCGCGCTCGTCGGCGTGTTCATCCACGTCGCCGGGGCCGACGCGCTCACCGCCGTGCTGCCGCCGGTGGTCACCGGGGCCGTCGTCATGCTCATCGGCTTCAATCTCGCCCCGGTCGTCGCCGACACGTACTGGCCCCAGGACCAGTGGATCGCGCTCATCGTCATGATCGCCGTCATCGCGATGAGCGTCGGGCTGCGCGGCTTCCTCGGGCGCATCTCGGTCTTCCTCGGCCTGCTCCTCGGCTACGTGCTCTCGTTTCTCGCCGACCGCCTGTTCGGCCCGATCACCTCGTACAGCGCGGCAGCCGGCGAGGTCACCACGCACTACCGCGTCGACTGGAGCGCGGTGCAGGCCGCGCCGTGGATCGGCCTCCCGCCGGCCACCTCCGGCGACGTCGTGGGCTGGCACCTGCCCCAGTTCAACCTCGCGTTCGCGCTCGTCGTCATGCCGGTGGTCATCGCGCTCGTCGCCGAGAACGTCGGCCACGTCAAGGCGGTCGCCGAGATGACCGGTACCGACCTCGACCCGGTGATGGGCCGCGCGGTCATGGCCGACGGCATCGGCTCGATGATCGCGACGACCGCCGGAGCCGGGCCGACCACCACCTACGCCGAGAACATCGGCGTCATGGCCAGCACCCGCGTCTACTCCACCGCCGCCTACTTCGTCGCCGCGATCACGGCGATCCTCGTCGGCTTCAGCCCGAAGTTCGGCGCGATCGTCTCGGCCACCCCGGGCGGCGTCCTCGGCGGGATCACGGTCGTGCTCTACGGCATGATCGGCCTGCTCGGCGCGAAGATCTGGAAGGAGAACGGCGTCGATTTCGGCAATCCGCTCAACCTCGTGCCGGTCTCCGCGGGCATCATCATTGCCGTGGGCGACACCCAGCTGCAGATCACCGACGGATTCGTGCTGTCCGGTATCGCGTTCGGCACGATCGTCACCGTCGTGGCCTACCACGTGGCCAGGGCGCTGGCCCCGGCGCAGCTGCGCGAACGAGCCGACGGAGCCGGTGTCGTCACCGCCACCGGCTCGAACCGGATCATCGACCCGAACGAGCCGCTCGACGAGTTCGCCGGAGACCGAAGGTGACCCAGCCGCCGCGGACACCGGCCGGACGGGGCGGGGCGGGCCGGCGCGAGCAGCGGTCGGCGCGCCGCCGCGGCCCGGTGCGCTGCGTCGTCACCGCGGTGAGCCGACCGACTCCGCGCACGGTGCGCGTCGAGATCGCCGGCCTGGCCGGGGTCGAGCCCACCGGACCGGATCAGCGCGTCACGCTCGCCTTTCCCACCGGCCGCACGTTCGGTACCGACCCCGCCGAGGCGGCCGCCGCCCGGCGCCGCCGCCGCACGTACACGCTCCTCGACCTCGACCCGGAAACCGGCTCCGCCGCGATCGAATTCGTCGTGCACGGAGCCGGGATCGCCGGCCCGTGGGCGCAGCAGGCCCAGCCGGGGGACGAACTCGACGTCACGGGACCCATCGGCCGGTTCGACCTCGACGCCGACGCCGCCGAGCACGTGCTGATCTGCGACGAGACCGGCATCCCCGCCGCCCGCGCGATCCTGCGCGGGCGCACCGCGGGCATGCGGGTGCGGGTGTACGCGGAGGTCAGTGACGCGGCGGAGCGGGTCGACCTGGGTCTGCGGGCCGAGGAGGGGACGGGCTCACCGGTCACCTGGCTGGAGCGCGGCGCCCGGGCTCCGGGGGAGGCGATGGCCGCGCTCGTCGGCGAGGTGCGCTGCGAGCCGTCGGCGCAGGTGTGGGTCGCGGGGGAGGCGTCCGCCGTGCGCGCCCTGCGCACCCACCTCGTGGCCGAGCTCGGTCTGGAACGCCGCCGCGTCACCGCCGTCGCCTACTGGACGGCCGGGCATGCCGAGGGCGACCCGGCCAGCGGCCGCCCCGGCGAACACGACTGATCCCAGACTGATCCCAGACTGATCCCGCAGACCCGGCGAGCGGTCCCAGCCCCCTGGGCGAGGATGGAGCCATGAGTTCGCCGCTGCAGGACATCGTGGTCGTCGACCTGACCCGGGCGCTGTCGGGTCCGCAAGCGGCGATGATGCTCGGCGACATGGGCGCTCGCGTCATCAAGGTCGAGTCGCCCGGCCACGGCGACGACAGTCGCGGCTGGGGGCCGCCGTGGGTGGGCCCCGACGGCGACATCTCGACGTACTTCCTGGCCGCCAACCGCAACAAGGAGTCGGTGGCGCTCGATCTGAAGTCGGCGGCCGGGCGCCAGGTGCTCGAGCGCCTCGTGGGCCGCGCCGACGTGCTCCTGGAGAACTTCCGGCCGGGCACGCTCGAGCGCCTCGGGTTCTCGGTCGAGCGGCTGCACGAGCTCAACCCGCGCCTCGTCATCGGATCGATCAGCGGCTTCGGGCACGACGGCCCCGAGGGCGACCGGCCCGGTTACGACCAGATCGGCCAGGGCGAGGGCGGCCTGATGAGCCTGACCGGTCCGGACGCCGAGCACCCCTACCGGGTCGGCGTGCCGATCGCCGACCTGCTCTCCGGCATGAACCTCGCCTACGGCGTCGTCACCGCCCTCTACGAGCGCGAGCGCACCGGCCGCGGCCGGGTCGTCCGCACGAGCCTGCTCGCCTCGGTCGTCGGGGTGCACGCGCTGCACGGCACCGCGTACACGGTGGCCGGCGTCGTGGGTCGGCCGCGGGGCAACCAGCACCCGGCGATCGTGCCGTACGGTTTGTTCTCCTGCCGGGACGCCCAGGTGCAGATCGCGATCGCTGCCGAGAGCCAGTGGGTGCGGTTCTGCGCCGTCTTCGGGCTCGACCCGAACGCCCCCGGCCTGGCCACGAACCGCGAGCGGGTCGCCAACCGCTCGGCCGCGGTCGCCGCCGTCGAGGCGGCGATCGCGGACTGGGACGCCGACCCGCTGCTCGCCCGGCTCGCCGAGTGCGGCATCCCCGCCGGCAGGGTGCGGGCCATCGACGAGGTCTACGAGTGGGAGCAGGTCGCCAGCCAGGGCCTGCTGCTGGAGGTGGACCACTCGGTGCTCGGGCCCGTGACGCTGCCGGGGCCGCCCATCCGCTTCGACGACAACGTCCGCGCGGGCGGCCGCGACCAGCATCTGGCGCCGCCTGCGCTCGGCGAGCACACCGACTCCGTGCTGGCCTGGCTGGCGGGATCGGACGCTTCGGAGCGCCCCGAGCAGAGCTGACCTCGTTGGTGCATCACGCCAGGTCGGGACGCGCGGCGAGCCGTACGGAGCCGGTCACGTAGCAGCGCCCGGCTGTGGAAGGATCGGGCCATGACCGCACGTGTCCTCGACGGCAAGGCCACCCTCGTCGCCATCAAGGCCGAACTGTCCGAACGCGTCGCGCGGCTGCGGGAACGCGGGGTGGTGCCGGGCCTGGGCACGGTGCTCGTCGGCGACGATCCCGGTTCGCACTGGTACGTGGGCGCCAAGCACAAGGACTGCGCCGAGATCGGCATCCGCAGCTTCCGCCACGACCTGCCCGCCGGCACGACGCAGGCCGAGGCGGAGGCCGTCATCGACGAACTGAACGCCAACCCCGACTGCACCGGGTTCATCGTGCAGCAGCCGACCGGTCTCGACGAGTTCGCGCTGCTGTCGCGGGTGCACCCCGCCAAGGACATCGACGGCCTGCACCCGTTCAACCTCGGCTCGCTCGTCATGAACCGTCCGGCGCCGCTGCCGTGCACGCCGGTGGGGATCGTCGAACTGCTGCGCCGCCACGACGTGCCGATCGCCGGGTCCCACGTCGTCGTCGTCGGCCGAGGTCTGACCGTCGGCCGGCCGCTCGGGCTCATCCTCACGCGCCGCAGCGAGAACGCGACCGTCACGCTGTGTCACACCGGCACGGCCGACCTGCCGGCCGAGGTGCGCCGGGGCGACATCGTCGTCGCCGCCGCCGGGGTGCCCGACCTCATCACCGGCGACATGGTCAAGCCGGGCGCGGCGGTGCTCGACGTGGGCGTCTCCCGCCGCGACGGCAAGATCGCCGGTGACGTCGCGCCCGACGTGTCCGAGGTCGCGGGCTGGGTGGCCCCCAACCCGGGGGGAGTCGGGCCGATGACGCGGGCGATGCTGCTGAGCAACATCGTGCAGATCGCCGAGGCGCAGGCCGCGGAGCGCTGATCGTGGGCGCGCGGCCGGGATCGGGCACGCGGCTCGGGCCCTGGTGGCCCTGCGCGGCCCTCGGCGCCGTCGGGCTCGTGGTGCTCGTCGGCACCGGCCACATCGTCTGGGGTGCCGGGCTGATCGCGCTGGCCTTCGTCATGGCCGCGGCGTTCCGGCTCGCGCAGCCGGCGGAGCGTGGCGGCGGGCTGCACGTGCGCAGCCGGGCGCTCGACGTCGTGCTCTGCCTCACCGCGGCCATCAACATGCTCGGGGCCGCCCTGATGGTGGGGCCGCACCTGTCGTGGCAGGTGCTCGGGGCCGTCGACCTGGTGCTGCTCGTCGTCATCGCCGTGGTGTTCATCATCGACGGGCGCGCCGCCCGGGACGCCTGGCGGGCCCAGCTGCCGCAGAGCTGAGCACGGACACACGGATGCCCCGGCCCGCGCGGGCCGGGGCATCCGTCGCTGGAGCCTCGCCGGAACTCAGATCAGGCCGAGCTGCTTGACGGCGTCGCGCTCCTCGACGAGTTCGGCGACCGAGGCGTCGATCTTGCCGCGGCTGAAGTCGTCGATCTCCAGGCCCTGGACGATCTCCCAGTCACCGTTCTTCGTCGTCACCGGGAACGAGGAGATGATGCCCTCCTGTACGCCGTAGGAGCCGTCCGAGACGACCGCCATCGACACCCAGTCGTTGTCGGCGGAGCCGGTCAGCCAGTCGCGCGCGGCGTCGATCGTCGCGCTGGCGGCCGAGGCCGCCGACGACGCACCGCGTGCCTCGATGATCGCCGCGCCGCGCTTGGCGACGGTGGGGATGAAGGTGTTCTCCAGCCAGTCCTGGTCGCCCACGGCCTCCGCGGCGTTCTTGCCGGAGACTTGCGCGTGGAACAGATCCGGGTACTGGGTGGCGGAGTGGTTGCCCCAGATCGTCATCTTCGTGACCTCGGTGACCGGCACGCCGAGCTTGGCGGCGAGCTGGCTGATCGCGCGGTTGTGGTCGAGACGGGTCAGCGCGGAGAAGCGCTCCTTGGGGATGTCGGGGGCGTTGCTCATCGCAATGAGCGCGTTGGTGTTGGCCGGGTTGCCGGTGACCCCGATGCGCACGTCGTCGGCGGCGTGGTCGTTGAGGGCCTTGCCCTGGCCGGTGAAGATCGCCCCGTTGGCCTCGAGCAGGTCACCGCGCTCCATGCCCTTCGTGCGCGGGCGCGCCCCGACCAGCAGGGCGAGGTTGACCCCGTCGAAGACGACGTTCGGGTCGTCGCCGGTCTGCACCCCGGCCAACGTGGGGAACGCGCAGTCGTCGAGTTCCATGACGACGCCCTCGAGCGCCTTCAGGGCGGGCGTGATCTCCAGAAGTCGCAGCTCGACCGGAGTGTCCGGGCCGAGGAGCGCGCCGCTGGCGATGCGGAACAGCAGGCTGTAGCCGATCTGACCGGCGGCTCCGGTGACGGCGACTTTGACGGGAGTGGTGCTCACGATTCGACCCTTCGACGTGCGGATAGGACGTGTGGACAGACTCCCTCGACGCTACCAAAGGGGCCTTCGCCGATAGGGCCGTCCGCGGTAATCCCCGCAGGCGCGCGCCCCCGTCCCCGAAGACCGAAACGAACGACGGGACACCGAAACGAACGACGGGACACCCGCGATCGCAGGTGTCCCGTCGTGTGGTGCGTGTCCGGTTCGGCGGCCGGTGTCCGGCGAACCGGGCGGTGTCTGGTTCGACACCGGAGGCAGCGCTAGGCGCTCAGGCGCGGACCTCACCCTCGATGTCGGCGATATTCTTCTCGCCGGTGATCGCGGCGTAGGTGGCGCCGGCGATCACAGCGCCGAGGATCGGCGCGACCCAGAACAGCCACAGCTGAGCCGGGGCGTCGCCACCGTTGAAGAAGGCGACCGCGGTGGAGCGGGCCGGGTTCACGGAGGTGTTGGTCACCGGGATCGAGATGAGGTGGATGAGCGTCAGGCCCAGGCCGATCGCGATCGGCGCGAAGCCGACCGGGGCGCGGCCGTCGGTGGCGCCGAGGATGATGTACAGGAAGAAGGCGGTGAGCACGGCCTCGATGACGAACGCCGCGAGCAGGCCGTAGCCGTTCGGGGAGGCCTCGCCGTAGCCGTTGGCGGCGAAGTTGCCGGCGGCGGTGAAGCCCTCCTTGCCGGTGGCGATGACGTAGAGCGCGACACCGGCGACGAGGCCGGCGACGACCTGGGTGATGACGTAGGCGGGCACGTCCTTCCAGGCGAAGCGCTTGGCGACCGCGCAGCCGATCGTGACGGCCGGGTTGAAGTGGCCACCGGAGACGTGGCCGACGGCGTAGGCCATCGTGAGCACCGTGAGGCCGAAGGCCAGGGCGACGCCGACGAAGCCGATGCCCATGTTGACGGGGTCGGTCTGGTGCATGACGTGGGCCGCGAAGATCGCGCTGCCGCAACCGCCGAAGACGAGCCAGAAGGTGCCGAGGGCCTCGGCGCCCAGGCGATGCGCCAGGGCAGGAGTTTGCATGGTGAGATTCCTTGCAGCTGAAGAGAACTCTTGTTAGGTGCCGGTCACATTGTGCGACAGACAGGGTCCCCCCGGGCCATGTCGCGGCCGAACACAAGGACGCACACTACATGCTCGATCGGGCGCGAGCAGACTCATTCCTATTTTTGGACGTGTCTGAACATGTCTGTCTTTCATGATGAGACACGTGCGGCTGTACCGGGGTTCACGCGTGCGTCAGGTGCTCTTCGGCCGATCGTCGGCCGACCTTCGTCCGGTCGGCCGACGAGTCCGAATTCGCCGGTCAGCGGCGGCGACCGAACAGCCTCTTGAAGAAGCCGCCCTGCTGCTCCTCCTCGGCGGGCTTGTGCTCGGGTGCCCGCTCCTCGGGCCGCTCCTGCGTCTGCGCGGCCGGCTCCTGGGCGTGCGGGATCGATTCCGGAGTCGGCTCGGCCGCCTGATCCGGCCGATCAGCTTGCTCGGCCGCTGCGGGCTGGCCGAGCTGGCCGACCGAGGGCACGAAGCGGCCGTCGTCGGCGTCGGCCTCGGGGGCGCGCTCCGGCGCCGCCCAGCGCGGCGCCTCCGCAGGCGGCTCGGTCGTGCCCGGCTCGGCGGCCTCTGCCGTCTCCGGGCTTGCGGGCTCCGGGCTTGTGGGCTCCGGGCGTTCGGTGGCCACGGGCTCGTCGACGGCGGCGACCGCAGGCTCGGCGACCGGCGCGACCGGCTCGGCCACCGGTTCTGCGACCGGTTCTGCGACCGGCTCTGCGACCGGCTCAGGGCTCTCGGTAACCGGCTCCACCACCGCCGGTTCGGCAACGGGCGCAGGGGTCTCGACGACCGGCTCGAACGCGGGCTCGGGCTCGAGGATCGGCGCCGGCTCGAGCGCCGGCTCGGGCTCGACGACGGGCGCCGGCTCCGACGCGGGCTCCGGTTCGACGATGGGGGCCTCGAACGCGGGCTCGGGCTCGAGGATCGGCGCCGGCTCCACAGCGGGCTCGGTGCCAGGCTCGGTGGCCGGAGCGTCGACGGCAGTAGCAGGCGCCGGGGTAGCAGCCGGGGCGTCGGCGAACGGGTCGGCCTCGTCCATGCCGACGAACGCCTTGGCCTCCTCGGAGAAGACGTAGACGCCGCGACGCGCGGCGAGCGCGCGCATGAGGGCGTCGGCGTCGGCGGCGTGGGAGCCGTCGGGGTCGGCGTCGCCGGAGGCGTCGATCATGGTGCTGCACCGGGCGATCCGACGCCGCCGGATCGTCGGGGCGTAGCTCGCGTAGCGTTCCCCGAGGCCCTCGGACTCGTCGTCGTACCAGAACGTGAACGCATAGTCGCCGAGACGGACGACGGCCTGCAGCGCCCCCTCCTCCACGATCGGGGCTGGTTCGCGGCCCGCGAAGACCTCGGCGACGACCGCCTCCAGCTCGGTGCGGGGCAGGGTCTGCGCGTCGGTCGCGAAGACGAGGTGCGGATAGGCGTTCTCTGGCATGGTCCCCATCTTCGCGCATGGTCGGTAGGGTCGGGTCAAGCGCGCCACGCCCGTGTGGCTCCGTCTATCCTCACCACCCGGTCCAGGCCCGCGAGCACCTCGGCGACACACTCCCTCCATCGCCTGGCCGCGAGGTCGATGAGTGCCGCAGCCGCCGGGTCGTGCCGAGCACCCGCAGGTATCTCGACATCAAGGTATCTTGGGTTACCACCACGTCGACGAAGGAGCCTCGAAGGTGACCGAAGCGAAAGCACAACAGATCGTCTGGACGCAGATCGACGAGGCCCCGGCTCTCGCCAGCTGGTCCTTTCTCCCGATCGTCCGCGGCTTCGCGGCCGGCACCGGCATCGACGTCGTCAGCAGCGACATCTCGCTGGCCGGTCGCATCCTCGCGCAGTTTCCGGATCGCCTGAGCGACGACCAGCGCATCGGCGACAACCTCGCCGAACTCGGCGCCCTGACGCAGAGCCCGGACGCCAACATCATCAAGCTGCCGAACATCTCCGCCTCCATCCCGCAGCTCAAGGCGGCGATCAAGGAGTTGCAGGAGCAGGGCTACGACATCCCGGCCTTCCCCGACGACCCGCAGACCGAGGAGGAGAAGGCCACCGCCGAGGCCTACTCCAAGGTGCTCGGCTCGGCCGTCAACCCGGTGCTGCGCGAGGGTAACTCCGATCGGCGGGCGCCCGCCTCCGTGAAGAACTTCGCGAAGAAGCACCCGCACCGTCTCGGCCCGTGGTCGGCGGACAACAAGGCGCGGGTGGCCTCGATGACCGCCGGCGACTTCTACGGCAACGAGAAGTCGGTCGTCGTCTCCCAGGCCGACACGCTGAGCATCGAGTTCTCGGGCAGCGAGGGCACCCAGGTGCTCAAGGACGGCATCAAGGTGCTCGACGGCGAGATCGTCAGCACGACGTTCATGTCGGCCGCCGCGCTGCAGGCCTTCTACGCCAAGCAGATCGAGATCGCCAAGGCCGAGGGCCTGCTGCTTTCGCTGCACCTGAAGGCCACGATGATGAAGGTCTCCGACCCGGTGATGTTCGGCTACGGGGTCAAGGCCTTCTTCAAGCCGGTCTTCGACAAGCACGCGCAGACCTTCGCCGAGCTCGGGGTCAACCCCAACGTCGGCTTCGGCGCCCTGCTCGAGCAGCTCAAGGAGTTGCCGGAGGACAAGCGCGCGGAGATCGAGGCCGACATCGAGGCCTGCTACGCCGACCGCCCCAAGCTGGCGATGGTCGACTCCGACCGCGGCATCACCAACCTGCACGTGCCCAGCGACGTCATCATCGACGCCTCGATGCCCGTCGTCGTGCGCGACTCGGGGCAGATGTGGAACGCCGAGGGCGGCCAGCAGGAGACGCTGGCGATGGTGCCCGACCGCTCCTACGGCCCGATGTACGCCGAGGTCTTCGAGGACTGCAAGCGCAACGGGGCCCTCGATCCGGCAACGATGGGCTCGGTGCCCAACGTCGGGCTCATGGCCCAGAAGGCCGAGGAGTACGGCTCGCACCCCACGACGTTCGTCATGCCGGCCGCCGGCACCGTCACGGTGAAGATGTCGGACGGCTCCGTGCTCAGCTCGCACACCGTCGAAGAGGGCGACATCTGGCGGATGAGCCGGGTGCGCGACATCCCGATCCAGGACTGGGTCAAGCTCGCCGTCACCCGGGCCACGGCGACCGGCGCCCCGGCCTGCTTCTACCTCGACAACAAGCGCGCCCACGACCGCAACGTCATCGCCAAGGTCAACAAGTACCTGCCGCAGCACGACACCGAGGGTGTCGAGATCGTCATCAAGCCTCCGGTCGAGGCGATGCGCTACTGCCTCGAGCGGATCCGCCGCGGCGAGGACACCATCTCGGTCACCGGTAACGTGCTGCGCGACTACCTCACCGACCTGTTCCCGATCCTCGAGCTCGGCACGAGCGCCAAGATGCTCTCGGTCGTGCCGCTGCTGGCCGGCGGTGGCCTCTTCGAGACCGGAGCCGGTGGCTCGGCCCCCAAGCACGTGCAGCAGTTCCTCAAGGAGGACTACCTGCGCTGGGACAGCCTGGGTGAGTTCTCCGCGCTCGGCGCGAGCCTGGAGCACCTCGGCGGGCACTACGGCAACGACAAGGCGCTCGTGCTTGCCAAGACGCTCGACACGGCGATCGCCAAGTTCCTGGAGGAGAACAAGTCGCCGGCCCGCAAGCTCGGCTCGATCGACAACCGCGGCAGCCACTTCTACCTCGCGCTGTACTGGGCCCAGGCCCTCGCGGCGCAGGATGATGACGCCGAACTCAAGGAGCGCTTCGGCGGCGTCGCCCAGGAGCTGGCCGACAAGGAAGACCAGATCAACGAGGAGCTGCTCGGCGCCCAGGGCCACCCGGTCGACCTCGGCGGCTACTACAAGCCCGACCCCGAGAAGGCCGCCGCGGCCATGCGGCCCAGCGGCACGCTCAACGCGATCATCGACGGCCTGGCCGGAGCCTGACCCGGCCCCTGCCTGACCCGGCCCGAAAAGCGGCCCGGCGCACCCCGGGCGAGCGCGACGTCCGTCGCCTCGTCCGGGGTGACGCTTGTGAGCCTGCGGACCGCGGGCGTGCGGATAATGCGAGGTATGACGCGACGCCGACCGGTCGAATGCTGGCTCACGGACATGGACGGGGTGCTGGTGCACGAGGAGCGGGCCATCCCCGGCGCCGCCGACTTCATCGCCGCTCTCGTCGAGAACGGTTGCCGTTTCCAGATCCTCACGAACAACTCGATCTATACGGCGCGGGATCTGCGGGCCCGGCTCAAGGCCAGCGGCATCGACGTGCCCGAGCAGGCCATCTGGACGTCGGCGATGGCGACGGCCACCTTTCTCGCCGATCAGCGCCCGGGCGGCAGTGCGTTCGTCATCGGGGAGGCGGGCATGACGACCGCGCTGCACGACGCGGGCTACGTGCTCACCGAGCGCGATCCCGACTACGTCGTGCTCGGCGAAACCCGCACGTACTCCTTCGAGGCGATCACCCGGGCGATCCGGCTCATCGAGTCGGGCGCGCGGTTCGTCGCCACCAACCCCGACCCGAGCGGCCCGTCTCCGGAGGGAACGCTGCCTGGGTGCGGGTCGGTCGCCGCGCTCATCACCCGGGCGACCGGCGCGGTGCCGTACTACCTCGGGAAGCCGAACCCGCTGATGATGCGCACCGCGCTCAACCGGATCGACGCCCACTCGGAGTCGACGGTGATGATCGGCGACCGCATGGACACCGACGTCGTCAGCGGCCTGGAGGCGGGCCTGCGCACCATCCTCGTGATGACGGGCTCGACCCGCCCCGATCAGGTCGATCGCTTTCCGTACCAGGCCAGCCAGGTGCTCGACTCCATCGCGGACGTGGTTCCGTTGGTCAGCGAGTTTCGTTGAGAGGTAACGGATTAGACGCACCACACCGGACGAGTTGGTCGCCTGACAGCTACCTTGGGCGCTCATGGAGCCGCTCGCGCCGCCCGATCTGCAGGGCAAGGACTTCGCCGGTGCGCTGCGCGCCGCGGTCACGGCGCGTGGGCTCAGCCTGAGCCGCCTGCGGGCGCGGCTCGCCGAACACGGAATCTCCGTCAGCACAGCGACCCTCAGCTATTGGCAGTCGGGCCGCAGCCGGCCCGAGCGGGCCGCCTCTCGCGCCGCGATCGGGCCGCTGGAGGACGTGCTGGAACTGCCGCGCGGCTTTCTCGCCGTGCGACTGCCGACCCGCGCCGGCGTCGCGGCGGGGGGTGATCACCGGGTCGGTCTGCTGCAGCGAGTGCTGCCCGATCACTGGTCGGTCATCGAGGAGGCCTACGCCCAGCTGGGGTTGAGCACCGACGACGTATTGTCGCGCGTGAGCGTCCACGACCGGTTGCGGCTCGGCCCGAAGGGCCAGCAGCTCGGTCACCAGGTGCGCATGCTGCTCGTGGCCGCCCGCGACGGCGTCGACCGGTTCGGGGTCTGGTACGACACCGACGAGCCGGGGGCCTTCGGCGCCGTCACCGCGCAGCACAACTGCCGGCTCGGGCGCACCGTCGAGTTCCCGCAGGTCCACGGCGTGGCCGCCGAGATCCTCCTCGAGCGTCCGTTGTGGGCCGGCGAGAGCCTGCTCGTCGGATACCGCCTCGAGGCGCTCGGCGCGATCGTGCCCCAGCGCCGGATCCTGCGGGGCATCTCGGGCGCCACCCGGGAGCTGCTGGTGGAGGTGCTCTTCGATCGTGGCGCGCTGCCGGCCCGCGCGGAGGACGTGACCATCGTCGACGGCGTCGAGAGCGTGCGCGCGCGACCCGTCTCACCGTCGTTGCGACTGTTGCTGTTCGACCGACCAGGAGGCACCTATGGCCTGCGCTGGACCTGGTGACTCGGCCCCGGCGAAGCCCGCCAGGCGACGCGGGCAGTCCGGTGAGCCGAGCGAGTTCGCCGTCGCACTTCGATCAGCGATCGCCGAAAGAGGGCTCAGCTTAGAGAGATTGCGCTACCATCTCGCGCGCAACGGGCACGAATTGAGCATCGCGGCGCTGAGCTACTGGCAATCCGGACGCAGCCGCCCGGAGCGGCCGTCGTCGCTGGCGGCACTCGCCTCGCTCGAGGACATCCTGCGCGTCGAGCCCGGTGCGCTGTCGTGTCTGCTGCCCAATGCCGCGGTCGTCGTGACGTCGCGCGACGAGGTCGACGTGGCGGCGCTGGCCGTCATGGCCGGGCTCGGTACGCCGCGCGACGAGGGCTACAGCCGGCTCAGCGTGTACGAGCGGCTGGAGCTCGTCCAGCAGGGCGTGTTGCGGCGCCGCAGCCTGCGCGGGGTGTTGCGAGCGACGCGCGCCGAGGTCGTCGGCTTTCCCGTCGTGTGGCGCGACGCCGCCGCGGGCGACGACGTGCGGATCGAGCCGCGGGCGCACTGCCGGGTGGGACACGCCATCGACCTGCCGGACGGGATCGCGGCCCAGGTGCTCTTCGACCGGCCGCTGCACGCCCGCGAGACGACGGTCATCGACCTCGACTTCATCTGCACCGGGCCGGCTCCGCCGTTGACCCGCTGGGATGTCACCTGCCGCGCCCGGCGTCGCGAGTCGTACGTCGAAGTCGCTTTCGCCGAGCCGCGACTGCCCCTGGTGGCGCAGCGGGTGGTCGAGGTCGGCGGGCGCGAGAGCGCGGAGTTCGTGCCGGTCTCCGGGGCTCGGCTGACGAGCCTCGTGCAGGATTTCGGGCCGGGTGTCGTCGGTCTGCGATGGAAGTGGTGAGCCCGCGCGCGGCCACCGCCCGGTTCCCGATGCGGTGCCTCTCGGTGCGAGAATGAACGCCATGTCCACCCGCCCCGCCGCCGATCGACCGCGCCTGTTTTCCGGAATGCAGCCCACCAGCGACTCGCTGCATCTGGGCAACTACCTCGGGGCGCTGGTCAACTGGGCGGCGATGCAGGACGAGTTCGAGGCCATCTACTGCGTCGTTGACCTGCACTCGCTGACGCTGGACGTCTCGCCCGACGTGCTGCGCCAGCGCACCCGGGTCACCGCGGCGCAGTTCCTCGCCGGCGGCATCGACCCGGCTCGCTCGGCGGTGTTCGTGCAAAGCCACGTCGCCGAGCACTCCCAACTGGCCTGGGTGCTCTCGTGCATCACCGGCTTCGGCGAGGCCGCGCGCATGACGCAGTTCAAGGACAAGTCCGCCCGGCACGGGGAGGCGGGCACGAACGTCGGCCTGTTCACCTACCCGATCCTCATGGCCGCCGACATCCTGCTGTACGACGCGGCGAAGGTGCCGGTGGGGGAGGACCAGCGCCAGCACCTGGAGCTGACCCGCAACCTCGCGCAGCGGTTCAACGCCCGCTTCGGGGACACGTTCGTCGTGCCCGAGCCGCACATCGTGCGGGAGACGGCGAAGATCTTCGATCTGCAGGATCCGACCGCCAAGATGAGCAAGTCGGCGGCGAGCCAGAACGGCGTCATCGACATGCTGGCCGACCCCAAGGTCGTCGCCAAGCGGATCAAGTCGGCGGTCACCGACGCCGAGCGGGAGATCCGCTTCGACGAGGAGGCCAAGCCGGGCATCGCGAACCTGTTGCGGATCTACTCGGCGTTGTCCGGCGAGGAGATCCCCGCGCTGGAGGCGCGCTACGCCGGCCGCGGCTACGGCGACCTGAAGAAGGATCTCGCGCAGGTCGTCGGCGACGTGCTGACTCCGTTCCGCACCCGGGCCCTCGAACTGCTCGACGACCCGGCCGAACTCGACCGCATCCTCGCGCAGGGCGCCGACCGGATCCGGCCGCTGGCCGCCGCGACCATGCAGCGCGTCTACGACCGGGTCGGTGTCCTGTCGCCGGGCTCGACGGCTTGATGACTCACGTCGGTCCCGCCCCCGAGGCGGTGCCTACGCAGCCCGACCGCCGCGGCCCGGCGGACCGGCGCGACGCGATCGGCGAGCAGGGCGTGCCGGGGGTGCAGGGCGTGACGGAGGCGACCGACGACGACGGTCCGTTGACGATCGGCGTGGCCATCGCCGTGCCCGAGCCGCACGCGACGATGCTGCAGGAGGTGCGGATCCGGCACGGGGACCTGCAGGCGCTGACGATCCCGACGCATGTGACGATCCTGCCGCCCACCCCGATCGCCTCCGATGATCTGGAGCGCGTCTACGACCACCTCGCCGCGGCCGCGGCGGCGACCGTGCCGTTTCGCATCGAACTGCTCGGCACCGACTCGTTTCGGCCGGTGTCTCCGGTCGTCTTCGTACCGCTGGTGCGGGGAGCCGGTGCCTGCGCGGCGCTCGCCTCGCGGGTGCGTTCGGGGCCGCTGGCCCGCGACCTGGATTTCTCCTACCACCCGCACGTGACCATCGGGCACAACATCCCCGACGCCCAACTCGACGGCGCCGAGCGCGAGGGTCGGGGCGTGCACATCGACTTCATCGCCACCGAGGTCGTGCTCTACCTGCGCGACGGCCGCGAGGTCTGGTCGCGGGTGGCCGGATTCGCGTTCACTGCCGAGTTGCTCGACGAGGTCCTGGGCCTCGGCGACGAGAGCGCCCGGAGCTGACCCTCGGCGATGACCCGTGTCTGCGGTGATTCGCGTCAGTCGGGATCCGGGTCAGTAGAGATCCGGGTCAGGAGGGATCCGCGGCGCCGGATCGTCGCGAGCGTCGACGCCGTCGACCTGCGTTCGGGCCGCGCGCCGTCGGGCGGCGCGGCGGGCGCATGGGCGACGCACGGCCCGCCTGCGCTGGGCGACGACCAGGCCGGTGAGCACGACGAGGGCGCCGCCACCGACGCGAAGCACACCGCCGACGTCCCAGCCGGCAGGCTCCGTGGGGCCGCTCGCATCGACGGAGACCGCGGTGTCGGCGGTCCGCGCGCTCTGGGCCGTGTCGGGCGGTGCCTCGCCGCTCGGGGAGGGATTCTGCTGGCCATTCTGCTGGCCGGGAGCGCCGAGGGTGCCGACCGGCTTTAGTGAGGGCCCATAGCGGAAGGCCCAGTCGAGCATGTCGGCGGTCGCGCGCCAACCGCCGGTCTCCCCGGCGAGGTACGTGACGACGTATGCGCGCTCACCCCGCCGGGCGGCGCCGATGAACGTCTGCCGGGCCTTGACGGTGTAACCGTTCTTCAGACCGAGGGCGCCGTCGTAGTTCCACAGCAGCCGGTTGTGGTTGGCCACCTCGTACGTGGCGCGGGCCTGGTCGGTGTCGGCTCGGCCGGAGGGAAAGGCGATGTTCTTGGTGGTGGCGTAGCGCACGATGGCGGGGTCGGCGAGGGCCGCCCGCCCGATGAGCGCGAGGTCGTAGGCCGTGGTGACCTGACCGTCGGCGTCCAACCCGCTGGTGTTCTTCACGACGGTGTCGACGGCACCGATCTCCTGGGCGACGGTGTTCATGCGGTCGACGGTCTGGGGCAGCCCCCCGGCCACCCGGGCCAGGGCGACGGCCACGTCGTTGGCGGACGACATGAGCAGGGCGTGGAAGAGCTGATCCACGGTGTAGGTGGCGCCGGGGTCCAGGCCCACCTTCGTACCGTCGACCGCGGCGTCCTCCGGGGTGGCGGTGACGACCGTCTTCGGCTCGAGCCGGGGCACGAGGGCGAGGGCGGTGAGTGCCTTGAGGGTGCTGGCCGGCAGCGTCTGCACGTGCGGATTGAACGCCAGGATGACGTCGCCGCTGTCGAGGTCGGCGACCACGTAGGCGCCGGCGGCGAAGGCGGGCGGCGCGGGCACCCCGGCGGTGCGGTCGTAGAGCACGACGCCGGTGCGGTCCAGCTGTTCGCCGCCGCGGTGCCCGGGGCCCACGGGCGCGGTGATCCCTGCCGTCGGTGTCGGGGCGGGAGGGGTGTCGGCGGAGGGCAGCGCGCCA
>NZ_BCNQ01000077.1 GCF_001515525.1 Piscicoccus intestinalis NBRC 104926 | reverse complement strand
CCGCGTCGGGGAACGCACCGCCGCCGGCCAGGCGCACCGGGCCGACCGTGCGCGCCGCGGCCGCCTCCCCCAACCGCTCGACCAGCTCGTCGACGTCGCGATCCGCCACCTCCGGCAAGAACGCCAACGTCAGGTGCAGGTGCTCGTCGCGGGTCCACCGCGGCGCAGGCGCCCCGGCTCCCGACGCCTCACGACGCGGGGTCAGGAAGTCCGACAGATCCTCGACAGCGGGCTGGGGCGGCAGAACGGCGACGAAGGCACGCATCCACCCATCCTGCGCCACACCCGCGCCACCATGAGGCGGCCTCTCGCCAGCGCGACGCCGAAACGATTCGACTAGCCTGAGGCACGCTTGCCCGCCGACCCAGCCGAGGACCACCGTGAGCGACCCGCGCCCCACCCTCAAGGCGGTCGCGCGCCGGGCCGGCGTCTCGGTCTCCACCGCCTCCCTCGTGTTCAGCGGCCGCGGCCCCGTCTCGAAGCCCACCGCCGACAAGGTGCGCGCCGCCGCACGTGACCTGCACTATCTCGGGCCCGACCCGCTCGCCTCCTCCCTGCGCCGCGGCCGCGCCGGCGTCGTCGCCGTCATCATCGAGGGGCGCCTCCTGCACGCCTTCCACGACCCCTACGCCGTGCGCGTGCTCGACGGCCTCGCCGCCGTGCTCGACGACATCCCGACCGGCATGCTGCTCATGTCGCAAGACCCCGCCCGCCCCGAACACGCCATCGAACGCCTCGCCGGCACCGCCCTCGACGCCACCGTCTTCCTCGGCTGCGGCCCGGCCGCCAACCCCCTCGTCGAACACCTCGTCTCCCGCGGCATCCCCATCGTCGCCCTCGGCGCCCCCCGCGGCCCCGGCGTCGTCTGCGTCGACATCGACAACCGCGCCGCCAGCCGCGACCTCGCCGCCCACCTGCGCGGTCTCAGCCACCGCCACCTCGGGATCGTGGCCCTGCCCACCCCAGCCGGAGCCGGTGTCGCGCCCCTGCGCACCCTGCTCGACTCCCCCTTCCCCGACGTCGCGGAGCGCGCCCGCGGTGTCGCCGACGTCGCCGGCCCCGACGTGCCCGCGATCGTCGCGCCGGGCAGCGACATCGAGGCCGGTCAGAGCGCCGGGGCGACCCTGCTCAGCGCGGCCGACCCGCCCACCGCGATCATCGCCCAGAGCGACCTGCTCGCGGCCGGCGTGCTGCGCGCCGCCCACGACCTGCGCCTGCGCGTGCCGCGCGACGTCTCCGTCGCCGGCTTCGACGGCGTGCCGCTGCCGTGGTGGGACGAGCCCGGTCAGCAGCTGACCACCGTCGTGCAGCCCGGCGACGCCAAGGGCGCCGCCGCCGGCCAGGCCGTGCGCGACCTCCTCGACGGCGAGCACCCCGCCGACGTCACGCTGCCGACCACCCTGCGCCTCGGCTCCACGACCGCGCCGCCGAGCCGCTGAGGGCCTCCGGAGGCACCGGAACCGGTCTCGCTACCTGCGGACCCCTTCAAACGCCCGCCGCGCCAGCCGCTCCCACTCGCTGACGTCGTCGGTGGGCACCTCCACCCAGCGCCCGTCACCGGCCGGCGCACTCGTCTCCAACGCGAGGGCGTCGCCGAGCCCCGGCGTGCCCGGCGGCAGCAGGAACGACATGTGCTCACCGCGCAACCGCGCGAACGGCCGGCCGTCGCGGCCCAGCACCCGCTCACCCGAGTCCTTGCCGTCGGACAGTTCGGCCGCGCCCGCGTCGGCCAGGTCGGTGGCGAGCTTGTCGAAGAGTGCGTCGACGTTCATGAGCACCCATCCTGGCCCGCCGGCCCCGCCCGCGCGCCTCGGACGCGCCCCTTTCGGACGCGCCCCATCGCACGCGCCGCCTCCGACACGCCCTCGTTCAGTCTCCGAGCACGCGCGTCAGGTACTCGTTGCCGAACAGCCGCTGCGGGTCGACCGCGTCGCGCACCGCGACGAAGTCGTCGAACCGCGGATAGAGCTCGCGGAGCCGGTCCGCACCCAGCCCGTGCAGCTTGCCCCAGTGCGGCCGCCCCGCGTGCTCGCGCACCATCGCCTCGACGTCGGCGAAGTACGAGCTCGGCGGTGCGCTGTGGTGCTCGTGCACCGCGAGATAGCCGGTGTCGCGCCCGAATCCCGGCGAGAGCCACACGTCGTCGGCCGCCCCGAAACGCACCTCGACCGGCATGCCGACCACCGGGTCTCGGCGCGCGAAGTACTCCCGCAACCCGGTCAGCAGCGGCACGAGCGACGCCGCGGGCACCGCCCACTCACACTCCCGGAACCGCACGTCGCGGCGCGTCACGAAGACCTCGTGCGAGGGCGCCACGAACGTGCGCGCCGACAGCGCCCGGCCCGCGACCTCGTTGAGCGCGGGCACCCGCGCCGGCGACCGCGACCCGAGCCGGCAGACCCGCTCCAACACGGTGTTCGACAACAGGTCGTCGTCGAGGCGCCGCCGCCAGTCGGCCAGCCGCGGCCCGTCCTCGCCCGGCCCCAACCGCGTGTTGCGCTTCACGAGCGCCCGGTCGGTGTGCGGAAAGACGTACAGATCGACGTGGTCGGTGTCCGCACCCCAGGCCGGCAGCCGCTCCAGCACCGCGTCCAGCCGCTCCGGGCGCTCCTGCGCCCGCACGAGAAACGCCGGCACGCAGGCGAGTTCGACCTCGGTGACGATCCCGATCGCGCCGATCCCCAGCCGCGCGGCGGCGAACAGCTCCGGCCGCACGTGCCGCGAGCACTCGACGATCGAGGCGTCCGCGAGCACGAGCTGCACCGCGGTGACGCACGCCGCCAGGCCCGGGAATCGGGCTCCGGTGCCGTGGGTTCCGGTGGCCAGCGCGCCGCTGATCGTCTGGGCGTCGATGTCGCCGAGGTTCGGCATCGCCAGCCCCTGCTCGGCGAGCATCTGGTTGAGATGCCGCAGGCGCGTGCCCGCCCGCACCCGCACGAGACTGACCGACTCCCCCAGCGCGGCCGGCAGGCCCAGCGCGCTCGCCCGCGCCACATTGCGGTCGACACCGGCCAGCCCGCACATGCCCGACAGGTCGACGAGCACGCCGTCGGTGAGCGCCACCGGCGAGAACGAATGCCCCGAACCCACCGGTTTGACGCTCCGCCCCACCGCCCGGGCCGCCCGCACCACCTCGGAGACGGTGTGCAGCGGCGAACGCCGCGCCCCCAGGTGCGCGGGCCCGACCCGCAGCGAACAGTCGATGTCGAGCCACACCCGCACCGGGCCGCGCCGCGCGGGCGCGACCGCGCGCACCGCCGACCCGATGAGCGCCAGCTGCTCGGGGGCGTCGACGACGAGCGCGATGCGCTCCCGGGCGCGGTCGTCGCCGGCCAGCTCACCCACCGCGGCGGCATCGACGCACGGGTACGCGACGAGGATGTCGCCGCCGATCTGCGTGCCGGCGAGCCACAGCGCCTCGCGCAGGCTGAACGCGAGCAGCCCCTGGAAACCGGGCCGGGCCAGGGCCCGGGCGATGAGGTGGCGGCAGCGCACCGACTTGGTGGCCAGACGGATCGGGGCGCCACCGGCCCGGGCGACGAGGGCGTCGGCGTTGCGGTCGAAGGCGTCGAGGTCGACGACGGCCAGCGGGGCGGCCCGGCTCCCGGTGGCCCGGTCGAGCCGCGCATAGCGGTGGGCGGTCACCTCTCGCGCGTCGTCGGTGCTCACCGACCCATCGTCGGCCATGGCCGCGCGCCCCACAGGCGGGCTGAGATACCGCCGACGCACGGGCCGAACCGGCTCCGGGTGCTCAGTGACCCTCGCGCACGCCGGTCGGCGAGCCCTGCTGGTTCTGCGCCCGATCGGCCGCCATGCCCTCGTCGGTCTGCAGGTGCTCGATCTCGTGGTTGTACCGGCCGCGGGCACCCTGCACTGCGGTGTAGGTCCAGAACGGCAGGATCACCGACTCGCTGATCGCCATCGCCCACGCGGCACCCGGCGCGCCGAACATCAGCGTGCCCGGGATGAGCAGGCCGAGCAGGATCGGCGCCTTGACGAGGTTGAGCCGGTAGGTCTTCTTCGCCAGACCCATGCCGAGCATCATCGCGCCCGGTCCGGAGCCCAGGGCCGACGCGACCGCGTTGATGCCGAGCGCGACGAGCACGCTCTGCGCGCCGGTCCAGGAGTCGCCGAAGAGTTGCACACCGGCGGCGTCGGGGAGCAGCAGCAGCACGGTGACGTAGCTGAGCGAGATGAGCGTCATCGCCCCCGAGACGGCCGACATCGCCTGAATCCGGCGGCGCGGCCCCATCCGCGGCCGACGCGAGATCTCGGGTACGGCGAACGCGAGCGCCGCGGTCCACAGCACGTTCAGCGGGCCGAGCAGGGTCTGCCCGGCGCGCACCGCACCGGCGTCCCGGGTCGTCCCGAGTACGGGCACGAGCATCGATCCGAACTGGGCCGCGCCGAGGCCGAGGGTGTACTCGGCGAGCAGGTACTTCGTCAGCTGTCGCTGCCGGCCCACCCAGGCCCACGCCCCGCGCAGCTGGGGCCGGCACCGCAGCACGTACATGCCGGTCATCGCGGAGATCACGGCCGCCACACCCCAGGAGAGCGTGAGCAGGCCGACGTTGTGCACCCCGGCCCAGATGAGCGCGAACAGCAGCGCGAACTGGGCGACCACCTTGACGCAGTCGATGAGGGTCGCGTGGTCGGCCCGGCCCTGCGCGAAGAACGCCATGCGCAGCACGTCCTGCGCCATGAGCAGCGGCAGACAGACCGCCACGGCGAGCAGCGCCTCGGCCAGCGCCCCCGAGAGCAGCACCCCGAAGAGCGCGCACAGGAGCCCGAAGATCGCCCCGAGCCAGATCGTCACGCCCTGGCCCTTCGCGACGGCCACGCGGAAGTCGCTCAGGGAGTCGGCGCTGTGCAGGATCTGCAGCGGTTGCCCGACGACGGCCTTCCCGATGGCGACCGCGATCCCGTAGATGAGGAAGCCGACCGAGAAGGCGCCGAACGCGTCGGCGTCGACCGTGCGGGCGACGACGATCATGAGAAGCATGTTCCCCAGGGCCGACAGCCCTTGATCGACGACGTTCCATCCGGCCCGCTTGGCGAGCCCAACGAATGACGCCACGGCTCTCCCTCGGTCTCGTTCGTCTGTGTCGCGGTTGTCGTCTGTCGCGTTGTCGATGGTGCGCTGCGCCGCCCGGAACATCTGTCTCATCGGGCGCTCGGCGGCGATGATCAGAGAACGGCGGCCTCCGGCCGCGTGAGAGGTGCACCAGGCGTCGCAGGCCGAACATCGTGAGTGTAGGTCGCACGTCGGCGCGTCCGCGAATCCTGACGTTGCGTGAGAATGCATGTTCAGGCGCACGTCAGGGTCGTGTCACCGACGAACCACCCGCGGTCGCACCCCGCGCGGCCCACCCGACGCCTGCCGAACGTCCGCTCTTCCGGTGGAATTCGGGACACATCACCCACATGGGACGACCCGGCAGACGGGTGCGACCGGTGTCGACACCGCCTCGAGAGATCCTCGTCACACCGGGTGTTCGGCGGTGCGCCGGACCCGCCGTACGCTGCGCGCCGCCACGACATAGCCTGGAACCTCACCGCACCACAGGAAAGAGCAGCAGTGATCGAGTACTTCACGTCTCGCGAGATCGAGGCGATGCGTCCGGCCGGCGAATTCGTCGCCGGGGTCCTGGCCACCTTGGAGTCGGAGATCACCGTCGGCATGAACCTGCTCGACATCGACGCCCGCGCCCACGAGCTCATCCGGCAGCGGGGCGCGACGAGTTGCTACATCGACTATCACCCCTCGTTCGGGGCGTCCCCGTTCGGGCACGTCATCTGCACCTCGGTCAACGACGCCGTGCTGCACGGACTGCCGCACGACTACACGCTGAAGAACGGCGACCTGCTGAGCATCGACTTCGCGGTCTCGGTCGACGGCTGGGTCGCCGACTCCGCCCGCAGCTTCATCGTCGGCGACCGGCACGACCCGGCCGACCAGAAGATCATCGACACGACGGCCGAGGCCCTCGACGCGGCGATCGCGGTGGCGCACCCCGGTAAGAAGCTCGGTGACATCTCCGCGACGATCGGCGACATCGCCCGTCGCGAGGGTTACCGCGTCAACACCCAGTTCGGTGGGCACGGCGTCGGACGCACCATGCACGGCGAGCCGCACGTGCCGAACGACGGGCGCGCCGGCCGCGGGCTCAAGCTGCGGCCCGGCCTCGTCATCGCCATCGAGCCGTGGCTCATGGCCGGCACCGACGAGATCTTCACCGACCCCGACGGCTGGACCCTGCGCAGCACCGACGGATCCCGCGGCGCGCACTCCGAGCACACCATCGCCATCACCGACGGCGACCCGATCGTGCTCACCGCGCGGCCCGACTGAGCGCACACCCCGCTTTCGCGCCGCTTCGTCGCGTCACGATTGGGTCGCAACTTTCCTCGTGAGCGAACCTTGTCGGAGGTCTCGCCTACTCTCCGGGAATGACCGACTCCACCGAGCCCGCCCGCGACGAGCGCGCCGAGCCACCTGTCGAGCCGCCCGCCGGGGCTGCCGGGTCTGCCGGGTCTGCCGGGTCTGCCACTGAGGCCGGCTCCGGTTCCAGCCCCGGGCCCGGGCGACGCCGCAGCGGCCGCCCCGGCCGCCCGCTGGTCGTGCTCGAGGGCGTCAACAAGCACTTCGGCGACCTGCACGTACTGCGCGACATCGACCTGGTGATCCACGAGGGCGAGGTGGTCGTCGTCATCGGCCCCTCGGGCTCCGGCAAGTCGACGCTGTGCCGCACGATCAACCGACTGGAGACCATCGAGAGCGGGTCGATCAGCGTCGACGGCAAGCCGCTGCCCGAGGAGGGCAAGGCGTTGGCCAAGCTGCGCGCCGAGGTCGGCATGGTGTTCCAGTCGTTCAACCTGTTCGCGCACAAGACGATCCTCGACAACGTCACCCTCGGGCCTGTGAAGGTGCGGGGAGCCGGTAAGGAGCAGGCCCGCACGCGCGCGCAGGAGCTGCTCGAACGGGTCGGGGTGGCCCATCAGGCGGGCAAGTACCCGGCGCAGCTCTCCGGTGGCCAGCAGCAGCGGGTGGCCATCGCCCGCAGCCTGGCGATGGATCCCAAGGTGATGCTGTTCGACGAGCCGACGTCGGCGCTCGACCCCGAAATGATCACCGAGGTGCTCGACGTCATGATCTCCCTCGCCGACGCCGGCATGACGATGGTCGTCGTCACGCACGAGATGGGGTTCGCCCGGCGCGCCGCCGACCGGGTCGTCTTCATGTCCGACGGCGAGATCGTCGAGCAGGCCGCCCCCGAGGAGTTCTTCACCAACCCGCGCTCGGCGCGCGCCAAAGACTTCCTCGGCAAGATCCTCACCCACTGAAAACCCCGATAGGAGAACCCATGAAGACGCACCTGGGAGCCACGGCCCTACTGGCCGCGGGCGTGCTCACTCTGGCGGCGTGCGGCGCGGGAGCATCCGGCTCCGGCGGAGCCCCCGCTACCGACGGCGGCAACACGCTGCGCGTCGGCATCAAGTTCGACCAGCCCGGCCTCGGGCTGCAGACCGGCAACACGTACAGCGGCTTCGACGTCGATGTCGCCAACTACGTGGCCCAGGAGCTCGGCAAGACACCGACGTTCAGCGAGGCGCCGAGCCCGCAGCGCGAGACCCTGCTCAAGACGGGCCAGGTCGACATGATCGTGGCGACCTACTCGATCACCGACAAGCGCAAGCAGGAGGTCGGCTTCGCGGGGCCGTACTTCGTCGCCGGCCAGGACCTCTTGGTGCGCCAGAACGAGACTGCGATCACCGGACCCGACACGTTGACCGGCAAGAAGCTGTGCTCGGTCAAGGGGTCGACGTCGGCGCAGAAGGTGCAGACCGACTACCCGGGCGTGCAGCTGCAGGAGTACGACACCTACTCCAAGTGCGTCGAGGAGCTGGCCAACGGCACCGTCGACGCGCTGACCACCGACAACACGATCCTCGCCGGCTACGCCAGCCAGCAGCAGTACCAGGGCAAGCTCAAGGTCGTCGGCCAGACGTTCAGCCAGGAGCGGTACGGCGTCGGCCTGCCGCACGGCGACACGCAGACGTGTCAGCAGGTCACCGACGCGCTGAAGAAGATGGTCGAGTCCGGGGAGTGGCAGAAGGCCGTCGACAAGAACTTCGGCCCGGCCGGCTTCAAACCCGGTGAGGGCAACCCGCCGACCCCTGACGCCTGCGCCTGACCACCCCGACCGGACAGCGACCCAGCAGTGATCTCCACTCGCGTGCCCGGGGTGGGCCGACCCCGCCCCGGGCACGCGTCCCCGCGTCGAAAGGACCCCCATGGGTGAACTCTTCGCGACCTACGACGTCGTCGGCGCGTTCTTCATGACGATCAAGCTGGCGGTCGCCGCGACCATCGGCTCGCTGATCATCGGCACGGTCGTCGCGGTCTGCCGGCTCTCGCCGGTGGGCGTGCTGCGCTGGCTCGGCGCCGCGTACGTCAACATCGTGCGGAACACGCCGCTGACGCTCATCACCGTGTTCACGATGCTCGGGTTGCACTCCAACCTCGGGCTGCGCGTGGCCGACCCGTACTCGCCGACGAGCGTGGTCGACACGGCGTTCCGGTGGGGGGTGATCGCCCTGTCGGTGTATCACGCGGCGTTCGTCTGCGAAGCCCTGCGCAGCGGTGTCAACACCGTGCCGGTCGGGCAGGCGGAGGCGGCGCGCTCGATCGGCCTGACCTTCACCCAGAACCTGCGCTACGTCATCCTGCCGCAGGCCTTCCGCGGGGCGATCGTGCCGCTGGGCAACACGATCATCGCGCTGACGAAGAACACGACGGTCGTCGCCGTCATCGGCGTGGCGGAGATCGCCTACCTGACCGCCACGATGATGGAGAACGACCCGCAGCTGCTCGTGTGGATCTTCCTGACCGTCGCGCTCGGGTTCGTCGTGCTCACGCTGCCGATCGGACTGGCCACCACCCACTTCGGTCGCAAGCTGGCGGTGCTGCGATGAGCGCTCCGATCCAGCTGTTCGACGCCCCCGGCCCCCGCGGCCGCGCACAGCAGCGCTTGCTCGCCGCGGCCTTCGCGGTCATCGCCGTCGGTGCGCTCGCCCTCGTGCTGGTGCGCCTGGGCGAGCGCGGCAACCTCACCGCCGCAAAGTGGCAGCCGCTGGTCTCGCCGCAGGTGTGGCAGTTCTGGATCATTCCCGGCCTCATCAACACGCTCTACGCAGCGGCCATCTCGATCGTGCTCGCGTGCGTGCTCGGGCTCCTGCTGGGTCTGGGCCGGCTCTCGACGGTCGCACCCCTGCGCTGGGTGTGTGCGGTCTTCGTCGAGTTCTTCCGCGCCGTGCCGGTGCTCGTCATGATGATCTTCTCGTTCTGGATCTACGCCTATTCCGGCGCGGTGCCCTCGGCCTATCTCGCGCTGGCCGGCACGATCACCGGCCTGACGTTCTACAACTCGAGCGTGCTGGCCGAGCTCATCCGGTCCGGGGTGCACAACCTGCCCAAGGGTCAGGCGGAGGCGGGCCTGTCGATCGGTCTGACCCGCGGGCAGACCCTCATGAACATCCAGCTGCCACAGGCACTCACGGCGATGCTGCCGGCGCTGGTCGGCCAGCTCGTCGTCATCCTCAAGGACACCGCGCTCGGCTACCAGATCACCTACGCCGAGCTGCTGCGTCAGGGCGAGCGCATCGGCTCGAACTTCGGCAACATCGTGCCCGCGCTCATCGTCATCGCGGCGATCTTCATCGTCATCAACTACGCCTTGACGAGCTTCGCGCAGTGGTTGGAGCACCGGCTGAGCCGGCGTGGCCGGGTCGCCGGCGGCGCCGCGCACGCGGACCCCCTGCAGACCGACGTCGAAGCGGCCGACTCCGCCCGGGTGTGAAACAATCCCTATGGTCGGTGAAGCATCACCTACCATCCCCCTGATCCCCTGCATGAGGAGCCACGACATGAGCCTCGCTGCCGCACCCGCCCGCCTCGCCGCCGGGCTGTTCATCCTCAACTCCGGCCTGGGCAAGCGCAACCTCCCCGAGGAGGCCGCGCAGGGCCTGCGCGACATGGGCGCCGTCGGCGTGCCGCAGCTGGCCGACGTGCCGGCCAAGGACTTCGGCCGTTACATCTCCTACGGCGAGATGGGTCTGGGCGCCGCCCTGCTCACCCCCAAGGTGCCCGGTTGGGCCGCGGGCGCCGCACTCGGCGCCTTCAGCGCCGGCCTGCTGAACATGTACCGCAAGACCCCCGGCATGACCGTCGACGGCATCCGCCCCACCCAGGAGGGCACCGCCGTCGCCAAGGACGTGTTCATGCTCGGCATCGCCGGCACCCTCATCCTCGACTCGATCTTCAACTGACCCGAGTCGGTCCGGCCGGGCCGAGTCGGTCCGGCCGGGCTGGGCGCGACCCGGCCCGGACTGGCTGGGCCCGGCCCGGTCGACCCATCGGGCGGCAGTAGAGTCGGGGCAGTTCCGGGGCCCGGTGGGCCCCTCGCCGACCTTCGCTGGAGACACGCCGCCGTGCTGGGCATCATCATCGCCGGGATGTGGGTGGTCACCGCCTGCGGCGCCCTCCTGCTGCTGCTCGCGGCGATCGGCCGCGCGCCCCGGGCGGTCGCGCTCGGGCTGTGCGCGCTCGCCTATGTCGCCACCCTCGTCGGCATCGGCGTCAACGTCGTGCTCCTCGTGCAGGGCTGGCGGCTGCCCGACCTGCCCACCCACCTCGGGTACCTCATCTCGCTGCCGTTCATCATCCCGGCCGGGTACGCCCTGACGTACAAGAAGATCGACCGCTGGGGGTTGCTCATCCTCGGGGTCGCCACCCTCATCGGGGCGATCATGATCGTGCGGCAGATCCAGACCCTCGGCATCCCGTTCGGCTACCTCAATGTCTGAGCGCGTCACCCGCCCCGGCGCGGCGGTCGGCGAGGCCGCGGTTCCGCCCGGCCCAGGGCGCATGTTCACGCTGCTCTACGGGATCTTCGCCGTCGGCGCGACCTCCCGCAGCGCGGTGCAGCTCATCGAACGGGCCTCGTACGCGCCGGTGGCCTACGGCCTGTCGGCACTGTCCGCGCTCATCTACGTCGTCGGATTCGTGCTGCTGCTGCGCTGGGGCCACCCGGGCTCGCGGCAGGCCATGCGCACCCTGTGCATCGTCGAGCTGACCGGCGTCATCGTCGTCGGCACGCTGTCGATCGCGCGCCCCGACCTGTTCCCCGACGCCACCGTGTGGTCCGACTTCGGCATCGGCTACCTGTTCCTGCCGGCGATCCTGCCGATCCTCGTGCTGCGCTGGCTGTCGAGAACGCCCGGCTGAGCCGTCGCCCTGCTCGACCGGCTCGACCCGCTCGACCTGCTCAGCCGGCGACGTCGACGAGGTGGTGCTCGATGTCGTGGTGCAGGTACAGCGCGAAGGTCTCGACGGCGAAGCGGGCCCCGTTGCTGCGCAGGCCGGGCCGCTGCCAGTCGTCGCCCTGCACGGTGTCGAAGCGGTCGGCCAGGGCCCGCGCCGCCTCGTCGTACTCGCGGGCGACGATCGCCGGGTCCTGCTCGGCGTAGCGACCCGCGACGGCCGCAGCATCCTGGTCCCAATCGTCGAAGCGGGCGTCGTCGCTGGTCAGCATCAGCTCGAGGCGGCTTAGGAAGACCCGGCACACGTCGCGCGCGTGGCAGGAGTACTCGAGGTCGGACCAGCGGTCCGGGCGGTCGCGCAGCTCGACCGACGGCCGGGCCAGCACCGCCTCCCAGCGCGGGATCGTCGTACGCAGCCAGTCGCCGGTGCCCGTCGCCGCGACCGCAGGGTCGTCAGGGGCGAATCCGCACTCGGCGCAGCCCTCCTGCAGGACCACGGTCCAGTCCTTGCCGTCGGGAACGATCTCGTCGGGGGCGCTCATGCCCGCCATTGTGCCGCCCGGTCGGCGCGCTGCGCCCGGTCGGTCTGATCGCGACTGCGCCTCGGCGCCTCAGGTGAGCAGCAGCTGGGCCAGACGCCGGCGGGCGCCGAGCATGCCGAGGGTGCCGAGGGCGGCGAGGTAGACCACGGAGACGAGCGAGGCGAGGCCGACGGCGCCGGTCGTCAGTTCCCGGCACAGCACGACCCCGCGGTACAGCGGGGTGGCCTCGATGAGCCAGCGCACCGGCCCGGCGAACGCCTCCAGCGGAAAGAACGTGCCACTGAACAGCACCATCGGCATGAGCAGCAGCGTGACGTACTCGAAGTCCTGCCAGTTCTTCATGTAGGTCGTCGCCCACATCCCCAGGCCCGCGAACGTATACCCGATGAGCAGGCAGGCCGGCAGCGCGAGCAGCGCCCACCACGACGTCGCATAGCCCATGACCAGCATGATGAGCAGGAAGCCCGCCGAGTAGATGCCGCCGCGAGCCAGCGCCCACGTCGTCTCCGCCACCGCGATGTCGCCCGTGGTCAGCGGCGTCGCGAGCACCGCGTCGTAGAGCTTGGCGTGCTTGAGGCGGAAGAAGATGTTGAACGTCGCGTCCATGATCGCTCCGTTCATCGCCGAGGTCGCGAGCATCGCCGGGGCGACGAAGTTGGCGTACGGCACGAACTGCCCGCCCATGTCGAAGCCGCCGATGAGGGCGCCCACCCCGACTCCGATGGAGAACAGGTAGAAGACGGGCTCGGCGAAGCCGGTGAGGAAGACGACCCATTCGCGCCGGTAGACCAGCGCGTTGCGGGAGACGAGCCGCCAGGCGTTCACGCGATCAGCCTCCGTTGCAGTCGGCGCACCGCGAGGGCAGCACCGAGGCCGCCGAGCACGAGCAGGTAGGCCAGGTGGCCGGCGGCGGCGAGCCAGTCGACGTTCTCCAGCATCGCCATGCGGGTCAGCTCCACCCCGTGCCACAGCGGCAGCGCCTTGGCCAGCCACTGCACCGGCTCCGCGAGGTTGGCCACGGGAAAGAACGCCCCCGAGAACAGGTACATCGGCACCTGCACGACGCGGTAGAGGAACGCGAAGGCGGAGTCGGTGCGCAGCCCGGCCGTGAACGCGAACACCGGCCCGGCGAACGCGAAGGCGAGCACGAACTGCACGAGCAGGGCGCCGAGCGCGCCGCCCCAGCCGGCGTAGAGCCCGAACAGGGCCAAGGCCAGCATGAACACCGCGCACGACGCCCCCACCCGCAGCACGATCGCCGCCAGGTGCCCGACGGCGATGTCGCTGACCCGCAGCGGGGTCGCCATCATGCCGAGATAGGTCTTGTCCCACATGATCTTGCCGAAGACGGGCCACGTGGCGTCGCCGACCGCGAGCAGCATGGCCTGCCCGGCGAGCAGCCCGGGGGCGAGGAAGTGCAGGTAGCTGGGGGCGCCGTCGAGGGCGCCGACCTGCACGTAGCGGCCGAGCATGAGGCCCATCGCCGCGACGTACAGCAGCGGAGTGAAGAATCCGGCGACGACGCTGCCCTTCCACGTGCGCCGCTGCACGGTGAGCCAGTAGTCGACCTGCCTGCTGGCCATGGCCCAACGACTCGGGGTCGGGGCCAGCGAGCGTGTCGGTGAGTGCGTCATCGTCGCCATCAGTCCACCAGCGTGCGCCCGGTCAGGTGCAAGAAAACGTCCTCGAGCGTGGCGCGGCGCACGAGAGCGGTCACCGGCGCGAGACCGCGGGCGTGGGCGGCGGCCAACACAGCCTCCCCGTCGTCGGCGTAGATGAGGAGCCGGTCCGGCAGCACCTCGACGCGCGCGCCGAGGTCGGTGAGCCGGTCGGCGTGCTCGGCGTGGTCGACGACCCCGAGCCGCACCTCGGCGACCTCGCGGGTGCAGTGCCGCGCGATGAGCTCGGCGGGAGTGCCGGCCGCGACGATGCGGCCGCCGTCCATGATGACGAGCCGGTCACACAGCTGCTCGGCCTCGTCCATGTAGTGCGTCGTCAGCACCTGGGTGACGCCGGCCTGCTTGAGGCGGTACAGCTGGTCCCACAGGGCGTGCCGGGCCTGCGGGTCGAGGCCCGTCGTCGGCTCGTCGAGCAGCAGCAGGTCGGGGCGATTCATCAGCGAGCGGGCGATCGTCAGCCGCCGGCGCATGCCGCCGGACAACTCGTCGACCCGGGCGCCGGCGCGCTCGGACAGATGGGCGAACGCGAGCAGCTCGTCGGCGCGCTCGCGCACCGTGCCCCGGGACAGGCCGAAGTAGCGCCCGTAGACCGTGAGGTTCTCCCGCACCGACAACTCGGTGTCGAGCGTGTCGTCCTGCGGGCACACGCCGAGACGGGCACGGATCTGTGGGCCGCGGGTCGCCGGATCCATCCCGAGCACCTCCAGCACACCTCCCGATATCGGGGAGGTCGTCGCGATCATGCGCATCGTGCTGGACTTTCCGGCCCCGTTGGGACCCAGAAACCCGAACACCTCTCCGCGCTCCACCTCGACGTCGATTCCCCTGACCGCCTCGACGGTGCCGAATCCCTTGCGCAGCCCCACTGCGCGAACCATCGACTCCGCCATTGCACGGACGCTACTGCCCGCAGTTGGACGAGTGACCATGCTTGCGGGTGAGTTTACGAACTTCTGACCAAATTCTTGCCACTCCATCACCGCAGCCGTCCAGGTCAGCGCGGGGATGGGCCTGGCGGCCCCGTCGGACGACCGCCAATTGCATTGCGCCCGACTTGCCCTCGCCGCCCCACCCCGCGATACCACGGGGTCCGCGAGAAGGCGTAGCTGACCCCGTCGACACCCGGCCAGAGCCGCAGCAATTGCCGACCGCTATTCATTTCCATAATTCTCGGACGTTCGACTTGTCGAATGCCGAGACAATGGGGTGCGAATTCAATTCTCCCAATTTACGCTCAGTTCGTGCCTTCCTTTCTCGTCGCCCCTTATGGGGCCGCCTGCGTGCTGCTCATCATCGCCGGGGCGCCGAAGGTGGCCGACCCGACTCCGCTGGTCAAGGCCGTCCGGTCGGTCGGCGCACCCGCGCGACCGGCCCTCGCCCGACTGATCGCGGTCGTCGAGATCGCCGTCGGCGCAATCGGTCTCGCCGCCGTCGGGCGCACGAGCGCCGCCGCAGTCGCCGCCGCCTACATCGTTTTCACGGTTTTTATCGTGGTGGCGCTGCGGCGCGGTGGCGTGGTCTCGTCCTGCGGATGTTTCGGAAAGGCCGACACACCGCCGTCCCGCACCCATGTCGCGGTCACCGCGGCCGTCGCCGTCGTGGCCGCCGCGGTCGCGTTCGCGCCGGGACTCGCCCGCACCCACCCGGAGCCGGGTCTGCTGGGTTCGGCCGCGACCGGCCAGGGGCTGTTCGGCTCGGGTCTGACCGTGCTCGACGTGGCCGGCGTGGCGCTGCTGACCTTCCTGCTGTGGCTCGTGCTCGCCGTGCTGCCGACCACCACCGTGGCCGCCGTGCGCAGCATCAACGCCCGCCGTTCTCCCACCATGACCCCCGCCATGGCCCCCGCCATGACCCCCGCCAACACCCCCACCGTGGAGGCCTGAATGCTCGCTGCCGTCATCACCCTCGGCGCCGCCGTCGCGCTGCTGTCCGTGCTCGTGCTCGGGCTGTTGCGCAGCCACGCGCTCATCCTGCGTGCGCTCGACGAGCTCGGCGCCGGACTCGATCTGGAGTCGGAGGCGAGCGCGGGCGGGGCCAACGAAGCACCCGCGACGGCACGGGGTCGCGCGCGGCGCGCGGGCAAGCCCGGGCCGGTGCCGCTGGAGCTCGGCGAGGGCGTCGTGCCCGGCCGCGCCACCGGCTCCGCCGACCCCCAGCGCAACGGTGCCGACCACGCCCCGGACATCGTCGGCGAGCACCTCGACGGCTCCCCCGCGGGTGTCGAGGTGAGTGCGCCCGGCTCCTCGACGCTGTTGGCGTTCCTGTCCAGCGGCTGCAGCGTGTGCCGCGAGTTCTGGAGCCGTTTCGCCGAGGGCCCCGACGAGCTCGACGTGCCCGCCGGCGCCCGCCTCGTCGTCGTCACGCAGGGGCCGGACAACGAGAGCGTCAGCTCCCTGCGCCGACTCGCCCCCGACAGCGACAGCGGCGTCGAGGTCGTGCTCTCCGACGGGGGCTGGAGCGACTACGACATCCCCGGCTCCCCGTACTTCGTGCACGTCGAGTCGGGCGTCGTCACCGGCGAAGGCAGCTCGACGACGTGGGAGCAGGTGCGCGGCCTCATGGGCCAGGGCGTCGCCGACATCGCCGAGGCCCGGAGCCGGCGCGGCGCGGCGGCGGGTTCCGGGCCCGCGGGCGAGGAGATCGGCCGCGGCAGCCGCGACGACCTGCCCCGCATGGACGCCGAGCTCATGGCCGCCGGCATCCACCCGGGCCACCCGAGCCTGTACGACGACCCCGACACCGCCGGCGAGGGCCGCGGCGCCCAGGGGGCCCCGTGAGCCTGCTGACCCTCGGCCTGATCGTCGGGCTGCCGATGGCGGTCGTCGCCGCGGTGCGCTCGACGTGGTCACCTTGAGGCGAGTCGATGCTCTCGAGCATCAGCCCGCTAGGTGAGCGGGCCCGAGGATCACGGTGGTGGCTGACGACAACGGCCTATGTCGTCGGCTCGCTGGCCGGCGGGGCGCTGATCGGCGTCGTCGCCGGCGCCATCGGGGCGGTGCTGGCGCTGCCCGCGCGGGCCGTGTTCGGGTCGGCGACCGTGCTCGTCGGCGCGCTCGTCGTGGCCGCGGCCTTCCTGCTCGGGCTGGCGGTCGACACCGGCCGGGTCGGGCGCGGGCTGCCGTCGTGGCAGCGGCAGGTCGACGAGCAGTGGCTGACCCGCTACCGCGGCTGGGTGTACGGCGTCGGGTTCGGGCTGCAGCTGGGCCTGGGCGTCGTGACGATCGTGCCGAGCTCGACGACGTACGCCATGCTCGCCGCCGCGGCCCTCACCGCGAACCCTGCCGCGGGCGCCCTCGTCGGCGCGGTCTTCGGGCTCGTTCGGGCGCTGCCCGCGCTCGTCGTCGCCCGGGTCGAGGAGCCCGCGCAGCTGCACGACCTCTTCCGTCGCCTACAGGCCTGGGCCACACCGGCCGATCGGATGGCACGCGCCTCGTTGGCCGTCGGCGCCCTGCTCGCCGTGACCCTCGCCCTCGTCCCGCTCGCGCGGTGACCCCGCCCGCTGACCTCTCCCGAACAGCCCGTCTCACTCCAGCCGCACAGGAGCGCTCATGACGTCGACACCGACACCGCCGGTCAGCCGGTCCGCCTCGACCGTCGAGAGGTTCGGGCTCGCGGCGAACCCCGCGGGAGGCTGGTCGGTCGACATCCGCCGGCAGGCGCCCCCGCAGCGGCTCACGGTCTCCTCGATCGACAAGGTCGGGGTGCTGGCCAGCAACGGCGAGGTGCACCTGCCGGTGCTGCACGCGGCGACCGTGCCGCTGCCCGCCGACCGCGGCGACTTCGGCTCCGGCGCCGTGGAACTGCTCACCCCGACCGACATCTTCGTCGCGCTCGTCGAGTACGGCCCGGAGGTCGCCGACCAGGGGCTGTTCGCCAACCAGGGGCTGCCGCGGCTCGCGCCGAGCCACTTCGACCCCGACAACCTGCAGCGCCCGCAGCCGGCGGTGAGCGCCGCGCAGTACTTCTTCTCCAGCGGCGGTCGCGCGTTCTGCCTGTTCACCGTCATCGGCGCGCACCGGCGCCGGATGGCCACCGCCCCGCGGGCCGCCGCCATGGTGCGCGGCATCCGCATCACCCCCTACCGCAACCTGCCCTCCGGAGGCTGACGATGTCGACGCTCACGCAGATCACCGACTCCCCCCGCGGGCTCGTGCGGGTCGTCGGCCGGCTCTCCGAACGCCTCGGCGTGAGCCGGCGCGGATTTCTCCTCGGCGCGGCGGTCGCGGGCTCGGCGACGGTCGTCGACCCGGTCGGGTACCTGCTGCGGCCGCAGACCGCGTACGCCACGGTGTGCGGCCCGGGTGCCGGGCGCACGAGCGGCTGGACGGTCTTCTGCTGCACGATCAACAAGGGCGTCAACGCCTGCCCACCGGGCAGTTTCGCGGCGGGTTGGTGGAAGGCCGCCGACTCCTCGTGGTGCTGCGGCGGCTACCGCTACATCGTCGACTGCAACGCCAAGTGCACGAAGTGCGGCTGCGCCCGGGGCAGCACGATGTGCGCGAAGAAGTGCTGGAACTGCAGCTGCGGGCGCGGCTCGAGCTCCACGTGCGACCAGCGCCGGGTGTGCTGCAACGCGTTCCGCTACGGGCAGTGCAACACGCAGGTGCGCTGCAGCGGCGGCGTCGTGTGCCGGGTGGCCAGCTGCGTGCCGCCGTACACGTTCGAGTCGTGCACCCGCACCTCGCTGCGCGACGACCGCACGAAGGAGCACAACGCCCCCTGCCTGCAGGGCTGCGGGCCGATTCTGCGCAAGTACAACGCGATGGGCGCGCAGCGCTCCTACCTCAAGGGCTCCCGCGGACCCGAGCGCGCGGTCGGAGACGGTGTCGGCCGCTATGTGCACTACCAGGGCGGCGCGATCTACTGGACGAGCAAGACCGGGGCGCGCTCGCTGACGCTCGCGGCGCTGACGGCGTACAACAACTTCGGCGGGCCGCGCGGGCAGCTGGGGTACCCGCTGACCGACTCCGGCACGACCGCCGAGTGGACGCAGCGGTTCCAGCACGGGCTCATCGTCAAGGGCGCGCGCACGACGCCGCAGACGCTGTGGCGCGAGGTGCTCACCGTGTGGCAGCGCATGGGGTCGGGCGCCGGCATCCTCAACTACCCCTCCGGGCCGCTGACCCACCGCAAGGACGGCGGCTGGGAGCAGCCGTTCCGCAACGGCGTCGTCATCTGGAGCCGGACCACGCGGCCGTTCGGGGTGGCCCGGCACGTCTACCTCGCGTGGATCAAGGCCGGTGGCGCCACAGGCCGGTACGGCTACCCGCTGTCGGACACCGAGCAGCTGGCCAACGGTAAGTTCCGCGGCCGGTTCCAGGGCGGCACGATCACCGCGCCGTGAGCCCCACCCGCCCGCTGCGCCGGCCTGCACAGACCCGGTCTGGCTCTTCGCCGGGTGGCCTGTCGGTGCCCTCGCCTACGATCGACGTCATGAGCACCGAGGGTCTGCAGCAGGCACGCGAGAAGATGACGGCCGCCGGCGTCAGCGACGCCGCGATCGCGGTCTTCGAGCACTATTACGGCGAGCTGGAGAAGGGGGCGACGGGCCTGATCAGGGAAGACACGATCTCCCCGCTGCTCGACCCGCCGATGCTCGACGACGTCGAGATCTCCGACGAGCAGGCCCGCGAGGCGATCGCGGCGACGGTCATCATCAAGCTCAACGGCGGGCTGGGCACCTCGATGGGCATGAGCAAGGCCAAGTCGCTGCTGCCGGTGCGCGACGGCAAGACGTTCCTCGATCTGCTCGTCGACCAGGTGCGGGCCACCCGCGCCGAGTACGGGGCCCGGCTCCCGCTGCTGTTCATGAACAGTTTCAACACCGACGACGACACGCTCGCGGCGCTGGCGAAGTACGACGACCTGCCGGTCGACGGGTTGCCGCTGAGCTTCGTGCAGAGCCAGGAGCCCAAGCTGCGCGCCGACGACCTGACGCCGGTGGAGTGGCCGGCCGACCCGCGGCTGGAGTGGTGCCCGCCGGGGCACGGCGACCTGTACCCCTCGCTGCTGTCGACCGGAGTGCTCGCCCAGCTCGTCGACGCGGGCTTCCGGTACGCGTGCGTCTCCAACTCCGACAACCTCGGAGCCGGTCCCGACGCGGTGCTCGCGGGCTGGTTCGCCCAGTCGGGCGCGCCCTACGCGGCGGAGGTGTGCCGGCGAACGGCCATGGACCGCAAGGGCGGTCACCTGGCGATCCGCAAGAGCGACGGGCAGCTCATCCTGCGTGACACCGCGCAGACCGCGGACGAGGAGATGGAGTTCTTCACCGACGAGCACCGGCACCCGTACTTCCACTGCAACAACCTGTGGTTCGACCTGCGCGCCGTGCTCGACGTGCTCACCCAGCGCGACGGGGTGCTCGGGCTGCCGCTGATCCGCAACGCCAAGACCGTCGACCCCAACGATTCGGCGAGCCCGGAGGTCATCCAGATCGAGTCGGCGATGGGCGCGGCGGTCGAGGTCTTCGAGGGCGCGCAGGCGATCTGCGTGCCGCGACGCCGGTTCCTGCCGGTGAAGACGACCAACGAGCTGCTGCTGCTGCGCTCGGACGCCTACGACGTCGGCGACGACGGGCGGCTCACGCTGGTCGCCGACCCGGCTCCGGTCATCGACCTGGCCAAGGCGTACAAGAAGATCGGCGACTTCGATGAGCGCTTCGCCGCCGGGGCGCCCTCGCTGCGCGGCGCGCGGAGCCTGACCGTCGAGGGCGACTGGAGCTTCGGCGCGGGCGTGGTCGTCACGGGTGACGCGACGCTGGGCGACGAGGGCGGGCGCGTCGACGACGGCGCCACCTTGGGGAGTTGAGACACGTGGCCGGCGCGCGTTCCGGCGCCGGCTCTCTCGGCGCGGCCACCCCGCAGCTGCACTGGGGGCCGTCGACGAGCAGCCGCCTGACGCGTGCGGCGGTCTTCGCGCTGGTCGTGGGGGTCGTCGGCATCGGCGGGCCGGCGCTGTGGACGACCCGGGAGGCGTCGGGACGCGTAGTCACCGTCTCGGCGATGGGTGCGGTGTCGCCGCGGCCGGTGGCGCTCGTGCTCGGGGCCGGGCTCACCCGCGACGGCTCCCCGCAGCCCTTCCTCGCGGCCCGGCTCGACGTCGCCGCCCAGTTGTATCAACAAGGCGACACACGGGTCCTGCTGCTGTCGGGTGCCCGCCGGGGCGACTCGTACGACGAGCCCGCGGCGATGCGCGCCTACCTGTTGTCCCGCGGGGTGCCCGCCGAGGCAATGGTGCTCGACACGGCCGGCGACGACACGTACGCGTCGTGCTACCGGGCGGCCGAGGTGTACGGCCTCGACGAGGTGCTCGTCGTCAGCCAGACGTACCACCTGCCGCGGGCCCTGGCGATCTGCCGGCACCTGGGTCTCGACGCGCTCGGAGTCGGCGACGACAGCATGCGGCAGCGCCAGCCCGGCATCTGGCGAGAGGGCGAGCTGCGCGAGTACGGCGCCAACGTCAAGGCCGTCTGGGACGTGTTCGTGCGCACCCACCCCGCCCAGGTGCAGGCGCATCGCGACCCAGCCGTGCGAGCCGCGCTCGCGGGCGGGCGCTGACCATCCGCGCGCGCCGGCCCTACAATGCCTGCCCGACGAGGAGCCAGAGCGGGATCGTCACGAGAGCGGCGACGGTCTGCACGGCGATGATCGCGGCCATGAGAGCGGCGTCGCCGCCGAGGCGGCGGGCGAGCATGTAGGAGCTCGTGGCCGTCGGCAGCGACTGGAAGAGCAGCGCGACGAGGGCGGTCGGGCCACTGACGCCGAGGGCGAGCGCGACGCCGGCGGTCATCGCCGGCACGACCGCGAACCGCAGCCCCATCGACCAGGCGATGAGCGCGGTGGTCACGGCGGTGCCTTCGGGGCGGCGCAGCCCGGCTCCCACGCACAGCAGGCCGATCGGCAGGGCGGCGGTGCCGAGGATTCGCACGAGTTCGCCGACGCCGACGAGCACCTCGCCGAGGGCGGGGGTGTCGAGGGCGGCCGCGCCGGGGCCGCTGCGGCCCGCGAGCTGCAGCGCCATGCCGAGCACGCACGCGACGACGAGCGGGTTGGTGGCGACCTCGCGGGCGATCGCCGCGATGCGCGTGTGTCCCTGGCCGTGCCGGGCCAGCGTCAGCGTCGAGGTGATGTTGACGAGTGGCACGAGCACGGCGTTGCACAGGGCGGCCAGCGCCAGCCCCTCGGCGCCGAGCACGGCGGTGGCCACGACGAGCCCGATGTAGTTGTTGAACCGCACCCCGCCCTGGAAGACCGACGAGAACGCCGGTCCGTCGCGGGTGATGAGCGGGCGCAGCAGCCACGTGACGACGGCCGCGAGCACCGAGGAGATCGCGAGCACGAGGGCCATCGACCCGACTCCGAGGCCCGTGAAGTCGGCCTTGGCCAGGCCGGAGACGAACAGCGCGGGCAGCAGCACGAAGTAGGCGAGCCGCTCGAGGTTGCGCCAGAACTCGTCGGTGAACCGCCAGCGGTGGCGCAACGCCCAGCCGAGCGCGATGAGCGCCGCGGTCGGCAGCAGCGCGGACGTCAGGGCGCCCGCGTCGACCTGGCCGGTCACCGGGCGCCCGGGCGCGGGCCCGCCTCCGCGGCCGTCTGAGT
>NZ_BCNQ01000076.1 GCF_001515525.1 Piscicoccus intestinalis NBRC 104926 | reverse complement strand
GCGCCGCGGTGGCGGCGGCGCTCCGCGGTGGAGGCGCCGCGCCGGTCGCCGGCGACCTTCGCGTCCGGTGACCCGTTCGCTGCCTGGGGTCAGAATGCACATGAGTCTGGGCAGTGACCTCTCGTGAGAGGTCACGTTGGTCGCGTCGTGCAACACCGCAGGTCAGGTGAGTGCCGCGGCGCCGCTGAGGTCGGATTGACCTCTCGACGGCCCTCGAGAGGTCACTGCCCGGGAGCCTGTGCCGTTCCCGCCGCGCCCGGCCTCACGAGCCCCGATCGCGAACCCCAGCGGCCCGACTCCGCCGCAGCCGCAATTGATCGGCGTTAACCACACCCAACCACCCGAAGTTGTGAGTTTATCTCCGCCGCAAGCCAATTGGTGTTGAAAAGCTCTGGTGCGGCGGGAGACCGCCTGGGAGTCTGGGGCCCACACCACGCTGGAGGCGGCACACTCGATGAATTCGAACGGCGGAGCGCAGGCCCGATCCATCCACCCCTGCACAGCGCCGGGTTCGTCACCGGAGCCCCATTACGACGTCATCGTCGTCGGGTCGGGCTTCGGCGGCTCGGTGGCGGCCCTGCGCCTGGTCGAGAAGGGCTACCGGGTGGCGGTGCTCGAGGCCGGCCGCCGCTTCGCCGACACCGACTTTCCCAAGACCACCTGGGACCTGCGCCGATACCTGTTCGCGCCGCGCCTGGGCTGCTTCGGCATCCAGCGCATCAACGTGCTGCGTGACGTCATCGTGCTCGGTGGCGCGGGGGTCGGAGGCGGTTCGCTCGTCTTCGGCAACACGCTCTACCGGCCGCGCTCCGACGCCTTCTACGGCGACCCGCAGTGGGCCGGGATCACCGACTGGCGCGCCGAGCTCGACCCGCATTACGACACCGCCTCCCGCATGCTCGGCGTGACGACCAACCCCACGGTCACCCCCGCCGACACGGTGATGGAGGCGGTGGCCGCGGAGCTGGGCGTCTCCGACTCCTACGGCCCGACCGACGTGGGCGTGTTCTTCGGCGCCGACGGTGGCCTGCCCGGCGTCACCGTGCCCGACCCCTACTTCGGCGGTGCCGGCCCCGAGCGCACGGGCTGCCGGCAGTGCGGCGCGTGCATGACCGGCTGCCGGCACGACGCGAAGAACACCCTGACGAAGAACTACCTGTATCTCGCCGAACGCCGGGGCGCGGAGATCATCGAGCGCACGACCGCGCGGCGGCTGCGCCCCACGCCCGACGGCTGGGAGGTCGTCGTCGCCCCGACGGGCCGCGGCGAACGACGCGCCCGGAGCCTGACCGCCGCCCACGTCGTGCTGGCCGCCGGCACCTGGGGCACGCAGCAGCTGCTGCATCAGGGGTCCGCGGACGGCGCCCTGCCGAACCTCTCCCCGCGCCTCGGGCAGCTGACCCGCACGAACTCGGAGGCGATCTGCGCGGCCACGCGCCGCCTGGGCAGCCCCGACGAGCGCGACTTCCGCGAGGGCGTGGCGATCACCTCCTCGATCCACCCCGACGAGCACACCCACATCGAGCCGTGCCGGTTCGGCCGCGGCGCGCAGTTCATGTCGCTCATCAGCACCGTGATGACCGACGGTGGTGGCGACCGGCCCCGGTGGATGAGCTGGATCGCCAACGCGGTGCGGCACCCGGGCCACCTCGTCTCCCACATCGTCGGCGCGCGCAGCTGGTCGAAACGCACGATCATCACGCTCGTCATGCAAACGGAGGACAACTCGCTGACGTTGCGGGGCCGTCGCCTGCCGTTCAGTCGCCGCGTGACGCTCGCCTCGGGGGCGGGCGAGGGTACCCCGAGCCCGCGCTGGCTGCCGGTGGCCAACGAGGCGACCCGGCGGATCGCGGCGCGCATCGACGGCCACCCGCACAGCAGCTTCGCCGACATCTTCGACGTGCCGATGACCGCGCACTTCCTCGGTGGCGCCGTCATCGGAGCCGGTCCGAGCACCGGTGTCATCGACGCCTATCAGCGGGTGTTCGGTTACGACACGCTGCACGTGCTCGACGGCGCGGCGATCTCGGCCAACCTCGGGGTCAACCCGTCACTGACGATCACCGCGCAGGCCGAGCGCGCCATGTCGATGTGGCCGAACCGCGGGGAGCCCGACCCGCGGCCCGGCCAGAACGAGGCCTACCGCCGGGTCGACCCGGTGGCGCCCCGCGATCCCGCCGTCACGCGCTTCGGCCCGTACCGCCCCGGCGCCCGTCGCCCCGTCGACGTGCCGACCCCGCGTCCGCGCGAGGGCCTGTGCGACGCCTCGCACCAGGGGCCGCACGCCGGGTCGCAGCGGCCGTCGCTGCCTCCCATGACCGCCGCGATCGGCTGAGCCGGCCCGACTCCTGGCCGTAGCTGGCCGTAGCTGGCCGTAGCCTGTCGGGCATGGCCCGTTACCTCGACGTCCACCCCGTCAACCCGCAGGAGCGCCTCGTGCGCCAGGCGATGGAGGTCGTGGCCGAGGGCGGGCTCGTCGCCTACCCCACCGACTCCGGCTACGCGCTGGGCTGCGCCCTGGGCAACAAGGCCGGGCGGGATCGGATCATCGAGATCCGGCGGCTCGACGAGCGGCACCACTTCACCCTCATGTGCGCGGACTTCGCGCAGATGGGCCTGTACGTCGACATGTCGAACGCGGTCTTCCGGGCGCTGAAGGCCGCCACGCCGGGCCCGTACACGTTCATCCTGCGGTCGACCCCGGAGGTCCCGCGCAAGCTCGCGCACGCCAAGAAGCACACGGTCGGGGTGCGCATCAGCGCGGACGTGCTCGTGCAGGCCATGCTGCGTGAGCTCGGGGAGCCGATGCTCAGCTCCACGCTCATCCTGCCCGGGCAGGAGGCGCCGATGACCGACGGTTGGACCGTCAAGGAGGAGCTCGACCACGTCGTCGACGTCGTCATCGACACCGGCGAATGCGGGCTCGACCCGACGACGGTCGTCGACCTGTCCAGCGGCCAGGCCGAGGTCGTCCGCGTCGGGGCGGGCGACCCGGCTCCGTTCGAGTAGCCCCCGGCTCCGTTAGAGTAACCCCCTTCGCCGGGGCGGGGTTAGCCGGACACCTCGAACTCGACCGGACACCGGAACCCCGACCGGACACCTCGAACTCGACGGGACACCGTCGATCGGCGGTGTCCCGTCCAGAAAGGTGTGTCCGGTCGTGGAGGCGGTGTCCCGTCGGTGCCGCTCAGGCGGGAGCCGGCGAACGGGCCTCAGCGCACGGGCACGGCGACGTTCGGGATCGGCCGGGTCAGCAGCCCGGGCGTCTGCGTCAGCGCCAACTCGGACTCGCGGGTCAGCGGCGGCAGGTCGCCGACGGGCCACCACCGGGCCGCGGTGATCTCCAGCGCGTCACGCACCTCGGGCTCGCCGTGGGCGGCGACGAGAAAGACGTTGTCCAGGTGCATCGCCCACGGCTGCTTGTACGTGCGCAGATGGTTCTCGGTCGTGATGGAGGCGGTCAGGCCCGTCTCCTGCGACAGCTCCTTGTGCGCCGCCTCCACGATCGAATCGCCGTACCCGACGTAGCCCGCCGGGAACCCCCACAGGCCGCCGCCGGTTCGCTTGCGCACAAGCAGGACCCGCGGCCCCCGGTCAGGCGCGGGCCCAGCCGACTCCGAGTCGGTCGAGCCGGTCGAGCCGGTCGAGCCCACCGAGCCGGTCGAACCCGTCGAGCCCGTCGAGCCGGCGGTGCCGAATCCGTCGTCGCGGGCCACCACGACGGCGCCCGCGGTGAACTTCGGCATGAGTACGTACGCTGCGGTTCGGGCCAAACGACGCCACCCCTGGCGCGCCAACCCCGTCATGTCCGCCATCGAGTCCCCTGTTCCTCGGTGGTGCGGTTGTGTGCCTGGCCACGGTACCGTTCGGCGGCGATCGACCGAAACGCCATCGGACCTGCTCAGACGGGGCGAACCGGTCCGGGGCAGCGCCCGTCGGCGGGTCCGGGGGCGGCGTCGACCGCGCGGGGCCGCCACTAGGCTTACGGGCATGGTCTCCCCGGTCGCCGCCGTCACGCCCTCGCTGCGCACCGCCATCGAGCGGGCCCTCGGCGCCGAATTCGCCGGGGCCGATCCGGTGTTGCGCCCCAGCCAGTACGCGGACGTTCAGGTCAACGCCGCGCTGGCGCTCGCCAAGCGGGCCAAGCGGCCGCCGCGTGACGTGGCCGCCGCCATCGTCGACGCTCTCGACCTGACCCGGGAGTGCTCGGCCGTCGAGGTGAGCGGACCGGGCTTCATCAATCTCACTTTCCGAGACAGCTGGCTCGCGGACCTCGTCTCCGAGCAGGCCGCAGACGAGCGCCTCGGCGTGCCGACCCAGCCGCGGCAGATCGTGCCGATCGACTACTCGGCGCCGAACGTCGCCAAGGAGATGCACGTCGGGCACCTGCGCACGACGGTCGTCGGCGACGCGCTCGCCCGCACCCTGGAGCACCTCGGGCATGACGTCATCCGGCAGAACCACATCGGCGACTGGGGCACCCCGTTCGGCATGCTCATCGAGCACCTGCTCGACGTGGGCGAGGACTCCCCGGAGGCCGCGCTGCTCGAGACCGACCCGAACGCCTTCTACCAGGGGGCCCGCGAAAAGTTCGACGGCGACCCCGAATTCGCGACGCGGTCGCGGGCGCGGGTGGTGCGCCTGCAGGCCGGCGACGAGGCGACGCTGGCGATCTGGCGACGCCTCATCGGGCTCTCCACGGTGTACTTCAACCGCATCTACACGGCGCTCGACGTCACGCTCACCGACGCCGACCTCGCGGGGGAGTCGACGTACAACGACGAGCTCGCGGGCATCTGCGACGAGCTGGAGGCCAAGGGCCTGGCGACGATGAGCGACGGCGCGCTGTGCGTGTTCCTGCCCGGTTTCACCGGCCGCGAGGGCAAGCCGCTGCCGCTCATCGTGCGCAAGTCCGACGGCGGGTACGGCTACGGCACAACCGATCTCGCGACGATCCGGCACCGGGTGCGCGACCTGCACGCCGACCGGGTGCTCTACGTCGTCGGCGCCCCGCAGGCGCTGCACTTCCGCATGGTCTGGCAGACGGCGCGGCTCGCGGGGTGGCTGCCGGACGACGTCGAGGTCGTGCACGTGCAGATCGGCAACGTGCTCGGCGAGGACCGCAAGATCCTGCGGACCCGCTCCGGCGCGCCGCTGCGGCTCATGTCGCTCATCGAGGAGGCGGTCGCCAAGGCGGGCGCGCACCTCGACCAGGCCCGCCCCGATCTGCCTCCCGCCGAGCGCGACGTCATCGCCGCCCAGGTCGGAGTCGGTGCGATCAAGTACGCCGACCTGTCGGTCGCCCACGACAGCGAGTACGTCTTCGATCTGGACCGGATGCTGGCCCTGGTCGGCAACACCGGCCCCTACCTGCAGTACGCCGCCACCCGGGTGCGCTCGATCTTCCGCGGCATCGACGCCGACCCGGGCCACGCGCAGTTCGCGCAGGCCCCGATCACGCTCGCCGAGCCCAGCGAGCGGGCGCTCGCGCTGCACCTGCTCGACTTCGGCCAGGTCGTCGCGGCCGTCGGCGACGAGCTCGAGCCGCACCGGCTCTGCACGTACCTGTTCGAGCTGGCTCAGGCGTTCAGCGCGTTCTACGAGAACTGCCCCGTGCTCAAAGCGGAGGCCGACACCCGCGCGAGCCGCCTGGCGCTGTGCGCCCTCACCCTGCGCGTCCTCGACGGTGGCCTGGGCCTCATCGGAATCAGCACCCCCGACCAGATGTAACCCGCGCCCCCCCGCACACCCCGCACCCCCCGCACACCCAGCACCCCCCGTGTGATCCCCACCCCCGAAACCACTTCGCTGAAAACTGCGTGTCACGGTCGGAACTGCGGTCCGTGTCGCAGTTGTCACCACGACACGCAGTTTTCAGTTTCGGGGGTCGGGGGCGACCGTCGGCTCCGGGGCTGCGTGCACAGTCGGGGGTGACCGCCGGCTCCGAGGTTGCGTGCACGGTCCGGGGCGACCGGCGGCTCTCCGGGGCTGCCTGCATGGGAGCCTGTGCCGTCGGGCCGGACCGCCAAGTACCGGCAGAACCGGCTCCGCGGAGGCGGTCCGGCGGCAGCCAGGCGGTCCCGACCCGACAGCCGAGCTGCCCATCTCGCCTGTCGAGATCAGGCCCCGCCACTTGACACAGCCCGCCACCGACGCACGACACCAGGGCGCGATGCCCCAGCGGATGTCAGCAAGGTCATGAGCGGTGTTTAAGCCGCACACCGGCTCGCCATCCCATTAACGTCACGGCCAACGCGCGGCCGAGCCCTGCCTCGGTCGCCTCGGACGGGAGGTGCTCGTGGACATCCTGTGGGCTATCGCCGGCATGGTCGGCCTGGTCGTCATCGCCGTGTTGTTCTCCTCCAACCGGAGGGCGATCAAACCGCGCACGGTCATCGCGGCGTTCGCGCTGCAGCTGGGCTTCGGCGTGCTCGTGCTGTACGTGCCGTGGGGTCGCACGGCGCTGACCGCCGCCTCCGCGGGCGTGCAGGCGGTCATCGACTCCTCACGCGCGGGTATCGAGTTCCTGTTCGGACCGTTGCTGCCGGAGAACGGCACGATCTTCGCGTTCCAGGTGCTGCCGGTCATCGTCTTCTTCGCGTCGTTGACCGCGGTGCTCTACTACCTGGGCTGGCTGCAGTGGGTGGTCGAGATCCTCGGCGGTGGCCTGGCCAAGATGCTCGGCACCGAACGCGCGGAGTCGGTCAATGCGGCCGCCAACATCTTCGTCGGCCAGACCGAGGCGCCCCTGGTCATCCGCCCCTACCTCAAGACGCTGACCCGCTCGGGGCTGTTCGCGGTCATGGTCGGGGGCCTGTCGACGGTCGCCGGTTCGGTGCTCGTCGGCTATTCGCTGCTCGGCGCCAACCTCGACTACCTCATCGCGGCGAGCTTCATGGCGGCCCCGGGCGCGCTGCTCATGGCCAAGCTCATCGTGCCCGAGGACGGCCGGTTCTCCAGCGACGCCGAGGTCGAGGCCAAGCCCGTCGAGGCGCGGGAGGCCGGGCACGCCGACGACGAGGAGGCGGTCGAAGAGACCAAGCCGCGCAACCTCATCGACGCCGCGGCGGCGGGCGCCTCGGACGGGCTGAGTCTGGCGCTGAACATCGGCGCGATGCTGCTCGCGTTCATCTCCCTCATCGCCCTGCTCAACATGTTCCTCGGGCTCATCGGCGGCATCTTCGGGCACGGCGAGCTGACCTTCCAGATCCTGCTGGGCTGGCTGTTCGCGCCGGTCATGACGATGATCGGCGTGCCCTGGGGTGAGGCCGTCAACGCCGGCAGCTTCGTGGGGCAGAAGATCGTGCTCAACGAGTTCGTGGCGTTCAGCCAGTTCGGACCGATCGCCGACACGTTCACCCCGAAGACGGCCGGCATCGTGACCTTCGCGCTCACCGGCTTCGCCAACCTCGGCTCGCTCGGCATCCTGCTCGGCGGACTCGGCGGTCTGGCTCCCAACCGGCGCAGCGAGATCGCCCACCTGGGCCTGCGTGCGATCCTCGCCGGCACCCTCGCCAACCTCATGAGCGCGGCGATCGCCGGAATGCTGCTGTAGCGTCCGCAGTTCGGACGCGCGGGTGTGTCGCACGGTGCGGGCACGGGTAGAAATGACCCATGAGTGACGCCCGAGAGCAGGACACCCCGCAGAACGTGCCCGCCGAGGCCGACCCGAGGCGCCAGGAGCCGAAGGGCTCTGAGTCCACCGGCGACCTCAGCCGCGAGCCCGAGCAGGACTTCACCCACGAGGACCCGGGTTTCGAGTCGCTGGACGAGGGCGCCGGGCCGCCCGACGAGCGCCGGTTCGCCCGCGCGGAGCCGACCGGCGCCGACACCGACGAGTCGGCCGGCGGTGCGATGGGCACCGGCGGAGCGATGGGCTCGGTGCGCGCCAGCCGACGCAACGACCCGATCACCGGCAAGCCGCTGTACGACGACGACTCGCCGGAGACGAGCAGCAGCGTCGGCGGCGACCGCTACCGCAAGCCTGCCGAGAAGGGCGTGGAGGAAGACTCCAAGCGCCCCGCCACCGGCCAGCCGACGAGCACCCCGCGCAAGGAACCGTCTCTGCGCGACCTCTGAGCAGGTTCGGCGTTCCGGCCGGCGAGTCTGGGCCCTGCTGCGCCTTACTGCTCGGAGACGGTCACCGAGGTGATCGTGTGCGTGCGCGCGGGCGGGCCGTCGGACTCCGAGCCGTCCGCCTCGATGGCCTGCACGGTCTGCATGCCCTGGCTCACCTGGCCGAAGAGGCTGTAATTCGGCCGCAGTTGCACGCCGGAGTCGCCGGTGATGACGAAGAACTGGCTGCCGTTGGTGTTCGGCCCCGCGTTGGCCATCGCGACCGAGCCGACCTTGTATTCACCGGCCTTCGGCAGTTCGTCGTCGAACTCGTAGCCGGGTCCGCCGCTGCCGGTGCCCTCGGGGTCGCCGCCTTGGGCCATGAAGCCCTTGATGACGCGGTGGAACGTGATGCCGTCGTAGAAGTGGTTGCGGGCGAGGAAAACGAAGTTGTTGACGGTCTTCGGCGCCTTGTCGGCGAGCAGGTCGATCGTGAACTCGCCGGCGTCGGTGGTGACCGTGGCGGTGTACTTCTTCGCCGGGTCGATGCACATCGGCGGCGCGGAGGTGAACGACGTCGTCCGCGTCTGGGTGCCGCCCGCCGGCGGGCACTGCGGCGACACCGCAGCGCTCGCGGTGGCCTCGCTCTGGCTCGCCGGTTCGCCGGACCCGCCGGAGCCGGTGGAGTTGGACCCGCAGGCGGCCAAGGGCACGGTGAGCACGAGAGCGAGGAGGGCGCGACGCATCGCACCACGGTAACCGTGGGCGCCCCGTTCGTCGGCGGCGCATCGCCGGGCGGATGACATCGGCGAACGTCGTCCGCCTGTCTCGCGCGACCAGCTCGCAAGACGCGCGTTCCGCCTCCCGGACGGGGTCGGCTATGGTGGGCCGGTATCCATCACGACCGGCGGAGGGACAGGCCCGTTGATGCCGGGGCAGCCGCCCACGGGGAGACCCGTGGGGTTTGGTGCCAAGTCCTGCGGCAGGTGACCTCACCCGACCGGAAGATGGAGCGTCGCGAGCGCTGAGCCGCGGCGTCGAATCCCCAGGTCGCTAGGGCGTATCCGAGTCGCAGGACATGGCGTCGGGCTGTCGAGCCAGACGACGGAGGACGCGACATGAGCGGCGAGGAAACACGCGAACAGACCGGTCGGCAGACGCGGCCGGCGGACACCCCGATCTCGGCCCTGACAGCGGCCGTGCGGGCCGGCATCGAGACCGACTCCCAACACGGGTCGGTCGTGCCGCCGCTGTACATGTCGACGAACTACGCGTTCGAGGGCTTCGACCGCAAGCGCACCTTCGACTACTCCCGCAGCGGCAACCCGACCCGGGCGCTCCTCGGCGACGCGCTCGCCACGTTGGAGGGCGGCGCGGGCGCGATCGTCACCGGCACCGGCACCGGCGCGATGACCTGCGTGGTCACCGTGCTGCTCGACCCCGGCGACCTGCTGCTCTTCCCGCACGACTGTTACGGCGGCAGCTGGCGGCTGTTCGAGTCGCTCGCCGAGAAGAAGCACTTCGAGACCGGCACGGTCGACTTCACCGACGCGGAGTCGGCGGCGGCGACCGTGCGGGAGCGCCGGCCGAAGGTCGTGTGGCTGGAGACCCCGTCGAACCCGCTGCTGCGGATCAGCGACATCGCCGCGGTGGCGGCCGCTGCCCACGAGGTCGGCGCGCACGTCGTCGTCGACAACACGTTTCTCACGCCGCTGCTGCAGCGCCCCATCGAGCTGGGCGCCGACATCGTCGTGCACTCGACGACGAAGTACATCAACGGCCACAGCGACGTCGTCGGCGGGGCGATCGTCAGCGCGACCCCGGAGCTGCACGAGCAGATCGACTTCTGGTCCAACGTGCTCGGCGTCACCGGTGGCGCCTTCGACGCCTACCAGACGCTGCGCGGGCTGCGCTCAGTGCACACCCGGCTGCGCACCCACGAGGAGAACGCCGCGGCCGTCGCCGAACTGTTCGCCTCGCACCCCGCGGTGGCGCGCACCTACTACCCGGGCCTGCCCGACCACCCCGGGCACGAGCTCGCGACGATCCAGCAGGGCGGATTCGGTGGCATGGTCAGCGCCGACCTCGTCGGCGGGGTGCCGGCGGTGCGGGCCTTCGTCGAGGGGCTGCGCTGCTTCAGCCTCGCCGAATCCCTCGGTGGCACAGAGTCGCTCGTCGACCACCCGACGACCATGACGCACCTTGCGATGACCCCCGAGGCACGCGCCGAGGCCGGCATCTCCGACGGGCTGCTGCGCTTCTCGATCGGCATCGAGCACGTCAGCGACCTCGTCGCCGACCTCACCGCCGCCCTCGACCGCGCCGCCGCCGCCACCCGCGCCCGAGTCGCCTGAGTCCGTCGGGCCCGTCTGGGTCTGTCGGAGCCCGACTGGCCCCGACAGACCCAGCGACCCGACTCCTCGCCAACGCCCTCGGCACTCCCTCGCCAACGGCCTCGGCATTCCCTCGCCAACGCCCTCCGCAAGACCCCCGCGCAAGCCCTGCGCAACGACCCCGCTCAACGCCCTGCCCAACGACCCTCGAAACTGCGTGCCTCGAAACTGCGTGTCGTGGTGAGGACTGCGACACGAACTGCAGTTCCGAGCGCGACACGCAGTTCTCAGCGATGTTGGGCGGCGTGGTGGGGCGCGCTCGGCGTGGTTGGGTGGCGTGGTGGGGCGGGCTCGGCGGCGACGTGGGGCGACGTGGGGCGACGTGGGGCGGGGCTCAGCGTCGGGTGTCGAGGGGGTGGCCGCGGTCGGCGAGCACTTGCGCGAGCAGGTCGAGGCGATCGGTGACGATGCCGTCGACGCCGAGGTCCAGGAGCCGGCGCATCTGCGCCGCGTCGTTGATCGTCCACACGTGCACCTGCCGGCCGATCGCGTGGGCGGCTCGCACGAATCCCGGTGTGACGACCTCGATCCGCATCCCGAGGAGGCGGTGCCACACCGGCACCTGGTAGGCCAGCCCGGGCGTGTGCAGCCACCGCGACACCGCCGCGGGCAGCAGCCGCAGCGCGGCCACCCCCAGCGGTCCGGCGCTCGTGGCCACACCGTCTCGCCGCGCCAGCCGGCGGAATCGCCGCAGCCGCGCCGAGGAGAACGAGCCGATGCACACCCGGTCGGTGGCGCGCAGTTCGCGCAGCGCCCACAGCGTGGCCTCGGGCGTGCCGTCGGCCTTGAGGTCGATGTTGACCCGCGCCTGCGGCAGGGCCCGCAGCAGTTCGCGCAGGGTCGGCACGGGCTCGGTGCCGTCGATCCGGGCCCGCGACACCTGGTCCCAGGACAGCTGGGCGATCCGTCCGCGACCGTCGGTCACGCGGTCGAGCTCGTCGTCGTGGAACGCGATGAGCACGCCGTCGGCGGTGAGGTGCACATCGGTCTCCAGATAGCGATACCCCGCGGCGGCCGCCGCCTCGAACGCGGCGAGGGTGTTCTCCCGGGCCAGCCCGGCCGTGTCGCAGGCGCCGCCGCGGTGGGCCAGCGCCAGCGGCGGGGCGTCGAAGTACGGATGGTCGATCGCGCGCATGCGCCTCAGTCTCCCCCGACCACCCCGCGCCCCTGGCGATCACGCGGCAGACAAGCGGTCGCACCCGGCACCGGCCCGCGGGCTGCGCGTGGACGCAGGTGCGTGGCAGGCTGCCGGGGTGGAGACGACGACGAACTTCATCGGCGGCGCGCCGGTCGCCGCGGCGCAGGTGTACGAGAACATCGACCCCGCCACGGGGCGGGCCCTGGGCACGGTCTCGCGCTCGGGGCCCGACGAGATCGATCGGGCCGTCACCGCGGCGGCCGCCGCCCAGCCCGCCTGGGAGCAGACGCTGCCCGAGCATCGCTCCCGGCTGCTGCACCGGGTCGCCGATCTCGTCGAGCGCGACCTGGAGTCGTTGGCCCGCACCGAGAGCGAAGACACCGGAAAGCCGTTGTCGCAGGCCCGTACCGACGCGACCGTGTGTGCCCGCTACTTCCGCTTCTACGGCTCGGCGGTCGACTCCTACTACGGACTGCAGATCCCGCTGGCACCAGACCAGCTCGTCTACACGCGCAAGGAGCCGTTCGGCGTCATCGGCTCGATCGTCGCGTGGAACTACCCGTTGCAGCTGATGTCGCGCGCAGTCGCCGGCGCGCTGGGCACCGGCAACGGGATCGTCCTCAAGCCGGCCGACGAGACGCCGCGCACCGCGGTCGCGCTGGCCCGCCTCGTCGTGGAGGCGGGCGCGCCGGCGGGCATCTTCAACGTCGTCACCGGCCTCGGCGCGGAGGCGGGCGCAGCGCTCACCGCGCATCCCGGGGTCGCGCACCTCAGCTTCGTCGGCAGCACCCAGGTGGGCTCGCTCGTGGCCCACGCCGCCGCCGACCGCGTCGTGCCGACGGTGCTGGAGCTCGGCGGCAAGTCCGCTCAGGTCGTCTTCGCCGACGCCGACCTGGAACAGGCCTCGGCCAGCGTCGTCCGGGGCATCCTGCAGAACGCCGGCCAGACGTGCTCGGCGGGATCGCGGCTCCTCGTGCACCGCGACGTGCGCGCCGAGCTGCTCGACTCGGTGGCGCAGCGCATGGCGCAGGTCAGCATCGGCCCCGGCCTGACCGACCCCGATCTCGGCCCGCTGGTCTCGGCGCGCCAGCAGGAGCGGGTGCTCGGCTTCCTCAGCGATCCCGGCGGCGGCGACGTGGTGTGCGGCGGAGGCGTGCCGACGGACGAGCGCCTCGCCGAGGGTTCGTACGTGCAGCCCACGCTCGTCGACGGCGTCGACCCCGACTCCCGGATCGCCCGCGAGGAGGTGTTCGGGCCGGTGCTCGTCGCGATGCCGTTCGAGACCGAGGACGAGGCGGTCGCGATCGCCAACGGCACCGACTACGGGCTGCTGGCGGCGGTCTGGACCCGCGACGTCTCCCGGGCCCATCGCGTGGCGGCGCGGCTGCGGGCCGGGCAGGTGTACGTGAATACTTACGGTGCCGGCGGCGGTGTCGAGCTACCGTTCGGGGGCATGAAGAAGTCTGGCTACGGCCGGGAGAAGGGTATCGAGGCGCTCGATGCCTTCACGCAGACCAAGACCGTGGTGGTGAAACTGTGACTGGACAGCTGGTGGCGGTGCTCGGGCGCGGGGTGCTCGAGCGGGACGAGCCGATCGCCTACGCCGACGACCTGGGGTTGACCCGCGGAGACGGGTGCTTCGACGCGACGCTCGTTTTCGCCGCCGAGGGTGACCGGCGCCGGGTGCTGCACCTCGACCCGCACGTGGCCCGTCTCGGCCGTTCCGCCGCCGCCCTGGAGCTGGAGTGCCCGCCCGCCCAGGACTGGAAAGACCTTGTCGCGGAGGCGGGTTCGCATCCGAGCGCGCCCCCGGAGGAGTGCATGCTCAAGCTCGTGCTCAGCCGCGGTCGGGAGGACCACGGCGGCGGGGTGCTCGGCTACCTGACCGTGACGCCGCTGCCCGAATCGTCGTTCGACGCCCGCCGCCGGGGGCTGCACGTCGCCTCGATGGACCGGGGGACCGCGGCCGACGCCTACGCGAAGACCCCCTGGCTGCTCGGCGGCGTGAAGACCATCGCCTACGCGATCAACCTGGCCGCCAAGCGGGAGGCCGATCGCCGCGGCGCCCAGGAGGCCCTGTTCGTCTCCGCCGACGGCTACGCGCTCGAGGCCCCGACCGCGGCGCTCATCGTGCGGCACGGCGACGAACTCGTCACGACGCCGACCGGACCGACCGGCGTGCTCGCGTCGGTGACCATCGCAACGACGTTCGAGGCCGCGGAGAAGGCCGGGATGTACGCGACACACCGGCTCATGCGCGTCTCCGAGGTCGTCGACTCCGACGGCGCCTGGCTCGTCTCGTCGGTGCGCGGCATCGCGCCCATCCGCACCCTCGACGGCAAAGAGGTGCCGTTCGACGCCGAATTCCACGAGCAGCTCACCGACCTCGCCGGCTTCCCGAAGGTCCGGGCGGTGCGGTAGCCCGGTCGGTTACGGCCGCCGGGCCCGGCCCGGAGGCGTCAGGAGAAGGTGGCGTCGGAGTCGTCAGTAGACGAGGCGCTGCATCCACTGCTTGTAGGCGTTCTCGGCCTCCGGGTTGACGCTCAGCGCGCACCGGCAGTAGTCGGCCGGCTCGTCGAAGTACGTCTCGAACGTCATGATGTCGGCGTTCTGCTCCATCCAGCCGTAGGCGTAGTCGATGAACTTCGGGTTGTCGCCGCCGGAGTTCTCGTTGCCCGCGATGACACCCCACTCCGGGAACGCGAACTTCTTGCCGTGCTGCCGCGCGAAGTTGCCCCAGAAATCCCAGCCCTGGTCCTTGGTGCGGTGCCGCTCCCAGCCCTCGGCGTCGTACGGCGGGCTCCAGTCGTAGGCGTCGAGCCCGACGATGTCGACGTACTCGTCGCCGGGCCAGGCGTCGCGGGCGTCGGGCAGCGTGTTGCCCTTGCCCTCGTTGGGGTTCCACACGATCCGCAGCTGCGGGCCCGCGGCCTTCAGATTCGTGGCGGCTCGCCGGAAGGCCTCCTTGTACTGCTCCACGTTGTCCGGGTTGGCCGACCACGGCCAGTTGTGGATGTTCATCTCCCAGCCGGGGCGCACGTAGGCGGTCGGGTAGTCCTTCGCGATCATCGCGCCGAGCCGGCGCCAGTGCTCGTCGTACTCGCCGTTGGCGGCGGCCTCCATGTTCCCGTCGTCGGGGAACAGCGGCGCCGCCACGTTGAGCGTGCCGCGGAAGTCCGAGGGAATCGTGTTGCTGGACAGCCACCAGTCGCCGAAGACCGTGTCCCACGTGTCGCGGGTGGGTGCCACGCCGATGACGTCGAGCGGGCGGCCGCGCATGGTCGCGAAGGTGGCGTTCTGGCCGGACTCGTGGCCGAACGACCCGCTGTCCCAGATGAGCCCGGAGGGCCGCTGCACGTACGGGATCTCCGGCCGGGTGGCGGTCGCGCTGGGACTGGGCTCCGGAGACGGTGTCGTGGTGCACGCGGCGGCACCGAACAGGAACGCCCCGCTCAGGGCCGCGGCCGCGAGGGCGCGCGCTGTCCGTCTCGGCATGAACCCCATGAAAACTGCCTTTCCACCCCTGAATTCGTCGCTCGGGCCGACATCGCCGAACGTGATCGAACCCGTTGCGGGTGCGATCTGGCAAGCCCACGAGCGCGCCATTCGCTGCGGCGCGGCCTGTGACGGCGCGGACCTGAGCACCCCACGTCGTGTCCCCGCTGGCCATGCTAACCGGGATGGACGTCACGCTTCGTTCCTCTGTGGGGGTCAGCACCCACGGCGATTCTGTCCACAGGCGCGTGACCTGGGATGCCGTCGTCCACAGGCCGGCTCTCCGAGGGGAGCGGGGGTGGGTGGCGCCGACGTAGCTTTCCCGGATCGAGGCGGAGCGAGCGTTCCGCCCGGGAAAGGAAGCTGCGATGCCCAGTCCGCCGCCGGCGCTGCCCCTGGTGCCCGACGTGCCGCGCCACCGTGCGAGTCGGCGCGTCCACCGGGTCCGTCCCGCACGCGGACGCCCTGGGTGGTCGGCTCCGCGCTCGGGGTCCGCCCGGCACGTCGCGCCGGGGTGGAGCGCACAGGCGGCTCGGAGTCCGGGGTCGCCATGGCGTTGGGTCGCGCTCGTGCTCATCGCCGTCCTGCTCGCGGTGGCGATCGTCGGCGGTGTCGGGCCGGTGCGTGGCGACGACGAGCCCTCGGGGGAGGAGTCGGCGCAGGTCACCGGGGTGGTAGAGCCATCCGGTTCGGGTTCCCGTTCGGCCTCCGCCTCGGGCTCCGGGCCGGCGGCGGCCGGGGTGCGCCCGTCGGGGCTGGCCTGGCACAGCGGGGTGTTCTCGCACGACGCGGCGCGCACCGTGGAGTTCGAGAAGACCCGAGGTCGCCCGGTCGACGTGCTCGCGGTGTTCCCGACCCGCGACTCGTGGAGCACGATCATGCAGGACTGGTGGATGAGCCAGAGCGCGGTGCCGGCCGGCTTTTCGGGAACGCTGGCCGTCGGGGTGCCGCTGTTCCCCGACGACGGCTCGATGGCGCAGGCGGCCGCGGGTGCCGACGTGGACCGCTGGGAGGAGCTCGGCCGACTCATCGCCTCGCGCTACCCCGACGCGTGGATCCGGCCCGGCTGGGAGTTCAACATCCCGAACTGGCCGTGGGCGGTCACGCCGCAGAACGCGCAGGAGTACAAGGCGGCGTTCCGGCACGCCGTGACGGGTCTGCGGCGCGGCGGCCCCGGTCTGCGGATCGTGTTCAACCCCAACGAGGGTCGGGGTGCGTCGCTGCCCGACGCGACGATGGCCTATCCCGGTGACGACGTCGTCGACGTCATCGGCATCGACGCCTACGACTGGTATCCGGCCTACCGGGGTGAGGGCTGGCAGGAGCACCGCAGCAAAGACCAGGGCTGGGACTACTGGGCGGAGTTCGCCCGCAGCCGGGGTAAGAAGTTCGCGGTGCCCGAGTGGGGGGTCATGGCGGGCAGTGAGGCCTCCGGCGGCGACAACCCCGACTACATCGAGGCGGTGCTCGCCTGGATGGGTGAGCACGCCGACCTCATGGCCTTCGACGCCTACTTCGAGGAGACCGAGGAGTACTGCCGCTGCGCCCTGAGCCTGAACCCCGCGGCCCAGGCCGCCTATGCCGCCCGCCTCCCGCAGGCCGCGGCCCCCGACCGCGCGGCGACTGCCCCCGACGATGCGGCGGCGGCTCCCGACGACGCGGCGGCGACGCCAAACGACGCGGGGCCCGACGAACCGCCCGGCGCGGCAACGGGATTGACCCCCGATCCGGCCGCTGCCGACGCGCCCGGGCCGTCCGCGTCGAGCGAACCGGGAGCCGGAGCGGAGCCGGGCGCCGACGCGTCACCGGCCGACACCGCCCCGCCGGAAGCGTCCCCGGCCGACACCGCTCCGCCCGACGCGTCCTCGGCCGACACCGTCCCGCCGGACGTGCCGGGGGAGCGGAACGCCCCGCCGGACGACAGCCGGTTGCCCGGCCGAGGCCGCTACGGGCGCAGCGATCCGGGCCGGGTCGCGTCGTGGGCCACCGGAGCGGGAGCGGTCGAAGGAGAGCCGCAGTCCGGAGCCGAAGCCGGTGCCGGTGCCGTTGCCGAGGGGCGCTGATGTCTCAGCGCGCGTTGACCTCGTCGCGCCAGGCCAACCAGTCGGCGAGGCTGCTCTGGTCGAAGTCGGGCCCGCCGGTGCCGAGGGTGAACAGTGTGGCGCCGAGCGCGAGCAGCGGCTCGCCCTCGTCCGCCGGGGTGCCGGGGGAGCCGCCGTCGCGGCCGCGGCCACCGACTCCGACCGACACCTCGATCTCGCGGCGGTCCCGCCCGACGGCCTGGCAGTGGCCGTCGAGCACCGACAGCTTGTGAGCCAGCTCGTCGCCCTGCACGAACGTGTGCCAGATGTCCGCGTGCTCGGCGACCAGACGAAGCGTCTTGCGTTCGCCCCCGCCTCCGACGAGCACGGGGATGTCGCGGCTCGGCGCGGGGTTGAGCCGGGCGAGGCGCGACTCGATCCGCGGCAGGGCGTCGCGCAGGTCGTCGAGCCGGCTCCCGGCCGTGCCGAACTCGTACCCGTACTCGTCGTAGTCCTTCTCGAACCAGCCCGAGCCGATGCCGAGGATGAGGCGTCCGCCGCTGATGTGGTCGACCGTGCGGGCCATGTCGGCGAGCAGCTCGGGATTGCGGTAGGAGTTGCACGTCACGAGCGCGCCGATCTGCACGCGCGAGGTCTGCTCGGCCCAGGCGGCGAGCATCGTCCAGCACTCGAAGTGCTTGCCTTCCGGCTCGCCGTACAGCGGGTAGAAGTGGTCCCAGTTGAAGACGACGTCGACGCCGGCGTCCTCGGCTCGGGTCAGCGCGTCGCGGATCTGCTCGTAGTCGGCGTGCTGCGGCTGCAACTGCAGGCCGATGCGCACGGGACGGGCGGGAACGGCGGGATCGCTCATGGGGGCAAGGTACCCGGGGCGGGCCCGGGGCACCCCTCGACACCTCCCAGGCGAGGCGCGACGAGCAGTTCGACGACCGCCGAGCGCAGCCGCTGCGGGCCTCCGCTCAGCGCGGCGTGGTGCCGCGGCCGAACCGGGAGGTGCGGGTTGTGTCCTGCGGCGTGGCCGGGGCGCCGGTCCACTCGCGGCGCACGGCGGCGAGCAGGCGGTTGGCGGCCGGCATCAGTTCCCGGGCGCGTTGTTGCACCTCGGTGCTGCGCACCACGCGCCCCGCGCGCCGGGCCAGCTCGATGGCGACCCCGGCCTGCACGACCTTGCCGCTGACCCGCCGCCCCCCGGTGCGCCCCGATCCTGTGGTGCCTCCGCGTTGCATCTCATGTCCCTTCGTCGCCTCGGCGTGTGAACGCCGCCTCTCACCGCGCTGCAACCAACGCCCCGGGGCGTATCGTGCCCGATCGGGGCCTGTTTCCGGCTCCAACACTAGGTGGACCGGCCCGGATGCGCGCAGCGACGGGCCTCGGGGGGGTCCGCCAGGTCGGCAACACGCCCGTAACGGGGGTGGAGCCGGGCCGTCATCGGCGGGTCATACCGTGAACCGCAGGAGGGTGCTCACATGTGTCGACTGCTTGCGTATGTCGCTCCCGCGCCCACCCGCATCAGCGACGTCATCGGCGACGGGCAGTGTGAGACCTTCCAGCGGATGGGTCGTCTGCACGACGACGGCTGGGGCTCCATGTGGGTGGACGAGGCGGGCCCTGAACGGCTGCTCGTGCGCCAGCGCGATCCCGCCACCGCGTTCGGTGACGTGCGCCTGCACACGGCGCTGCACGAGGAGCCGCCGGTGCGTGCCCGCGCCTTCCACCTGCGCCTGGCGACCGGCGCCCTGGCGATCGACCGGAGCAACACCCACCCGTTCCTGCGCGACGGCATCGGCCTGGCGCACAACGGCTCGATCTTTCCGAGCGACCGGCTCCGGCGCCTCCTGATCCCCGAGGCGCTCGCCGGCGTCGAGGGCACGACCGACAGCGAGCTGTACCACGCCCTCGTCTGGCAGGAGGCGGCCGCGGGAGTTCCGCTCGGCCACGCCGTCGCCCGCGCAGTCGCTCGGCTGCGTGCCGCGTACCCGAGCGCCAGCCTCAACGCGATCGTCATGAACGCCGAGCAGATGGTCGTCGTGCACGCCTCGAGCATCGCCTCGGTGCCGTACGAGCACTTCGCGACGTGCGGGCTGGCCCCCCACGAGCTGCCCGCCGACCACGACGAGTCGTACTACCGCATCGGCATGCTCCGCTCGGCCGACGGCGCCATCGCGTTCTCGTCCTCGGGCCTCGACCGCTCCGGCTGGGTCGCCCTGCCCGACGACTCGATGACCGTCGTCGACATCGACACCGCGCAGGTGCGCACCCACCTCGTGCGCGACCTCCTCGCCGCCTGACCCGCCCCGGCCCGCGCCTCGACCTGCCCCGACCTGCCCCGAGCCGGCCCGCGCCTCGACCCGCCCGGAGCCGGCCCGCCCGGCCCGCCACGGGCGGCGCCGAACACGCTCAGGAGTCGGCTCGGCGGGCCCGGTAGGCGGCGGCGGCGACGCGGTTGCCGCAGGCGGTGCTGTGGAACCGGCGGGAGCGGTTGCGGGAGAGGTCGACGAGCACCTTGTCGCAGTCGGGTGCCTCGCAGCGCCGGAGTCGGTCGAACCGCTCGGCGCGCAGCAGGTCGACGAGCGCCATCGCCACCTCGACCGCCATCCGCGTCGCCAGCGGCCGGTCGTCGTCGGTGGCGTGCAGGTGCCAGTTCCACTGGTCGTGCCGCACCACCTGCGGCAGCGCCCGCCCCTCCCGCAGCAGCGCGTTCACCCCGTCGGCCAGGCCCTCCTCGTCGACGTCGAAGAATCCCGCGAGCCGCGCGCGCAGCCGGCGCAGGGCGGCCAGCTCGGCCTCGTCGCGGTCGACCCTGCCGGTGAACACCCACACGGTCAGAAACGCGTCGAGATCCGCCAGGGTCGCCAGCTCGTCGGGCTCACCGGCGGTGTTCACCAGCGACGCCATCATCTGCAGAGCATCCTGCGTGTCATGAGTGAAAAGCATCTTGACCCCTGACGGTACGACCACCTATCGTCATTGCCATAATCCCTGACACCCATGACGCAGCCCGCGTCCCGACGTGCATCGAGGAGGCACCCGCGTGAGCATCCCCACCGACCTGAGCAAGGCGACATCCCCCGAGGCGACCCGGGTGTCGCTCCCAGTCTCTCCCCCCGCCGCCCCCGCGGTCACGGACCGTCGCCGCCCGGCCCTGCGCGGGCTCCTGTGGGCCCTCGTCTCCTGCCTGTCCTTCGGCGCCTCCGGCACCCTCGCCAAGGGACTCATGGTCGTCGGCTGGTCGCCGCTGGCCACGGTCTGGGTGCGGGTCGCGGGCGCCGCGCTGCTCATGGGGCTGCCCGCCCTGTGGGTCATGCGCCACCGGCTGCCGGTGCTGCGCCGCTACGCGGGCCTCATCGTCGCCTACGGCCTGGTCGCCGTCGCCTGCACCCAGCTGTTCTACTTCCTGGCCGTGCAGACCCTGCCGGTCGCGGTCGCGCTGCTCATCGAATACCTCGCGCCGATCATCGTCATCGGCTGGCTCTGGCTGCGGCACGGCCAGCGCCCCGGCCCGCTGACCGTGCTCGGGGTCGTGCTCGCCGTGGCCGGCCTGTCCCTCGTGCTCGGCATCACCGGGGCCGTGCCGGTCGATCTCGCCGGTCTGGCGTGGGCGCTCGGCGCGGCCGTCAGCCTCGCCGTTTACTTCGTGCTCTCCGCGCGGCCCGCGCCCGAGCTGCCTCCGCTCGTGCTCATCGGCTGCGGCATGATCGTCGGCGCCCTCACCCTCGGCGCCATCGGACTCACCGGTGTGCTGCCGTTCACCTGGTCCGCGGAGCCGGTCGCGCTCGGCCCGTGGACCGTCTCCCCGGTGCTGCCGCTGGCGCTGCTCGTGCTCGTCAGCGCCGTGCTCGCCTACACCAGCGGCCTGTTCGCCGTGCGGCTGCTCGGCTCGCGCGTCGCCTCGTTCGTCGGGCTCGCCGAGGTACTGGCCGCCGTCGGCTACGCCTGGGTGCTGCTCGGCGAACTCCCGACCGTCCTGCAGCTGGCCGGCGGAGTGGCGATCCTGCTCGGTGCGACCGCCGTCAAGGCCGGCGAAGCGCCCGCCCGCTGAAGCGCCCGATCGCTGAGGCGCCCGATCGCGCATGCCCCCGACGCCGAAAACCGCCCGGCGCCGGGACCGGATCAGGTGGGCTGGCCGCCGCGGGCGCGGTCGAGGTTGCCGGCGGCGAGGGTGACCATCTGCTGCAGCAGCTGCCGATTCGCCTCGCTCGACGGCCCGGTCACCGTGGCGGTGACCAGCGCTCGGTCGCGGGAGGCGACGAGGTAGTCGAAGGAGTACTCCAGGTCGTCGGTCTGGTAATGCACGGCATAGCCGGCCGACCGCGCGTCGGGGGTCGGCAGCGGGCTGACGGTCATCGTCACGCGCCGCACCCCCGCGCGGGTGCGCAGCGGCGAGGAGGTGTCTGCGCAGGCCTGGGTCATCTCGCGAACGGCCGTCGCCCGGTCCGGCACCGTGTCGAAGGTTTCCAGGGTGAGGGTGAGGTCGCGATCGGAGCCGGCACCGGTGGTGGGCTCGCGGTAGACCGACCGCGCGAACCGCGCCGCGTCGGCCTGCTCCTGCAACGCCTCCAGCTCGGTCAGCGCGGCGTGGCAGGCCGGCTCATCGGAGGCCGCCTCGGTGAGCGCGTCGTCCCAGGTCAACCCCTGTGGGCGATCGCTCGTCGTGCCGACCAGCGTCCAGCCGGAGCCGACCTCCGCGGCCGAGGGCAGCGCCGAACTCAGCTGCTGCTCCGACAGGCCTCCCGGGGTGATCGTGCATCCCGCGAGCAGCAGACTCAGCGCGAGCACCGGCAGGCGGCGAGGCATCGGGCACCCTTCACGGTCGGAGGCGGTGGGCCTCGCCAGGGTAGTCCAGCCGCCTCTGGGTTTCGCTGAGCGACGGGCCGGGACGGCCGGCGCCGAACGGGTTCCGAACCGGGCCGAACCGGGCCGAGCTGGTTCCGAACTGGTCTCGAGAGCGCGCGTGCGGCGGTCGCCTACAGGCCGAGGTGGCGCAGCGCCACGCGGGCGCCGCGCCGGCCCCGCTCGGCACCG
>NZ_BCNQ01000075.1 GCF_001515525.1 Piscicoccus intestinalis NBRC 104926 | reverse complement strand
TGGCGCGCCGCGGTCGCTGCGGTCGGGGCGGCGGGTGCGCTGACTCTGGGGGCGTGCGGCCTGCCGATGAGCGGCCCGGTGCAACAGGGCCTGGACATCGGCTCACCGGCGATGCCGCCGGTGCGTTTCCAGTTCGAGGCCCCGCCGCGCGGCGCGTCGCCGGAACAGATCGTGCGGGGCTTTCTCGCGGCGAGCTGGTCGACGGAGGACGATTTCCGCGCGGCCCGCGCGTATCTCACGCCGACGGCGTCGCGGTCGTGGAATCCGCGAGCCTCGGTGACGGTCTACCCGGAGAACGCCTCACTGCAGATCGTCGGGGGTGGCAACGGCTCGGTCTCCCTGCGCACTCCCCAGGACGCGGCGCTGGATGCCGGCGGTCGCTACCGCAGCCTTCCGCTCGGCTCCGAGCGCAGCTCGACGCTGGGGCTGTCGTTGGCGTCGGGGGAGTGGCGCATCTCCTCGATCCCGCCGGATTTCGGGCTGTGGCTGAGCCGGTTCTACTTCGAGCGCGCGTACCGACCGTTCTCGGTCGCCTACGCCGATCAGCGGCTGCGTCGCATCGTGGTCGACCGGCGCTGGTTCTCGGTCGGCGCGGGACTGACGACGTCCCTGGCTCGCGCCCAGCTGGAGGCTCCGCCCGCGTACCTGGCGGGAGCCGTGCGATCGGGCTTCCCGAGCGACACCCGGCTGTCGGTGGGGTCGGTGCCGGTGGAGTACGGCCGGGCCGAGGTCGACCTGACGCCGGAGGTTCTCGATGTGAGCGCCGAGCAGCGCCGGGCCGCCTGGGCCCAGGCGTTGACGACGATGCGGCAGGCCCCCGGCGTGCAGACGGTGGCGCTGCAGGTTTCGGGCCGCAACCTCGACGTGCTCGTCGACGGCTCGTCGACGAGCGTGCCCACCGGCGTCGACGAACTGGGGTTCACGCCCGCCCGTCCGGAGGCCGACCAGGTGCTGTGGCGCACCGCCCAGGGCCTGGCGATCGTCGACGCCCGGGACGTCGGGCGGCGCACCGACCTCGGTCAGGGCGGCCAGAGCGACGGGCTGCCCAGCATCGACGCCGCCTGGGTCGACGTGGCGTCCACCCCGGACCGGGCGGACCTGGCCGCGGTCTCCACCGACCGCACGCAGCTGAGCCGGTGGCGTGACGGCCGCAGCTACGCCGCGACGCTCGGCGCGGGACTGACTGCACCGTCCTACGACCGGGACGGTCGCACCTGGGTCGCGGGGGCCACCGCGGAGGGCGCGAGCCGGATCTGGGTCGTGGACGCACCCGCGGGCGTGTTCGCCCAACCGCGCGAACTCCAGGCGCCGTGGCTGGACCGGGCGGAGCGGGACAGTCTGCTCGTCGTGCGACCGGCTCCGGACGGGCAACGGGTGCTCATCGTGTCGCGCCGACAGTCCGGGCTGGTCAGCATGGTCGCCGGGGTGTTGCGGGACGACTCCGGCCGCCCCGTCGGGCTCACCGAGCCGTGGCCGATCGGCGGCGATGTCAGCGATGTCACCGGGGCGACGTGGGTGACCAACACGGTCGTCGGGGTGCTCGGCCGGCGTCAGCCGCAGGCCACGATCGTGCCGATGCTCGTCGCCGTCGGCGGCGAGACCACCGCGCTCGCCCCGGTGCCCGACCCGCGCCGAATCGTCTCCGTGGGGGGCGAGCGCGGGGTTGTCGTCATCTCCGGAGACGGTCACGCCTACGGGCGGGTCGGCGGCGGCTGGCAGCAGCTCGGCCCGGCGAGCGAGATCGTCGTTCCGGGGTACTGACCGGCCGGGGTCGACGGGCGCGCCCGACGGAGCCGTCGTCCACAGATCGCCGGGCGGCGCTGCGCGCAGCCGCCCGCAGCGTGATCCTGACGGAATGCGTGACGGACCGCCCCGATGGGGCGCCGGGGCCTGGCTGGCCGCGGCGCTGGAAGGGGTGCTCGACCTCGTCCTGCCGGGGGTCTGCGCCAGCTGTGGGCGCCCCATCGGGCTCGGCGAGTCCGACGGCTCCGGAGGACCCGCAGGCAGGCGCGAGGGGACGGCTCGGCACAGTGACCGCGCCGGTGCCGGTTCCCGGAGCCTGTGTGGCGCCTGCCGCGGCACCCTCACCTGGCCCGACGGGCGCGGCCCGCGGGTCGTGGCGGTGTCGACGCCGGGGTTGCCCGCCGTGTGGGCCGCCGGGCCTTACGACGGCCCGCTGCGCCGGCTCATCGTCGCCTACAAGGACGGTGACCGGCGCGACGCCCGGAGCGCCCTGGCGCCGATGTTCGCCGACTCGATCGTCGCGGCGGCCCGATCCGCCGGGGGCGTGGCCGCGGTCGTGCCCGTGCCGTCCTCGGCGGCCTCGCGGCGTCGGCGCGGCGACGAACCCCTGCGCGACCTCGTACGGGCGGCCCTCGAGACGCTCGGCCCCGACCCGGCGCACGTGGGTCTGATGGCCGCGCCGCTGCTGCGGGTGACCCGCCGCGTTCGCGACCAGGCGGGGCTCGACGCCGCCGCCCGGGCTGCCAACCTCGCGGGCTCCTTCACGGTTCGGCCCGTACGTACGGGTCGGGCCGTGCCGCCGGGGCTGCCGTGCCTGCTCGTCGACGACGTGGTCACCACGGGGTCGTCGCTCGCGGAGGCGGTCCGTGCGCTGCGGGCGGCCGGCGCCCGCCCGATCGCCTGCGCGGTCGTCGCGGCCACGCCTCGTCGGATCCCCGGCCCGCGCCGAGGGCGCGGGAACACCGAGGCCGCGTGACACGCCCAAGTCGCGTGACTCACCAGCGCCGCGTGATGAGCCGTCGGCTGCGCGCAGCCGGCCCGGGGCGAGCAGCGATGGGTGTGCGCATGGCCAGGATGGGGGGGTGAACGAGTGTCGATCGGGCCCCGCGTCGTTTACCGTGGGTTCATGAGTCCCCAGTGTCACCGCCGGGTGACCAGGCCAGGCGTCGCAACCGCGGCACCACGCGGCCCGGTCGTGGCGGATGGCGCTGGGTTTTCTTGTGTGACAGGGGCGTTCGGTCGCCTCGTCGTTCTCGTGCACGAGAGGGGGTGATGCGCCGCAGCACATCCCCGCGGGCCGCCTGTCGGGCCGCGGCCGCCCACCTACCCCGCAAGGAGGATCTCGTGGAGTTGACCGTCACCGGGCGTCATGTCCAGGTTTCCGAACGGTTCCGTCGTCTGAGCGCCGAAAAGCTCACCAAGGTCGAGCAATACGCCCCCCGCACCCAACGCATCGAAGTCGTCGTGAGTGAAGAGACCTCGCGCGGCGCACCCAAGGGCAGCGAGCGCGTGGAGATCACGTGCCTGGCCAAGGGACCCGTGATCCGGGCCGAGGCGTACGCCGAGGACAAGTACACCGCCCTCGACCTGGCCCTCGCCAAGCTCGCCGAGCGACTACGCCGCGCGAGCGACCGGCGCAAGGTGTCCCGACGCCGCGGCGCCGGGGTCTCCCAGGCGACAGCCGACCTTCCCGTCGCGGACCTGAGCGTGCCGGCTCCCGAGCCCACCGTCTCCGAGGCCGAGCCCGAGCCCGAGGATGTCGACCCGGCGGAGCGCGTCGACGAACGGCTCGGGTCCAGCGGCGACTCGCCGGTGCAGGTGCGCGAGAAGACGCACTCCTCGCCTCCGATGACCCTCGACCAGGCGCTGTACAGCATGGAACTCGTGGGTCACGACTTCTTCCTGTACCACGACGCGGAGACCGATCGGCCCAGCGTCGTCTACCGTCGCCGGGGCTGGGACTACGGGGTCATCCACCTCGACGTCGTCCCCGCGACCGACGCCACACCGCCCGCAGAGGCCCCGGACGCGAAGCCCGACGCGGCGCCCGCGGCCCCCGCAGGCTGAGCGCCGACGCCACCCGTGGCCGCCCGCAGCACCGGCTGCGGGCGGCCGTGCGTCGAGCGAGCCTGCCGCGCCGGGCGATCGCGTCGCGGGCATGATGGATCGATGAGCCCGGCACCGTCGATCCGCGTCGCACCGGCCCAAACGTGACCGAGCCCGTCCTGAGCCGGGCGCAGGCGCGCCGAATCGCGTTGTCCGCGCAGGGTTTCGGCGCGCGGTTTCGGCCGCGTGGGCAGGTCGGTGGCGCGCAGCTGCGGGCCGTGGCGGATCGTCTCGGCGTCGTGCAGATCGATAGCGTCAACGCGGTCACCCGCTCGCAGTACCTGCCGTTCTACTCGCGGCTCGGGCCGTACGACCCGGCCCGCCTCGACGCCCTGCGGGACGGTCCGCGCCGCGACCGCCGCCACCTCGTCGAGTACTGGGCGCACGAGGCCTCGCTCGTGCCCGCCGCCACCTGGCCGCTGCTCGGGTTTCGCATGCGCGCCGCCCGCGACGAGGCGTGGGGCAGCATGCGCCGGGTCGCCCGGGAGGAGCCCGGCCTCGTCGATCGCGTGCGCCTGGCCGTCGCGGCGCACGGCCCCCTGACCGCGCGGGCCGTCGAACAGGTGCTCGCCCACGATGCCCCGCGGCGGCGGGACGGTTGGGGCTGGAACTGGTCGCTGGTCAAGGCGGCCCTCGAGCACCTGTTCTGGGCCGGCGAGGTGACCTCCGCCGGGCGCACTCGCGCGTTCGAGCGGCGTTACGCCCTCCCGGAGGCCGTGCTGCCGCCCGGCGTCGCGGCGCGCGGCCCATACGCGCCGGGTGCCGTCGCGGAGCCCGAGGGCGTGCTCGGTCTGCTGCGGATCGCCGCCCGCGCCCTGGGCGTCGGCAGCGAACAGTGCCTGCGCGACTACTTCCGGCTGAGCCCGGCGCAGACGCAAGCGGCGCTGCCCGAGCTGCTCGCCGCCGGAGACCTCGTGCCGACCCGCATCGAGGGCTGGCACCGCCCGGTCTACCTGCACCCGCAGGCCGCGAGCCCGCGGCGGGTGCGGGCCCGCGCGCTGCTCAGCCCCTTCGACTCCCTGATCTGGCAGCGCGACCGCACCCGCGCCCTGTTCGGGTTCGACTACCGCCTGGAGATCTACGTGCCCGCGGCGCGCCGGGTGCACGGCTACTACGTGTTGCCGTTCCTGCTCGGCGACGCGCTCGTCGGGCGCGTCGACGCGCGCGCAAACCGGGCGACGGGCGTGCTGCGCGTGCCGGCCGTGCACTGGGAGCCGGGCCGCGGAGGCGGTGCCGACCGCGCCGAGCTCGCGGCCGAACTCGAGTCGCTGGCAAGCTTCCTCGGCCTGGAGACGGTTCGGCGCGGCTGACCCGCGGGCTCGACGACACGCGGTCGACACGCACCGTGACTAGGGTGTTCGGCGCGCGGGGCACGCCGCGCCGGAGCGAAAGGGGCACCCGGTGTCCACACCCAGCGACCGCCCGAACACCCAGCGCGGGCCCGACGAGCCGATCGGCCCGCCCGACGCGACGACGGTCCCGCGGTTCGCGGGACCGGCGACGTTCGCCCGCCTGCCGACGCTCGAGCAGGCCGGGGGACTGGACGCCGTCGACGTCGCGATCGTCGGGGTGCCGTTCGACTCCGGGGTCTCGTATCGCCCGGGCGCCCGGTTCGGGCCCGGGCACGTGCGCGCGAGCAGCAAGCTGCTGCGCCCGTACCACCCGGCGCTGCACACGCATCCGTTCGGGGCCCAGCAGGTCGCGGACGCCGGCGACATCGCCGTCAACCCCTTCGACCTCACCGAGGCGATCGACGGGATCACCCGCGCCGCCTACGAATTCGCCGACGCCGACACGACGCTGCTCACGATCGGCGGCGACCACACGATCGCGTTACCGCTGCTGCGGGCCGCGCACCGCGCGCACGGGCCGGTGGCCGTCGTGCACTTCGACGCGCACCTCGACACGTGGGACACCTACTTCGGAGCCCCCTACACGCACGGCACGCCCTTCCGGCGGGCCTCCGAGGAGGGCCTGCTCGACCAGGAGCGGTGCATGCACGTCGGCATCCGCGGGCCGTTGTACAGCAGCGGCGATATCGACGACGACGTGCAGCTCGGGTTCCGCATCGTGCGCAGCGACGACTACCAGGACGAGTCGGTGCGCGGCATCGTCGAGCGCGTGCGCGAGCGCGTCGGCGACGGACCCGTCTACGTGTCGGTCGACATCGACGTCCTCGACCCGGCTCACGCCCCGGGCACCGGCACCCCGGAGGCGGGCGGGCTGACGAGCCGCGAACTGCTGCAGACCCTGCGGGGCTTCGGCGGCCTCGACATCGTCGGTGCCGACATCGTCGAGGTGGCGCCCGCGTACGACCACGCGGAGATCACCGGGATCGCCGCCGCGCACGTCGCCTACGAGCTGCTGTCGGTGCTCGCCCTCGACGCCGAACCGGGCACGCCCGCCGCCCGCCGACCCGTCTCCGGAAAGGACTGAGCGACATGGATATTCTCGTCATCGTCGCGTATCTGGTCGGCATGGTGCTCATCGGCTACCTCGGCAAGCGCCGGGTCAGCGACGAGACCGACTACCTCGTGGCGGGCCGCCGGCTCGGGCCGTTCATGTACATGGCACGCTGTCGGCCCTCGTGCTGGGCGGCGCGTCGACGATCGGCGGCGTCGGGCTCGGGTACGAGTACGGCGTCTCCGGCATGTGGCTCGTCGTGGCCATCGGCTGCGGCATCCTGTTGCTGTCGGCCGCGTTCGCCCCACTCATCCAGCGGCTGCGCGTGTTCACCGTCGCCCAGGCCCTCGACCTGCGGTACGGGCCGCACGCCGGGCTCGTCTCCGGGATCGTCATGTGGGCCTACACGCTCATGCTGTCGGCGACGTCGACGATCGCCTACGGCACGATCTTCCGGGTGCTCCTGGGCCTCGACCGCGTGCCGGCCATCGCGCTCGGCGGCCTCATCGTGCTCGCCTACTCCGCCCTCGGCGGGATGTGGTCGGTGACGCTCACCGACATCGTGCAGTTCGTCATCACGACGATCGGGATCTTCTTCATCCTGCTGCCGGTGTCGCTGACGCACGCGGGCGGCTTCACCGGCATCCGCGAGCGGCTCGACGACGCCGCCTTCGACCTGACGACGATCGGCGTGGGCACGATCGTCACGTACTTCGTCATCTACTTCTTCGGGCTGCTCATCGGCCAGGACATCTGGCAGCGCGTGTTCACCGCGCGCTCGCCGCGGGTGGCCCGGTACGGCGGCATCGCCTGCGGGCTGTACTGCCTCGCCTACGGCCTGGCCGGCGCGCTCATCGGCGCCAGCGCGGCGGTCATCGGGCCCGGGCTGGAGGTGCCGGACGACGCGTACGTCACCGTCACCCAGGCCGTGCTCCCACCCGGCGTCGTCGGCATCGTGCTGGCCGCCGCGCTCGCCGCGATCATGTCGACCGCCAGCGGGTCGCTGATCGCTACCGCCACCGTCGCCCGGCAGGACATCGTCGAGCGGCTGCGCGGTCGCGCCCGTCTCGGGCAGTCCTCGGCCGGCGCGGCGGGCGCCGGCGAAGAGACCGACGAGGTGCGCGCCAACCGTTGGTACGTCATCGGGCTCGGGATCGTCGTGGTCGGCATCGCGCTGCTCATCCAGGACGTCGTCGCGGCGCTGACGATCGCCTACGACGTGCTCGTCGGCGGGCTGCTGGTGCCGATCCTCGGCGGGCTGCTGTGGCGCCGAGCCACCGGCCAGGGGGCGTTGGCCGCGATCGTCGTCGGCACCGTCGCCACGCTAGGCACGATGGCCGCCTTCGGCGACATCTACGCCAACGAGCCGATCTACGCCGGGCTCGGGCTCGGGGCGATCGTCTTCGTCGCGGTCAGCCTGCTGACTCGGCCCACCCCGCCCGAGGTGCTCGCCGAATGGGATCGCCGCCAGGCGGGCTCCGCCGACGAGGGGCTCGCCCGCGGCCGCGCCGAACGCGACTGAGCGCGTCAGCCGTCGGCGGTGAGGATGAGGGCGATCATCGTGTCCTCGAAGCCGGGAGAGGTCTGCAGCACGACCCGGTGCCGCGCGCCGGCCACCGGCGGGTGATCGGCCCACATGCCGCGCAGGTCGGCGACGGTGCTGCCGCGGGACGGCCCGTCGCTGGTGTCGACCTCGACGTGCACGACCGGAGACAGAGTGGCCTGAACGAGCCCCGCGGCCACGGCCACCGCGAGCGCGTCGTGGTTGCCGGCGCAGCGGCGGCCGGTGACACCGGTGTAGAAGTCGAAGTAGTGGTCGAGGATCGCCGCGCAATGCCGGGCGACGGACCCGCCCGCGGCGAGGCGGGCCCGGTGCTTCTCGGTGATGAGCGAGCGCATGGTCACGTCGAGACCGACCATCGTCATCGGCCACGGGGCGGCGAAGACGATGGCGGCCGCCTCCGGGTCGTGAAAAATGTTGGCCTCCGCAGCCGCCGTGACATTGCCCGGAGACAGCGCCGCGCCGCCCATGATCGTCACGTGCGCGACGCGCCCGGCGAGGTCGGGGTCGGTCTCCAGCGCCAGCGCGAGATTCGTCAGCGGGCCGACGGCGACGATGTGCAGGATGCCCTCGTGCTCGCGGGAGAGCCGCAGCAACTGCTCGGCGGCGCTCTCCGGCGAGACCTGCGGCACGTGGTCGACGGCGCCGACGTTGCCCGCGCCGTCGCGGCCGTGCACGTGCGGGGAGTAGACCGGCGGGCTGCCGTCGAGCGGGCCGGCCGCGCCCCGGGCCACGGGGATGTCGGTGCGGCCGAGGAGCGTCAGCAGGTGGTGGCTGTTGCGCACGGCCTGGTCGACGTCGATGTTTCCCCACGTGCAGCCGATGCCGACGAGGTCGACCCCCGGTGCCCGCCCGGCGGTGATGATCGCCAGGGCGTCGTCGATGCCGGTGTCGCAGTCCAACAGCATGGTGGTCACAGCGTCGAAGGCTATCGGCCGCCCGGGTGTGTCAGCCTGAGGACATGACGGATGTTGACGTGACCAAGAACGAGCAGCTCTCGCGCTACGAGGCCCATCTGGACGGGTCCCTTGCGGGCTACGCGGAGTACGACGACGACGGCTCGGTCGTGACCTTCTCGCACACGGTGACGGAGCCGGAGTTCGGCGGGCGCGGCGTCGCCTCCGCCCTGGCCCGCCACTCGCTCGACGAGGTCCGCGCGGCGGGCCGCACCGTTCGCCCGACGTGCTCGTTCTACGCCGGCTGGATCGACAAGCACCCCGACTACCAAGACCTCCTCGCCCGCTGACCCACCGCCGACCCCACGTCCGACCCACGTCTGACCCCAGGTCTGACCCCAGGTCTGACGCCACGTCTGACCCCACGTCTGACCCCACGTCCCTGAGAACTGCGTGTCGTGGTCAGAACTGCAGTCCGTGCCGCAGTTCTCACCACGACACGCAGTTCTCACGGTCGTTCGGGGTCGTTCACGGTCGTTCGCGGGCGTTCTACGGACGCGCCCGGCGGTCAGGGGCAGGGCGAGGGGCGGCGTGCTCAGCGCAGCAGCGCGACGAAGGTTCCGGCGATGATCGCCGAGGTGATGACGCCGCTGATGTTCACGCCGAGGGCGGCGGGCATGATGATCGCTTGCGGGTTGTCGTGCGTCGCGATCTTCTGGGCCACCTTGGCGGTCGTCGGCACGCAGCTGACGCCGGCGATACCGATGATCGGGTTGATCTTGCCTCCGGTGGCGAAGTACATGACGTAACCGCCGATGATGCCGCCGATGCCGGAGACCAGCAGGGCGAGCATGCCGAGCAGCAGCAGAATGAGCACCTGCGGGTTGAGCAGGGTGCTCGCCTCGCACAGCACCCCCAGGGTCAGGCCGAGGAAGAACGTCGCGCCGTAGAGGAAGACGTTGCTCAGCAGGTCCTGGAACTGCGTGATGCCCGCCTCCCGCACCGCGACCCCGAGGAATAGCGACAGGAACAGCGGCGCCGCCACGGGGAACAGCACGCACAACAGCGTGCTGGCGATGACCGCGAACGTCAGCTTCTGCCCGGAGGTGATCGGCTTGTGGCCCGTGGGCTCCATCGGCAGCCCGCGCAGCCGGGCCGGGATGAGCGCCCGGATGAGGTAGGGGTACCCGCCGTACGTCAGGCCGAGGTAGAGGTAGCCGACGACGGTGATCGGCACGAACAGCTCCGGCGCCAGCACGAGCGAGGTGAACAACACCATCGGGCCGTCGGCGCCGCCGATCGTGGCGACCGACGCGGCCTGCGGGGCGGTCATGCCGAGCGCGAGTGCCAGCGGGTACACGACGAACGTGCCGGCCTCGGCGAACAGCGCGATGATCATGCTCTGGAACGGGCGTTCCATGACGTAGCCGACGTCGAGCAGCACCCCGATGCCCATGAACACCAGGCACGCGATGAGACCGTTGCTGAACATCAGCGTGTAGATGGGCTGCAACCAGTCCAGCTGCAGGGTCGTGACGACGTCTTCGGTGGAACTGACGAGCGGGTCGATGAACAGTGTGCCGGTGCGGCCCCCGTCGAGCACGAGCACGCCGGCGTTGACGGCCGACATCCCCAGCCCCATCGGGATCATCAGCAGCGGCTCGAGGACTTCCTTGTTGCCGAGGTAGACGAGCAGGAATCCCAGGAAGATCAGCACCACGCGGCCGATCGCCACTTGCGGTTCCTGCATGAACAGGGTGCCCAGTCCCTGGAACAGCTCACCCAGGCCGGTGGAGCGGCCGTCGGCCAGCGGCGCGAGCGCGATCATGGCGGCTCAGCCGAGCGTCAGCACGGTCTGGCCGGCCAGCACGGTGTCGCCGACGGACAGCTCGATCGAGGAGACGGTGCCGCCCTCGTTGACGACGAGCGGCGTCTTCATCTTCATGGCCTCGATGATCGCCACGGTGTCGCCGGCGGCGACGGACTCACCGACCTTGACGAGCACTTCCACGACGACCCCGCTCATCGAGCTGACGACGGCACCGGGACCGCCGGCCGGTCCGCCGGTGGCGGGCGGAACCGCGACGGCCGAAGCGGGCGGGGGCGTCGACGACGGCCCCGGCTCGGTCGTGGGGGAGGCTGCCATCGCGGGCGAGGAGCCGGCGGCCATGGTGCCCGGAGCCGGGTACAGCGAGTTGTCCGAACTGGTGAGGTCTTCGACCGTGACGTCGTAGGCACGTCCCTCGATCGTCACGCGCAGTCGCCTGAGCATCGTCGTCTCCTTCTCGTTCTAGCGAGCCGATGGCCCGGCGTTGTGCGAACCTCGGTGGGCGGCCCGGGCTTCGGACGTCCACCCCGATCCCTGATGTGCCGGTTCGATGTGCACGATCTGGGGTTCGTCGAAGACCGCCGACACGGCCGCCGCAATGGCGGCCACGTGGTGGGCGGGCAGGAAGCCCTCGCCCGGTGCGGCCGCGGGTACCTCCGCGGCCGGAGCCGGTGTGGCGGCGGCGGGTCGCTCGCGCCCGAGCAGGGCGTCGATGACCTTGATGACGACGGCCACCACGAGCGAGACGATCATCGCGATGAAGGCGACCGTGAAGGTCTGGATCAACACGTCCACGGCGGTCTCCTCACAGCGGGATGTTCCCGTGCTTCTTGGCGGGGCGTAGTTCTCGTTTGGTGAGGTGCTTACGCAGCGTCAGCGACAGCGCGGCCCGGGTCTCGCTGGGCTCGATGACGTCGGTGATGTACCCGCGCTCGGCCGACAGATACGCGGAGGTGACCTCGGTGCGATACACGTTGAGCAGCTCGGCCCGGGTGGCCGCCGGGTCGTCCGACTCCTGGATCTGCTTGCGGTAGAGCAGGTCGACCGCGCCGTCGGCGCCCATCACCGCGATCTCGGCGTTGGGCCAGGAGTAGACGGCGTCGGCGCCCATCTCTTGGCTGCACATCGCCAGATAAGAGCCGCCGTACGCTTTCCGCAGGATGACGGTCACCTTGGGCACCGTGGAGGAGGCATACGCGAACAGCATCTTGGCGCCGTGGCGGATGATGCCGCCGCGCTCCTGCTCGATGCCCGGCAGGAAGCCGGGAACGTCGACGAGGGTGACGAGCGGGATGTTGAAGGCGTTGCAGAACCGCACGAAGCGGGCGCCCTTGTCGGCGGCGTCGATGTCCAGGGAGCCGGCCAGATGCATCGGCTGGTTGGCGATGATGCCGACGACCATGCCTTCGATGCGCGCGAACCCGATGATGAGGTTTCGAGCGAACTGGGCCTGGATCTCCAGGAGACGCCCGTCGTCGACGAGGCGGGAGATGACCGAGCGCACGTCCATCGGGGTGCTCGGGTCGTCGGGAACGAGGTCGTTCATCTGGTAGTCGCGGCCGAGGTGCAGGTCGGCGTCGAGGTGGTGCGGCGGGTCCTCGGTGTTGTTCGAGGGCAGGTACGACAACAGCTCGTGGACGATGCCGAGCGCCTGTTCCTCGTTCTCGGCCACGAAGTGCACGTTGCCGCTCACCGCGGCGTGCATGGCCGCGGACCCGACGTCGTCCATCGTGGTCTCGCGTCCGGTGACCGACTTGATGACGGCCGGTCCGGTGATGAACATGTGCGCGTTGTGCCGGGTCATGATGATGAAATCCATGAGCGCGGGGGAGTAGGCGGCGCCGCCGGCGCACGGCCCGCAGATCACGGCGATCTGCGGGGCCACGCCGGACATGAGCACGTTGTTGTAGAACACGTCGCCGTAGCCCGAGAGCGCGTCGACGCCCTCCTGGATGCGCGCGCCGCCGGAATCCTGGAAGGCCACCAGCGGCACCCCCGTGTGCATCGCGAACTTCATGAGTTCGACGATCTTGTGGGCATGCACCTTGCCGAGGGTGCCGGCCGCCACGGTGAAGTCCTGGGCGAAGCCGGCGACGAGACGCCCGTCGACATAGCCGGTGCCGGTGACGACGCCGTCGGCGGGCATGGACTTGTCGCCGAGTTCGGTGGACCGATGCTTGGAGTGCATCCCGGTCTCCTGAAAGCTGCCGGGCTGGAACAGCCGGCCCAGTCGTTCGCGCGCGGTCAGCAGCCCCTTGTCGCGGCGACGAGCGAGCTTCTCCTCACCGCCTCCGGCCCGGATGGTCTGCCTTCGGCTGTGCAGCTCTTCCAGCTGCTGCTCGGACAGCGACACGTCGACCTCCAGTCGTGGGGCGCGACACCAACGTCGCGGGTGGCAGGCTGGGCATGAGGTTACGGAAGTGACGCACACCATATCGGGACTTAGGTCGCTCCATCCCGGTTTTTCCGGTCCGGTTTGCGGCCTGCCCGGTGGTGTGCTCGGGGGCGTCGCGAACGATCGACGGGCCGGCACCGTTTAGCCTGGATGAGTTGTCCGGTCCGCATCAGCCCACGCCCGCCACCCAGTCGCAGTAGCCAGGAGTCCGCCCGTGCCGAAGATCGTCGATCGCATCCTGCGAGCAGGTGAGGGTCGTGTCGTCAAACGACTCGAGGGCATCTCGAACCAGGTCAACGCGATCGAAGAGGATTTCGAGAAGCTCACCGACGCCGAGTTGCGCGCCGAGACCGATGTGTTCAAGGAGCGGGTCAAAGACGGCGAATCCCTCGATCGGCTGTTGCCCGAGGCGTTCGCGGCGGTCCGTGAGGCGAGCAAACGCACCATCGGCAAGCGTCACTTCGACGTGCAGATCATGGGTGGTGCCGCGCTGCATCAGGGCAACGTCGCCGAGATGAAGACCGGTGAGGGCAAGACCCTCGTCGCGACCCTGCCGAGCTACCTCAACGCGCTGAGCGGCAAGGGTGTGCACATCATCACCGTCAACGACTACCTGGCGCAGTACCAGTCCGAGCTGATGGGCCGCGTGCACCGCCTCCTGGGCCTGGAGACGGGCTGCATCCTCAACACGATGAACCCCACCCAGCGCCGGGCGGAGTACGCCAAGGACATCACGTACGGCACGAACAACGAGTTCGGGTTCGACTACCTGCGCGACAACATGGCCTGGCAACCGCACGAACTCGTGCAGCGCGGGCACAGCTTCGCGATCGTCGACGAGGTCGACTCGATCCTCATCGACGAGGCCCGCACGCCGCTGATCATCTCCGGCCCGGCCGACCAGGCGACCAAGTGGTACGTGCAGTTCGCGCGCATGGTGCAGTTTCTCGACCGAGGCGACGGCGGCGACCGCATGCGAGGCATCCCGCCCCACGGCGACTACGAGGTCGACGAGAAGAAGAAGACGGTCGGTCTGCTGGAGCCCGGAATCGAGAAGATCGAGGACTTCCTCGGCATCGAGAACCTCTACGAGGCGGCGAACACCCCCCTCATCGGCTATCTCAACAACGCGATCAAGGCCAAGGAACTCTTCAAACGCGACAAGGACTACGTCGTCATGAAGGGCGAGGTGCTCATCGTCGACGAGCACACCGGACGCATGCTGCCGGGGCGGCGCTACAACGACGGCATGCACCAGGCCATCGAGGCCAAAGAGGGCGTGCAGATCCAGAACGAGAACCAGACGCTGGCGACGATCACGCTGCAGAACTACTTCCGCCTCTACGACAAGCTCTCCGGCATGACCGGAACGGCTCAGACGGAGGCGGCCGAGCTGCACCAGATCTACAAGGTCGGTGTCGTGCAGATCCGCACGAACATGCCGATGATCCGCGCCGACCAGCCCGACCTCGTCTACCGCACCGAGAAGGCCAAGTTCGACGCCGTCGTCGAGGACATCGTCGAGCGCCACCGGCGGGGCCAGCCGGTGCTCGTCGGCACCACGAGCGTGGAGAAGAGCGAGTACCTGTCCACGCAGCTGCGCGAGCACCACGTGCGACACAACGTGCTCAACGCCAAGCAGCACGAGCGCGAGGCCTCGATCGTCGCGGAGGCGGGCCGCAAGGGCGCCGTCACCGTCGCGACGAACATGGCGGGCCGCGGAACCGACATCATGCTCGGCGGCAACCCGGAGTTCCGGGCCGTCACCTCGCTGCGCAACCAGGGCCTGTCGCCGGAGGAGACCCCGACCGAGTACGAGGCGGCGTGGGACGCGGCTCTTGAGCACGCCGAGCAGGACGTCGCGACCGAGCACGACGAGGTGACCGAACTGGGCGGCCTGTACGTGCTGGGCACCGAGCGGCACGAGTCGCGGCGCATCGACAACCAGCTGCGCGGCCGCTCGGGCCGTCAGGGCGACCCCGGTGAGAGCCGGTTCTACCTGTCGTTGCAGGACGACCTCATGCGGATGTTCAACGCCGGTCTCGTCGACCGGTTCATGGCGTCCGCCAAGCTCGAGGACTCGGTGCCGATCGAGTCCAAGCTCGTGTCGCGCTCGATCCAGAGCGCCCAGACCCAGGTCGAGGGGCGCAACTTCGAGATCCGCAAGAACGTGCTCAAGTACGACGACGTCATGAACACCCAGCGCAAGGTGATCTACGAACAGCGGCGCCGCGTGCTCGAGGGCGAGGACCTGCACGAGCAGGTGCGCCACTTCATCACCGACGTCGTCACCTCGTACGTGCGCTCGGCGACCGCGGTGGGCTTCGCCGAGGACTGGGACCTCGACGCGCTGTGGTCGGCGCTGCGGGAGCTCTACCCGCTCTCGATCACGCTGACCGAACTCGACGAGGCCGCCGGCGGCCGGCAGGGCGTCAACGCGGAGATGCTCACCGAGGAGTTGGTCTCCGACGCCCAGCACGCCCTCGATGCCCGAGAGGCCCGGCTCGGTCGCCGCGTCATGCGCGAGGTCGAGCGGCGGGTCGTGCTGTCGGTGCTCGACCGCAAGTGGCGCGAGCACCTGTACGAGATGGATTACCTCCAGGAGGGCATCGGTCTGCGCGCGATGGCTCAGCGCGACCCGGTCGTCGAGTACAGCCGCGAGGGCTACGCGATGTTCCAGGCGATGATGGCCGGCATCAAGGAGGAGTCGGTCTCCTACCTGTTCAACGTCGACGTGCAGATCGACGAGAGCCAGCTGCCTCCGGAGAACGAGAAGGACGATCAGGCGGCGGAGCCCGACCTGGGCCTGGAGGCGGCCGGCCTGAGCGAGAACCGCCCCGGCCAGCTGCATTACAGCTCCCCCCGTGAGGGTGGCGAGGTGCAGGAGCGCGACGACTCCGACTCCCGGGAGTCGGGCTCGGGTGGCGCGGGAGGTTCGGCGGGGTCGGCCGGGCCGGACAGGTCGGGCGGGTCGAACGGGTCGCGGGCCGCGAACGGCGCGGCCGCCGGTGACGCGGAACGCACCCCGGAGCCGGTGGGCATGTCCCGGCGCGACCGGCGGGCGGCGGCCCGCGGCAAGGGCAAGAAGAAGGGCTGATCGGGGCACGGCTCACTCGACGATCTGGAGTTCGGTGACGAGCCAGCGGCCGTCGACGCCGGTCATCCGCATGGCGACCGCCTGCGCACGGTGCCCGTCGAAGAGCACGACGCTGGCGTCGACGACGCCGTCTCGCGGTTCGCTGGTGACCACGGCACGCACGCGGGTGGGCCGCACCGGGGCCAGGTGCCGGCGATCGGTGGTCGCCCGGCGACGCACCATCGACTCGTAGACCGGCGGAGCGACGAACCGGGCCAGCTGGCTCGGCGGTCGCAGGCCGCTGACCACCTGATGCGTCGTCAGCGCCATCTGACCGGCCCAGCCGTGCGGTTCGGGCAGGTCGACGGTTGAGGTGGGCCGCGGGCCGAAGTCGTCGCGGCGCGAAACCACCCGCAGGTGGGCCGGCCCTCCCGGCGCCCATCGACCGCGCGAGCCGGGCACGCGAGCGGCCTCAGCCGTCCCTGCGGGCGCGTGTCCACCGCGGTGTTCGGTCTCCGCGGTGGACACGGCAGAGTCGGCCGCACCGGACGCACGGGCGCCGGTCGGCACGAGCAGGAGCATCGGCTGGTGGTGATCCGGGTCGCCGCGCTCAGTCGGCCCGTGGACGGGCGCGGGGTCACGATCCGGCACGGGCCGCACCCGCACCGACCTCAGCGGGTTGGACGGCCGGCCGGGGGCGGGGGCGGAGTTCGGTTGCGTGCCTTGCTCGCCCGTCTCGGCCGGCCATCCCGGGAGCGGTTGCGTCGTCATCGAACGGCCCTCATCGTCGTGCCCTCCATGGCTTCGAGGTGCTGCCTGCGTGCCCCCGAGCATAGTTATTTGATGCAGTTTGATGTCGGGTGATGCCGTCAACTGTGGATAACTGAGAGGGTTGCCGATTGTGCGCCGAGTCGGTGGGGCTGGCCGCGCGGCTAGCGTGGGGGCCGAGGAGGGGGCATGCGCTGGGAACGGCTCATCGAGGAGATCCAGGCCCGCATCGATCAGGAGGAGGCGGATCGGCGCGCCGCGGAGGCCGCCGAGCTGCAGCGCGCCGAGCGGGCGCGGCTTCGGCTCCCGCCGCGGCTGCGGGCGCAGGAGGGCGGACGGGTGCGGGTCGTGCTGCGGCAGGGTCGCCTGCTCGACGGGGAGATCGCCGACGCCGGGGCCGACTGGGTGACGATCGCCGGCGACCCCCGCGGCTCGGTGGTCGTGCCGGTGGCGGCCATGGTGCAGATCGACGGTCTTGGGTGGGAGCCGGGTGCGGAGTCGATCGTCGCGGCGCGGCTGGGGCTGGGTCACCCGCTGCGGCGCCTGGCCCGCGACCGCACGGTCGTCGAGGTGGAGGATGTGCTCGGCCGGCAGTTCACCGGCACCATCGACGTCGTCGGCGCGGATTCGTTCGAGCTCGCCGCCCATTCGCGTGAGGTGCCCCCGCGCCGGGCGAATGTGACCGGCCGCCCGACGATTCCGTTCGCCGCCGTCGTGTGCATCACCGCCGTGGGCCCGGCCTGACGCTGCGGCGGGCACGTCGCCCCAAGCGGGCTCGCCGGGCAGCCCCGTGAATCCGCCCTCACTCGTGACAGGGGCTGCCTGGTTCCCACGTCGGAGGGTCTGGGATGGCCATGCTGGCGATCGTTTCGCCACATCGGCTATCGCGTCGAGTGACTCGGTGGCGTGGCAGGCTCGTGACCTGCTGCTTTATCGCTGGGTGCCGGAGGGTGCTTCATCGGGATCGTCGATATGGCGATTCCCGGCCGGTGTCCGCTCGTCGAGGTCTTCGGTGTGCTCGGGTGACGCGCCGGCATCGACGCCGTCGGACGGCGTCCGCGTCCAGGCTCGGTGTGGTCTGGTGACAGCCGCGTCATTGCTTTCAGTGACGTCGGGCGGGGTCCGCGTCGAGGCATCCGGTGTGGTCTGGTGACAGCCGCGGCAATTGTTTCGGCGCCGTCGCGGGCCGCGACGCGCGACGCGCACGTGTGGCAGTGGCCCGCCGGTGCGTCACTCGTGGTCGTGCTCGGCGGCCGTCCCGGCGTAGGGGTGAGAGGTGACGAAGTCGCGGGTCTCGGAGTATTTGCGCTGGATGAACGCCTCGAGCTCGCTGGCCTCCACCCGCCACTGGCCACGCCCGCCGATGCGGATCGCGGGCAGGTCGCCCGAGCGGACCAGGGCGTACGCCTGCGAACTGGAGATGTTGAGGACCTCGCACACGTCCGGCAACTGGAGGAATCGCTGGGTCATCACATGTCCTTCATTGCCGTGACTCGTGTGCGGTTTCGAATGCCGGTGCTCATCGCGAGCGTCTTCGATTCTATGGGAGCGCGCGCTCCATCTGCCGAGACGCCCGACTCTGCCTGTGGATGACGGGTTCAGGCCGGCGGGGTCGGGCGACGCCTAACTTGGCCTGAGTGGCCGTCTGTGCGATGGGATCAGTGCTCGACCGCCCCGCCGCGCTCCTGCCGTTCGTGACGCTGCGTGGAGCCTGGTTGGCGGGCGCGATTCACGCAGGCTCTGCGATCCCGGGCCTAAGAGTGGTATAGATCACACGCTGATCATGTGTCGAACTCCGTTCTGCTACAGGCGAACTCAAGAGCCGCTAGGAGATGCCCGAACACCATTGTCGCTCACCCTGATTCAGAATTAGGACAGCTGGTTGAACAAACATGTGTTCGATATCCTATGTGCATGAACTTAACCCCTGACGTCGACGTCTCCGACGGTGCTGCGGCACCGGCCGGTGACGTCGACCTGTCGGGAAGCGGGGTGGCCCAGCCCGTGGGGGAGGCGCTGCTGGAGCAAGTGCGGGCGGCTCGCGCGGCCCTGTCGGGGTTGCCGGGTTTGTTGGCTCGGGTGGGGTCTGATGAGTTGCCCGAGCTGGCTGCTGCGGCGGCCGGTGCCGTGGCGGCGGCGTGTGCGGCGCAGGCTGCGGTCGTGCTTGAAGCCGAGGACCGCGGGGTCATCGCGGAATCGGATCATCCGCGGGTGCCGGCGTGGGTAAGTCAGTCGCACGTCGAGGCCGGGGTGCCGGTGTCGCCCAGCCGGGCGCGGGCGCTGGGCGCGCTGGCGCGGATCTGTGATCGGCAGGACGCGGAGCCGCTGCGCGAGGCGGTCCTCGAGGGGCGGGTGACGGTCGAGGCGGCCGAGCTGCTCGCGGCGACTTATCGGCGGTTGCAGGGTTCGATCGCGGTGAAGTCCTGGGACGGGGTGATGGACGCCATGATCGGGTTGGCCGCGCACGGGGTGACCCGGCGTGAACTCGCTGCGATGGAAGAGCAGCTGATCGGGCAGTACGGCACCGAAGGCGAGTACCAGGAGCGCGAGCGCCGCTACGAGCGGCGTGACTTCACCGAGTTGACGCTCAACCCGCGCACCGGGATGTACGAAGGCCGGGTGCGGCTCGACCCGGCCTCCGCGGCCGTGGTCATCGCCGCGATCAATGCGCTCAGCGCGCCGCGGCCGGCCAAGCCTGCCGGCGACGCGACCGTCAGTGCGGCGAACCATGCCCAGGGTGCCGGCGGCGTGAGCGCCGGGGGAGTGGGCGTCGGTTCCTCCGCTGCCGACACCGGCGTCATTGGCGCTGACGGCGTTCACGGCGCGACCGGCGTTCACGGCTCGGCCGGCGCTAACGGCTTTAGCGGCGTGAACGGCACTGCCAGCACTGCCAGCACTGTCGGCGCTGACGGCGGCGGCGAGGGCATCGACGCGGCCGCCGCGGGCCAGCCCGAGCCCGACCTGCGCACCGCGGGCGAGCGCCGCGCCGACGCGCTCGTCGCCCTGGCCGCCCACGCGGCGGTCACGGACAAGAACACCCCCGGCACCGGCGCCAAAGCCAAAGTCGTCGTGACCATCAAGCTCGCCGACCTCGTGGCCGGACTCGAATCCGAGGCCCTGCCCGGCGTGTTCGCCGACCTCGTGCGCAAGCACCGCGAGCGCACCGGCGGCACCGGGTTCCGCACCGACCACAACCACGGCTGCGGCACCACCGCCTTCGGCCGCACCCTGACCCCCGGCCAGGTGCGGGTGCTGTCGTGCGATGCGCAGATCATCCCCGCCGTTCTGGGTACGGGTCCTGCGCCACTGGACCTCGGGCGTGGGAAGCGGCTGATCACACCGGCACTGGCCACCTAGCTGGCCATGCGAGACGGCGGATGCACCTTCCCGGGCTGCTCCATGCCACCCGCCTGGTGCGACGGGCATCACCTAGTGAGCTGGCTGATGGGCGGACCCACCGACCGCCACAACACCGCCTTGCTCTGCCGACACCACCACACGGTCGTCCACCGCTACGGATTCATCGGCGTCGTCATCGACGGCCAGGTCAGATGGAGCAGAGCCGACGGCACCCCCATCGGCAACCGACCACGCGCCGGCTGACCGCCGACGCCCATCAGACGAGCCGCTCTTCGTAGGCTGGAGCGGCGGTCGACGGCGCCGCGAATCGGGCGTCGTGAGGCACTCCCGCAGCCCCTGGAGCCCACCGGACACCGAACGGAACGCCATGCCACGCATCGTGCTGATCGACGTCGACGGCACTCGTCGACTACCACAACCGCCTGCCCGCCTCCGCGGTCCGAGCCGTCCGCGAGGCGCGCGGACACGGGCATCGGGTGTACCTGTGCACCGGACGCAGCCGCGCCGAGGTCTACGACGAGCTCTGGGCGATGGGCGTCGACGGACTCATCGGCGCCAACGGCGGATACGTCGAAGACGACGGCGAGGTCGTGCTGCACCAGCGGATCACCGCCGAGCAGAACGCCGCCATCGTCGACTGGCCCCACGAGCGCGGGCTGGAGTTCTACCTCGAGGCCAACTCCGGCCTCTACGCCAGCGAGAACTTCGAGACCGTCGCGCAGCCCACGATCCAGCGATACTCGGCACGCAAGGGCGCCGCCGACGCCGACACCCGCACGGTCCGCGACGTCTTTCCCGAGATGATCTTCGGCGCCGACCTCTACCGCGACGACGTCAACAAGATCAGCTACGTGCTGAACTCCCTGCAGGACCACCTCGACGCGGCCGAGGCCTTTCCCGGCTTCACCCACAACACCTGGGGCGGCCGCGGCGCCGAAGCGCTCTTCGGCGACATCGCCGTCGAGGCCATCACCAAGGCCTCCGCCGTCGACGCCCTCCTGGAACACCTCGGCGCCGACCGGGCCGACACCGTCGCCTTCGGTGACGCCACCGTCGACGTGCCGCTGCTGCAGGCCTGCGCGGTCGGCGTCGCCATGGGCGACGCCAGCGACGACCTCAAGGCCGTCGCCGACCTCGTCACCGACGACGTCGAACACGACGGCCTCGCCCACGCCTTCGAACGACTCGGCCTCACCGGCCCGCAGACCGAGACGCCGCCGCGCTGAGCCGGTCGGAGCCGGTCGGAGCCGGTCGGAGCCGGTGTGGCCCGGCTCACGATCCGCCCACGGCCGCGCCCGGGCGGCATAACCTGTCGGCCCGCGGCGCGCGGCGCGCCGCGACAACAGACGTCCGGCAGGAGGCGCGGTGGCCGAGCGCAGATCAGCCCGGCCCGAGGGCTGGGCGCAGATCGGCGTCGACCGCCTCACCCCGGACGAAGCCGGGCCACCCGGCATCGTCCTCGCCGTCTGGGGCCCGGCCGGTGCACCCGGGCGCAGCGTGCTCGCCGCCGCGCTGGCCGCAGCCGCCGCGGCACGAGCCGCCAGCACTACCCGCGCGGCCAGGGGCGCCCGCGGCACTCGGGCCGCCCGGGGCCCCGCCCTGCTCATCGACGCCGACCCCTACGGCGGTGCCCAGGCCGCCCTGCACCGGCAACTCGACGACACGTCCGGGCTGCTCGCCGCCACCCGCCTCGCCGAGGCCGGAACCCTCGACCCGGCCGCGTTGTGCGACGCCACCGTCACGCTCCCCGGCGGCCTCAGGCTCCTGACGGGCCTGAGTGAGCCCGCCGACTGGCCCCGGCTCCGGCCGGAATCGCTGGCAGCCGTGTTCGAGACCGCCCGGCGCGCCGCCGCGATCACCGTCGTCGACTGCGGGTTCTGCCTCGAGGAGGACGAGGAACTCTCCTACGACACCTCCGCCCCGCGACGCAACGCGGCGACGATCGAGGCCGTCACCGCCGCCGACCGGCTCCTGGCCGTCGGGCGGGCCGACCCGGTCGGCGCCGTCCGCCTGCGACCGGCG
>NZ_BCNQ01000074.1 GCF_001515525.1 Piscicoccus intestinalis NBRC 104926 | reverse complement strand
CGCGACGCGCCCGCGGGACCCCGCCGACCCACACCCGGGCCGCGCCGCGCCCGTCGCGACGTGCCCGCCCAGCCTCGCCGACCCACACCCAGGCGGCGCCGCACCCGACTCGACGCCCAAATGCGCTGTGCGCGCGGACTTTCGGCGACTCTGGAAACAGGTGAACGACGGGCTTTGACCGAACCCTGACGCGGCGTTAGGTTTGAAACCTGACGTTGCGTCAGAGTATGGCGTCGAATCCGGTGGGGGACCGGGCGCCTATCCACGAGCCGAGGGGAACTCCATGACTGTGCTGGCTCCACGCGGGCAGACCGCCCGCGCGCCCGGCGTCGACGCGCGCGCGGATCATCGCGGCAGAGCGACCGGTTCCCACACGCTGGGCAGCGCGTTCGACCCGCGCTCCAACAGCCTCGACGTGCTGCGGCTCGTGCTCGCCACCACGGTGGCGGTCGCGCACGCCGGCGCGATCGGCTTCGGTCGCCAGCCGGTGATCGGCGGCACCGAACTGGGGGAGCTGGCGGTCGACGCCTTCTTCGTGCTCTCCGGCTTTCTCGTGACCCGCAGCCTGCTGCAGCTCGGCTCGGTCGGGCGCTACGCCTGGCACCGGTTTCTGCGGATCATGCCCGGGTTCTGGGTGTGCCTGCTACTCACCGCCGCGCTCGTCGCGCCGGCGGTGGCCGCCCTCGAGGGCGGTGCCCCCGGCGCGGCGCTCGGCCGGTCCTGGGGGTACGTCACCCAGAACGGGCTGCTGTTCATGCGCGACTTCTCCGTGGCGGGCCTACCGACCGGCACCCACCAACCGCACGTCATCAACGGCGCCCTGTGGACGCTGTTCTACGAGGCGGTCTGCTACGTCGGGGTGGCGGTGCTCGGGGTGCTCGGACTCCTTCGCCGGCGCCGCGCCCTCGTGGCGGCCGGCGTCGTGGCCGTCTGGCTCGTCGTCGCAGGTCAGGAGGCGGGTCTGCTGCCTCTCGTCGGGGAGCTGTTCTGGCGGTTCTTCCTCATGTTCGGGCTGGGCGTGCTCGGCTACCTCTACCGCGACCGCCTCAGCGTGCACGGCCGCTGGGCGCTGCTCGCGGTCGCCGGGCTCGTCGTCGCGCTGTGGCTCGAGCCGGGCTACCGGGCGGTCGGCGGCGGCGTCGCGTTCGCCTACCTGTGTCTCGTCGCGGTGGTCCGCACCCCGTGGCTGCGGCACCGGCTCCGCGCGGATCTTTCGTACGGGATGTACGTGTACCACTGGCCCATCGAGACCCTCCTCGCGACGGCCGGCGCGACGGCCCTGACGCAGGTCGGATTCACTGTTGCCGCAGTCATACTCGCCGCTTCGGTGGCCCTGGCCTCGTGGTATCTCGTGGAAGAGCCGGCCTTGTCACACAAGGGATTTACGCCCTCGTGGGGGCGCCGGGCGGCCCGCTAGGCGCCTGTCGGGCGACCTGTGGTGCCGATACCCTCGACCGCAGCAGATGCAAGCAGGCGAGGGGGGACGATGCAGGACCGCCGAGCGCTGCTCATTCCCGCCCTCATCATCTTGTTCGGGGCGGGACTCGTGGCGATCGGGCTGTCGGTCGCCGTCTCGGCGTGGCGCACCTACCTGCGTGGCCGGGACCCCTCGACGCACACCCGCCCGCAACCCGTGCGCACCCCCGCGGTGCACTCGATCTGGGCCGGCGTCATGTGCGTCGCGGGCTTCGTGCTCAGCGGCATCGGGGTCGTGCTGGCCCTGCGGATCGTCGGCTGACGGCCCGTCACCGGCGCGGCGCCCCCAGGGGCGCCGATAGCGTGGGAGATGTCGCCGGGTAGTCGCGGCGAAACGTCCCACGCTGTTCGGGGAGTCGGGTCGTCAGGCGGCGCGCCGGTCCCACAGCCCCCGCACGTACGAGATCTGACCCAGATGCTGGGTGATGTCGTTGGCGACCGAGACGAGGCGCACGGCGGCGGTGACCGGCGGATCCCAGTGGCGGTCGACGACCCGCTCGAACTGCGCGGCGTCCAGCCCGGAGACGATCTCGACCGTGCGGCGGTGCACCGCGTCGTGATACTCGATCAGCGGCTGCGGCTCGTCGACGACGAACGCGTCGACCTCGTCGCGATGCTGGCCGTAGCCGATGGCCTCGACCGGATAGGGCAGCGCGAAGCGGTCGGCGAAACCGTCGCGGGTCCACACCTGCTCGGCGTCGACGAGACCGGCGAGGTGATCGTCCTGCACGCGCGTCAGGTGCCACGCGAGCCAGCCGATCGGGTTGGCGTCGCCGTCGGGGCGCCACGTCAGGCCGAGCATCGACAGGCCGTCCAGCTGCCGGGGCAGCTCGCCGTGGACCCGTCCGAACGTGTCGATGAGGATGTCGTTGGGCGTCATGCCGAAAGCCTCGCATCCGCGCCGGGCGCGCCGCGAACCCGGCCGGCGCTTCGAGCGCAGCGGCGGGCCGGGTGCCGATGGCGTGCGGGGCTCAGGCGTCGGAGAGCCGCGCGATGGTGGCGCTGGCGCGGCGAACGGCGCTGACCGGCACCTGCGGCACGATGTCGTCGAGGAAGGCGTACCGCTGCCGCAGCGACCGGTGGTAGGCGCCGGTGTCGGGGCCGCGCAGCGTGCGGTGCCACCAGTCCGCGATGTCGCCCCACCCGGGGGCGGCGAGCGAGCCGCCGACCTGCTGCACCGCGAGCGAGGAGCACAGCGACGCGAACGCCAGCCGGTCGTCGAGCGGCCAGCCGGCCAGGGTGCCGAGCGTCAGCGACGCGGCGAAGACGTCGCCGGCGCCGGTCGGGTCGATCGCGTCGACCCACAGGGCCGGAACCACAGACTCCTCGCCGGTCGAGCTGTCGTAGGCGATGGCCCCGTCGGGGCCCTGCGTGACGACGGCCAACGGCACCCGGTCGGCGAGGCTGTACAGCGCCTCGCGGGCGGTGCGGGTGCGGGTGTAGGCCATCGCCTCGCCCTGGTTCGGCAGGAACGCGTGGCAGTGTTCGAGCTGGTCGAGCACACCGAAGTCCCACCGGCCGGTCGCGTCCCAGCCGACGTCGGCGAAGATCAGCGCCCCGTCGGCCCGGGCCCGGTCGGCCCAGCCGTCGCCCTGGCCGATGGGTTCGTGCAGGTCGAGGTCGAGCAGCACGGCCCGGCTCCGGGGCGGGTGGCCGATCATCTGGGTCGGCGTCTGCGGCTCCGCGTGCCCGTGCGTGATCATGTTGCGGTCGCCCTCGACGGCGACCGAGACCGTGACGGGGGAGTGCCAGTCGGGGTAGCGACGGCTCGTCGAGAGGTCGACGCCCTCCTGCTGCGCCAGTGTGCGCCAACAGAACTCGCCGTAGTCGTCGTCGCCGAACGCCGCCCCGAGGCTCGTGCGCAGGCCGAGCCGGGAGGCGGCGACCGCGAGGTTCGCGATGCCGCCCGGACACGAGCCCATGCCCTCGGCCCACACCTCCTGGCCCTCCCGAGGCATCCGCGGCAGCCCGGTGAAGATGATGTCGAGGAAGACCATGCCTTGCAGGAACACGTCGAATCGAGGCCCGTCGGGGGTGCGGATGTGGGCCAGCGGGTCGAAGCCCGTGACCGTCTGCCCGATCACAGCCCCGGTCACCTCCGCGGTCACTTCCCCGGTCACGTCGTCGGTCGCCGTCCGCTTCGTCGCCTCGTCCACTCGGCCGCCTCCCCGGTCGTCATGCCCGCGATGCCGTGCGTTGGCCCGCCGCTCACCTGCGCTTTTCCCTCCCGGGTCGATTGTGCGCCACAGGGCGCGTCGCGCGCCGCGCAGGGCCGTCAACGGGCCGACAACAGGCCGGCATCAGGCAGGATTTCGGGTATGCGGCTGACGATTCTCGGCGGGGGCGGCTTTCGGGTCCCCCTCGTCTACGGCGCGCTCCTCGGCGGCGGGCCCGCCGACTCCCCGGTCACCGACGTCGTGCTGCACGACACCGACGAGGCCCGGCTCACCGCGGTCTCGCACGTGCTCGCGGGGCAGGCGCAGCGGGTGCCGCGGGCCCCGCGCGTGCGGGTGAGCACCGACCTCGACGACGCGATCGAGGGCGCCGACGTCGTGTTCAGCGCGATCCGCGTCGGGGGGCTCGCCGGGCGCACGTGCGACGAGCGCGTGGCCCTCGATCTCGGGGTGCTCGGGCAGGAGACGACCGGTCCGGGCGGCATCGCGTACGGGCTGCGCACCGTGCCGGTCGCGCTCGACATCGCGCAGCGCGTCGCCCGGCTCGCGCCGCGCGCCTGGGTCATCAACTTCACCAACCCGGCGGGCATGATCACGCAGGCCATGCAGGGTGTGCTCGGCGACCGGGTGGTCGGCATCTGCGACTCCCCGATCGGGCTGTCCCGGCGGGCGGCCCGGGCGCTGCGGCTCGACCCGCACCGGGTCGCGTCCGGCTATGTCGGCCTCAATCACCTCGGCTGGCTGCGTGAGCTGCGCCACGACGGCCGCGACGTGCTGCCCGAGCTGCTCGCCGACGCCGAGCGGCTGGCGGGCATCGAGGAGGGCAGGCTGTTCGGCGCCGACTGGCTGCAGACCCTCGGGGCGCTGCCGAACGAGTACCTCTACTACTTCTACTGCACCCGGGAGGCGGTCGCGGGGATCCGCGGCAGCGCCCAGACCCGCGGCGAATTCCTGCTCGACCAGCAGTCCTCGTTCTACGCGGCGGTGGCCGCCGACCCGGGTTCGGCGCTGAGCACGTGGCGGAGGGTGCGGGCCGAACGCGACGCGAGCTACATGCGCGAGGCGCGGGCGGCCGACGAGCAGCGCGATGCCGCCGACGTCGAGGGCGGCGGCTACGAGGGCGTTGCGCTGGCCCTGATGAGCGCGCTGCGCAGCGGGAGCCGGGCCGTGATGATCCTCAACGTGCGCAACGGCACCGCGGTGCCGGGGCTGCCTCCGGAGGCGGTCGTCGAGGTGCCGTGCGCCGTCGACGCGTCGGGGGTGACGCCGCTCGCGACGCGCCCGGCGCGCGGGCACATGCTCGGCCTCATGCAGCAGGTCAAGGAGGCGGAGGAGGCGACGATCACAGCCGCCACCGAGCGGGATGTCCGCGCGGCGCTACGGGCGTTCGCCGTGCACCCGCTCGTCGACTCCGTGGCCACCGCGCGGGCCCTGCTCGCCGGGTACCGCGCCCGCATTCCGGAGGTCGACGCGCTGTTCGCCCGCTCGGGCTGAGTCGGTTCCGCGCTGTCGGGGGGAGCACGCCCGCGCAGGCGGTCGGCCCCTCGCGCCGACTCCGCTGCCCGGACCGATCAGGCCGCCTCGCCCCCTGGCCGCCCGCGCCTCTAGAGCAGCCGCGCCAGCGCCAGCCCGAGGGCGGCGGCGGCCACGCACACGACGAGGCTGAGCGCGGCGTTGCCTGCCGCGGCGACGGGGCGTCCGGCGCGCAGCAGCGTCACCGACTCCACGCTGGCGGTGCTGAACGTCGTGTAGCCGCCGCAGAATCCGACCCCGACGACGGTGAGCAGCGCGGGCGGCCCGCCGCCCGCGACGAGCCCGGCGAGCAGGCCGAGCAGCAGGGAGCCGGTGACGTTGATGACGATCGTCGCCCACGGGAACGCGCTGCCGAGCCTGGCCCGCAACGCCCCGTCGAGGGTGAACCGGGCCACCGCGCCGCACGACCCGGCGACGGCGACGAGCAGCCCGATCATGACGTCGCCCCGTGCGGACGCCCGGGTGGGCTCTCGGGTGGACGTCGCCGTCGGCGGGCACCGCGGGATCCGACGACGACCCCGGCGCCGGCCGCGAGCAGTCCGCCGACGACGCTCAGCGTCACGTACCAGCCCGCGAGTCCGAAGCGGGCCGCCTCCGCGAGGTGCACGGCGTCGAGCGCGAGGGTGCTGTAGGTCGTGAACGAGCCGAGCAGCCCGACTCCGAGGGTGAGTCGGACGACGCGCCGGCGCCCGGCGTCGGGGCCCAGTTCGGCCAGGGAGGCGGTGAGCAACCCGAGGCAGAACGCGCCGAGCAGGTTGACGACGACGGTGGAAGCCGGCCACTGCGTCGGGGTGTGCGGCAGCGCGAGCGAGACGAGGTAGCGCAGCGTCGTGCCGATCAGCCCGCCGGCCGCCACCGCGGCCAGCGCCTCGGGCCGCGTGTACAGCGGGCGGGGGGAGGTGGATGGCGCCACGGCAGCACTGTAGTGCGGTCTGCCCCGGCCCCCGCGGCCGCGGACGACGGGAGAGCGGGCATTCGCCGGTGGGCGTCGCGGTCCGAGCCGGGGGTTGCGGCTGCAGCTGCAACGGCGAGCCGCCAGCGCATCGGCGAGCGGGGCTGGCGCGTGGCGACGCTCTGGCCGGCACGCGGCCGGGCGCGGACACCCCGGACGAAATGTCCAGGGGCAGTAGGGGGCCGCCGCTAGCCTGTGCGGCATCGCGTGAGCCGCGCCCCCTCCTCGGGGCGCGCGTCTTCCCAGGGCCCGCGGGCCGCCCGGATCGAAAGGTTCGCCGTGTCATCGAAGTCCAGGCTCGCCACGTCCGGGGCTGCGGCCCTGCTGGCACTCGCCCTCAGCGCGGCGGGCCTCGCCTCCGCCGGGCCTGCCGCCGCCGACGGCCCCACCCCGCAACCCACGCCGATGCCGCCCGCCAAGGGCGCCGTCACCGAGCCCGTCAAGCCCGAGCAGGGCTCGCGCCTCTCCTCGCACAGCCGCGGCCTGCTCGCGACGGCCGAGGCCTCCGGACGCAAGGCGGTCGCGGTCATGGCGCTGACGGCGTCGGGCAAGACCGCCGGGGTGGCGGACGAGCTGCGCGGCCTCGGCGCGACCATCGGCTACCGCCACGACAAGGTCGGCTACGTGCGCGCCTCGGTGCCCACCGGTCAGGTGCGGGCCGCCGCCAAGCTCGCGGGTGTGCAGGCGATGGACCTCGACGAGACCCTCTCGGTGCCCGACCCGCAGGTCGAGCCCGCCGGCCGGCCCGCCTCCGGCTCGACGCCGTGGACCGGTCCGAATTCGCGGACCGCGCCGGTCAACCCGTACCTGCCGACGCACGAGACGGGCGCCGTGGCCTTCAAGGGCGCGCACCCCGAGGCCGACGGGCGCGGCGTGACGATCGGTGTGCTCGACTCCGGCGTCGACCTCGACCACCCGGCACTGGCCAAGACCAGCACCGGTGAGCGCAAGATCGTCGACTGGGTGACCGCCACCGACCCCCTCCTCGAGGGAGACGGGTCGTGGCGGCCCATGGTCGCGCGCGTCTCCGCGCCCCGCGCCCGCTACGGGGGAGCCACCTGGACGCTGCCGACGCGGCCGGGGGCCGACTACGCGCTCAACGTCTTTCGCGAGTCGGCGGCCGCCGGCAGCGAGGAGTACGCCGGCGACGTCAACCGCGACGGCGACACGACCGACGCCTGGGGCGTGCTGTACGACTACACGACGAACGACATCTGGGTGGACCTCGACCAGGACCACGACTTCACCGACGAGACGCCGATGCGCCCCTACGGCGAGAAGTTCCAGGTCGGGCACTTCGGCACCGACTCGAAGAAAACCCCGGTCGTGGAGTCGGTGCCGTTCGTCGTCGAGTTCCGCCGCGACGTCGACCTGACCCCCGCGGGCCTGGCCGGTCAGACCGCCGACTTCGTCAACATCGGCACGGTGGCCGACTCCCACGGCACCCACGTCGCGGGAATCGCCGCGGGACACAACCTCTTCGGCGGGGTCGACGGCGCCGCCCCGGGGGCCCGGATCGTCTCGTCGAAGGCCTGCCTGTACGCCGGTGGCTGCACGGCCGTGGCCCTGTCCGAGGGCATGATCGACCTCGTCGCCAACCGCAAGGTCGACGTCGTCAACATGTCGATCGGCGGTCTGCCGGCCCTCAACGACGGCGCGAACGTGCGGGCGCAGCTGTACAACCGGCTCATCGACACCTACGGTATGCAGCTGTTCATCTCGGCCGGCAACTCCGGGCCGGGCGTCAACACCGTCGGCGACCCGGCGGTCGCCTCCGACGCGGTCGCCGTCGCCGCCACCGCCGGCCGGGACACGTGGAAGTCGAACTACGGCGCCGACGTCTCGGCGCCGATGATGGTGCAGAACTACTCCAGCCGCGGGCCGCGCGAGGACGGCGGCGTCAAGCCCGACCTCGCCGCGCCCGGCTCCGCGATCTCGACGGTGCCGCGCTGGTCGAAGCAGGAGAACTTGCCCACCGTCAGCTACAAGCTGCCGCCGGGGTACGCGATGTTCAACGGCACGTCGATGGCCTCGCCGCAGGCCACCGGCGCGGCGGCCCTGCTGCTGTCGGCGGCCCGCCAGGCCGACCTGCCGGTGCTGCCCCGCCAGCTGCGCGAATCGCTGCACAGCACGGCCCGACCCGTCTCCGGGGCGACGGTGACCGCGCAGGGCAGCGGGCTCATGGACGTCGTCGGGGCCTGGGAGGTGCTGCGCCGCTCGCCCGACGTCAGCTCGCGGTACACGATCTCGGCGCCGGTGTGCACCCCGATCTCCGACATGCTGGCCACCCCGAACCGCGGCGCCGGCCTCTACAACCGCTGCGCGCCCGGAGCCGGTGGCCCCCGGTCGGGCGTCGAGCGCACCGACGACGTGACGATCACCCGAACCGCCGGCCCGGCCGATGCCGTCGAGCACCGGCTCACCTGGGTCGGCGGCGACGGCACGTTCGGCTCCCCGGACACCGTCTCCCTGCCGCTGGGGGAGCCGGTGACGGTGCCGGTCACGTCGCGGCCGCGCGGGACCGGTGCGCACACCGCGATGCTGCAGCTGGATTCGCCGGCGACACCGCTGGTCGACGCGCGGATGAGCGCCGCGATCGTGGTCGCCGACCCGTTGACCGACAGCCCGTTCCAGCAGGCGACGTCGGGCAGCGTCGAGCGGGTGCGCACGACGAGCTACTTCGTCGACGTGCCCGAGGGCGCCAAGGCCCTGCAGGTCAACCTGTCGGGCATCGCCGCCGGATCGCAGGTGCGCTGGATCGCGGTCAACCCGTACGGGGTTCCGGTCGACGAGCCGACGAGCAAGGTGACCTGCTACACGAACGACTCCTCGGACGCCAAGGCGTGCAACCCGGTCTCCCGCTCGTACAGCGACCCGCTGCCGGGGGTGTGGGAGTTGCAGGTCGAGGCCAAGCGCACGACGCCGACGCTGCGCAACCCGTTCACGCTGACCGCGGCCGCGCAGGGCGTGCGGGTCACGCCGGAGGAGCAGCGCGTCGACGACCCGCAGGTGGGAGTGCCGGCGCCGGTCTCGTGGACCGTCGACAACCGGTTCGGCGACGTGGTCGCCCGCGGCGTCGGCGGCCCGCTGGGGTCGGCGCGCACGGCCCGCCCGACGATCCGCTCCGGCGAGCGGCAGCAGTACGAGATCGAGGTGCCGCAGGGTGCCGCGGCGCTGCAGGCGTCGATCGGCTCGGCCGCGGACCTCACCGCCGACCTGGACCTGTACGTCTACGACGCCGCGGGCGCTGTCGTCGGCATGTCGGCCGACGGCGACTCCGACGAGGAGGTCACGATCCCCAGCCCGGAGCCGGGCACCTACACCGTCGAGGTCGAGGCCTACCAGACCGGCAGCTCCGGCACCGCCTACGACTACCTCGACATGTTCACGAGCCCCACGCTGGGCACGCTCACCGTCGACCCGGCGCCACTGACGCTCGCCGAGCAGGAGTCGGGTCGGATCGCCGGGGTCGTCACCGTGCGGTCCGCGGCGGCCTCCGGTCGGGTGCTCGTCGGTGACATGCACGTGACCAGCGACGAAGGCGCCGTTCTGGGGCGCGGCCGCGTGCTGGTCGGAGACGGTGACGCAGGCTCGACGGCGCCGCCCACCGGGTCGCCCACGGGCTCGCCGACGGGGTCGCCGACAGGGTCGCCGACCGGCTCGCCCACGGGGTCGCCGACCGGATCGCCGACGCCGACCGCTCCACCGTCGGGCGCGGCGCCGACGGACGGCCCGACCGGAACCCCCACCGGAACCCCGACGATCGTGCGGCAGGCGCCCTGAGGCGACTCGCTCGACGACTCACGAGGCCGGCCGTCCCACCCCCCGATGGTGGGACGGCCGGCCTCGTCGGAGCCCGCCCGCAGGCGGGGGCCGGTCAGCCTCCGGCGGAGGCCTGGATCAGGCGCAGGACGGTGAACGGTTCACCCTGCTGGCACGTCGTCGCCACGTTCTGCCGGCGATAGCCCTCGACGGTGACCCGCGCGCCGTCGACGAGGCGCTGGTCGTCGACCTGACCCAGCAACAACAAGGCCCGGCCCCCGTTCGCCGGCGTGAGGAGCCGACAGCCCGGCTCGACGCCGCGGCCGACGATGCCGGTGAGCCGCTCCAGGCGCCCGAGCCGCGTGCCGGGCACGGTGAGTTCGGGCTCCGGGGAGGGCAGGTACGTAGGCGAACCCGTGGACTCACCCGGGGCGGTGGACCGAGGCGATCCGGTCGTCGCGCCCGGGGTGGTCGGGGTGGTCGGGCTGCCGGGTGCGCTCGGCGCGCTCGATGAGGGTGGCGAGCTGGTGGGCGCGGCGGGCGAGGTCGCCGGCCCGCCCGGCTCCTCGGGCGTGCCGCCGCAGGCGGAGAGCGCAACCACGAGACCTCCCACGACGCAGCCAACCCGTAACCGGCGCATGCCTGTTGGACGGATGGCCGCGCGTCGGCGTTCCCACCGGCTCGTCGCGGTGAGTTCCGTGTTTCGAGGGGGTTTCGCGGCAGTCCAGTCCGCAAGCGGGTATTCCCAGGAGCCCGTGCGATGCCCTACATTTCCGTGCGCCCCCGTCCTGCGGGGTGTCTTTCTCCTCGCGCACACAACCCTGTGCCCCTAACCCTCTGGGAGGCGCCGTGGCGGCCGCTGAACTCCGACCCGGACTCAAACAACGGCATCTGACGATGATCGCGATCGGCGGCGTCATCGGCGCCGGGCTGTTCGTCGGCTCCGGAGCCGTGATGAACGAGGCGGGCCCCGCCGCCTTCATCACCTACGCGCTCGCCGGTGGGCTCATCATCCTCGTCATGCGGATGCTCGGCGAGATGGCCGCCGCGCACCCGAGCACCGGCTCCTTCGCCGACTACGCCCGTCGCGCACTGGGCAACTGGGCGGGCTTCTCGGTGGCCTGGCTGTACTGGTACTTCTGGGTCATCGTCGTCGGGTTCGAGGCGGTCGCCGGCGCCAAGCTGCTGCAGTACTGGATCCCCGGCGTGCCGCTGTGGATCTTCGCGCTCGTGCTGATGTCGCTGATGACGGCGACCAACCTGTTCTCGGTGAGCAGCTACGGCGAGTTCGAGTACTGGTTCGCCGGGATCAAGGTCGTCACGATCATCCTGTTCCTCGGCATCGGCGCGGCGTACGTGTTCGGGCTGTGGCCGGGCAAGCCGATGGACTTCTCCAACCTCACCGCGCACGGCGGCTTCCTGCCCAACGGCGGTTCGGTGCTCTTCTCGAGCATCGTCGTCGTCATCTTCTCGATGGTCGGCGCCGAGATCGCCACGGTCGCGGCCGCGGAGTCCGACGACCCGGTGCGCGGCGTGACCAAGGCCGTCAACTCGGTGGTGTGGCGCATCGGCATCTTCTACGTCGGCTCGGTCTTCCTGCTGTGCACGATCCTGCCGTGGAACTCCGCCGAGCTCGGGGAGTCGCCGTACGTCAGCGCCTTCAAGGAGATGGGCCTGCCGTACGCCGACCACGTGATGAACGCCGTTGTGCTCACCGCCGTGCTCTCGTGCCTGAACTCCGGCCTCTACACGGCCAGCCGCATGCTGTTCGTGCTCGCCGGGCGGCGGGAGGCGCCGCAGGCGCTGCTGCGGGTGACCGACAAGGGCGTGCCGCGGTGGGCGATCCTGTCGTCGACCGTCGTCGGCTTCCTGTGCGTCATCGCCGCGTATATCTCCCCGGACGCCGTCTTCCTGTTCCTGCTCAACAGCTCCGGGGCGGTCATCCTCTTCGTCTACATCCTCATCGCCGTGAGCCAGTTCATCCTGCGCCGTCGCGCGGGCGACGAGGAGATGCCGATCAAGATGTGGGGCTTCCCGTTCGTCACGATCTTCGCGATCGTCGCCATGGTCGCCGTGCTGGTGCTCATGGCTTTCGACCCGGAGACGCAGTCGCAGATCACGCTCGGGCTCGGTTCGTGGGCGGCGCTCCTCATCGTGTTCTTCCTCGTCGTGCGCACGCGCAAGGAGTACCAGGATCAGGAGCCGGTCGTCGGCCCCGACGCCCAGGCCGAGCGCATCCTCGTGCTCGCCAACGCCGATGTCGCGTCGGCCGAGCTCGTCGAGGAGGTCGACCGCGTGCAGCCCGGGCCGCAGGCGACCTTCTACGTCGCGGTACCGGCCAACCCCGTCGAGGTCGGAACGGCCCTGACCAGCGGTGCCGTATGGATCGACGAGGAGACCAGGGCGGCCGCGCAGCGCCGGCTCGACCGGATCCTGCAGGTGCTGACCGAGCGCGGCTACACCGCGGACGGTGAGGTCGGCCCGTTCGACGTGCGCGCCACCCTCGACGGGGCGGTGCTGACGTTCAAGCCCGACGCGATCGTCATCGCCACCGCGCCCGACTCCCAGACCGCGTGGCTGCGTGACGACACCGTCGCCAAGGCGCGGGAGCGGTACAGCGTGCCCGTGTATCACCACAAGTACCGGGAGGGGGCGCCGGCTGGCCTCGGCTGAGGACCGTCACGTGCGGCCACAGCGGTCGTGCGCTCGGCGCGGCCGATCGGGCTCCCCGGTCGGCCGCGTCGCCGTGTCGGCGCTCGCCCACGCTGTCAGCGCAGGTGCCGCAGGTAGCGCTCCGGCGAATCGAGGAAGCTGCGGTAGTGGCCGACGAGTTCGAGCTCGTCCCAGGTGGTTTCGCGCCAGCCCCAGTCGCCCAGTTCGAGCAGTCGGGCGCCGGGCAGGGCGGCCAGCACCGGGGAGTGCGTCGAGAGCAGCACCTGGGAGTCGCCGTCGGCGACGAGGTCGCCGAGCTGTCCGATGAGCCGCAGCTGCGCGGTGAACGACAGCGCCGACTCCGGCTCGTCGAAGACGAACAGGCCGGGGCGCAGGAAGCGCGAGCTGTCGAGCAGCGCGACGAACGACTCCCCGTGGCTCATCGCGTGGAACGGCTCGCCGAAGCCGGCACCCTCCTGCAGGTACGTGAAGAACGCGTGCATGGTCTCGGCGCGCAGGAAGAAGCCCCACTTGGCGGCGCCCAGGCCGCGACGGCACGTGAGCGCCTCGTGCAGGCCCGATTCGGTGTCGACCGTGTGGTGCATCGCGCCGGTCGAGCCACCCTCGGCGTTGAGGCCGTACGCCATGGCGACGGCCTCCACCAGCGTCGACTTGCCGGTGCCGTTCTCGCCGACGAGCACGGTCGCCGGGCCGAGGTCGAGGCCGTCGCGCAGCAGCTGCGCGACCGCGGGAATCGTCGCCGGCCACCGGTCGGGGGGCACCGGCTCCGCGTACGGGGACAACTCGACGCGGCGCAGCGGCAACCGCGCGAACGCCAGGTCGTCGGCCATCGGTGACCGCTCAGGCGGAGCGGGAGAAGCGCGCCTGGGAGCGGGCCTTGGCCTTGGCGGCCTCGGTCTCGCGGTCCTTCGGTGGGGCGCTGGTGACCATCTCTTCCAGCAGCCGGGAGACGGTGGCGCTGACCTCGTCGATCGCGCGGGCGTAGGCGGCCTCGTTGGCCTTGCTCGGCGCACCGCCTCCGACCTTGCGGACGAACTGCGTGGCGGCGGCCTCGATCTCCGCGGCCGTGGCCGGCGGGGCGAAGTTGTGGAGCTGGCGGATGTTGCGGCACATGCTCGCCAGGCTAGGCGAGCCCACCGACAAGGTCGACGTCCCCAGCCGAGCCGCCCGCCCACTCGGCCGAAGGCTGCCCTTTCGGTCGAGGGCTCGTACTAGAGCCCTAGCCTTCGGCCGAAAGGGCAGCCTTCGGCCATCTGGGGGTGGGGGGTCAGGCGGGGGCCAGGACGTGCTCGGCGACGAAGTCGGCGAGGCGGTGGGCGAGCAGGGCGCGGTTCTCGGGGCGGGTGAAGTCGTGGCCCTCTCCGGGCACGATGAGCGTGTGCGCCTGCGACCCGGCGGCACGCAACGCCTCGGCCATGCGGGGCGATTCGCCGACCGGCACGTTCGTGTCGTTGCCGCCGTGGATGAACAGCATCGGCACCCGCACGTCGGCGGCGCGGTGGATCGGCGACAGCTCGCGCAGCAGCTCCGCGTCGCGCTCGGGGTGGCCGTACTTGGAGTACGAGGCGCGCCCGATCCACGGCTCGGTCTCGCGGAAGAACGCCGCGAACTCGCTCATGCCGCAGATCGCGACGCCGCACACGAAGTGCCCGGGATGGAACGCGAGCACCGCGTTCGTCAGGTAGCCGCCGTAGGAGCGGCCCGCGACGGCCAGCCGGCCCGGCTCCGCGATGCCGGCCGTGACGAGAAAGTCGACGACCGAGACCGCGTCGCGGATCCCGTCCCAGCGCTTCTCGTGGTCGTCGGCGTGCCAGAACGCGCGCCCGGAGCCGGAGGAGCCGCGCACGTTGGGCGCGAACACCGACACCCCGTGCGCGAGCATCGGCCCGAAGACGTCGCTGAACTCCGGCCGCGCCTGCCCCTCCGGGCCGCCGTGGAAATACACCAGCACGGGCCCGGGCGCCGACGGGTCAGAGGCGCCCGAGACGCCTGAGGCGCCCGCGGAGGTCGAGGCGGCCGAAGAGACCGAGGCGGCCGTCGGCGCGCGATACAGCCACCCGGTCAACTCCAGGCCGTCGTGGGCGGCGAACCGCAGCAATTCCGGCTCCACGGTGTCGGGGTCGGCGTCCACCTGGTCGATGAGGATCCAGCGTTTGGCGTCGGTGCGCGCCGATCCGCCCGGCCCCCACGTGTACAGCGAGGTCAGCGCGACGCACCGGCGGCGCCCGGGGCCCTCGACGGTGAGCGCGAGGGCGCGGCCGTCGCCGTTGAGCGAGACCCCGGTGGCGACCTCGCCCGGCAGCGGGATCGGATCGTGCAGAGTGCCGTCGAGCAACTCCAGCACCTGCAGCTCGCTGCGGCCGCCGTCGACGTTCCACAGCAGCGCGGCCCGGGTGGTGTCGGCGCTCACCGTGAACTCGTCGAGGTCGGCGTCGTCGCGGGCCGCCAGGGTGCGTCGCCAGACCCCGCCCGGTGTCACCGTCACCAGATCGAGCCGGAGCCGGTCCGCGCCGTGGTCGGTGCGCACGAGCATCCGCACGTACCCGCCCAGCTGCCCGGGCGCGACGTGCTCGCCGGTCTGCGGGTCGCGCCCGAAGGAGTCGGCCCGGGAGTCGGTGGCGTGCAGCTCGCGGGCGTGCACGGCCGGCGGCCACAGCGTGCCGTCCGGCATCCGCCGCGGCCGGTGATCGTCGAGGATCGTGCCGGGGTCCGACAGCGAGCCGGGGTCAGGGGCGCCGAGCGGCACCTCGACGCCGTCGCGGAGCATGACGAGGTAGCGGTCGCAGCGCGGTCCGACCCGCACGAGCGCGCTGCCGGACCAGGCGTCGACGAGCCGACCCTCCTCGCGGCGGTCGACGACCTGCACGTGACCGTTGACCGGGTCGACGAGCCGCGACTCCCCGACCTCGTCCTCGCCCTCGATGGTGACCGCGACGCGCAGCCCGTCCCAGCCGACGAGCTCGCGGCTGCCGCCCTCACCGCCGTCGACCCAGATCGCCCGCGGGTCGTCGGGATCGGTCGTCACCATCCACACCTGGGAGCGGTTGCCGGCGTGCGGGGCGATCTGGCAGGCCAGCCACTTGCCGTCGGGGGAGTGCCGCACCTTCGTGATCGGGCCCTGGATCGGCAACCGCACGTCGCGAGCCTTTCCGAGCGCGATGCCGCCGTTGAGCTCGATCGGCCGCTGCACCGCACGCGGATACCCGTTGTCCACGACGATGTAGGCCAGCGCGCGGCCGTCCGGTGACAGGCTCGGGCCGTAGCTGGGTCGGGCTCCTTGTCCGAGGTGGCCGAGTTCGCCAAGTTCGCCGAGTTCGCCGAATTCGTCGAGGTGGCCGAGCTGTGCGTGGCTTGGAAAGGTCACCGACCGATCCTGCCCGATGCCCCTTCCGTCTGGCACAAGAGGTGCTCGGCCGATGCATCCGAGCCGCCCGTGGGCAACGCCTGCAGCCACATCTCCAACAGCGCCACCTGCCACAGCGCGTTGCCGTCCAGGGTCGTGCGGATGTCGTTGGGCCGGGCGAGCAGCTCATCGACCGCCTCCGGGCGGAAGATGGCGCGATCGCGCGCCGCGCGGCTGGTCAGGGTGTCGCGCACCATGTCGAGCAGCTCGCCCTCGAGGTGGCGGATGCCGGGCACCGGAAAGTAGCCCTTGGTGCGGTCGATCACCGCGTCGGGCACGAGCCCGCGGGAGGCCTCCTTGAGCACGCCCTTACCGCCTCCGGAGAGCTTGAGCTCCGGCGGGCAAGCCGCGGCGAGCTCGACGAAGTCGTGGTCGAGAAACGGAACGCGCCCCTCCAGGCCCCACGCCATCGTCATCGTGTCGACCCTCTTGACCGGGTCGTCGACGAGCATGACCTCGGTGTCGAGCCGCAGGGCGGCGTCGAGCGCCTCGGGGTGCTTGCCGGCGGCGCGACCCTCGGCCAGCGTGCGGGCGTGGTGTTCGCGCACGAACGCCAGGCTCGGGTCCTGCGACAGCGCGAACTCGGGGTTGACCAGGCCCGCGATGTCGTCGTGGGTGCGGTCGAAGAACACCCGCGCGTAGTGCTCGGTCACCGACTCCGGGGGGATGTCGGCCAGAGGCGGGTACCAGGCGTACCCGGCGAGCACCTCGTCGGCGCCCTGCCCCGACTGCACGACCTTGACGTGCTCGGCCACCCGCTGGCTCAACAGGTAGAACGCCACACAGTCGTGGCTGATCATCGGCTCACCCATCGCCGCGACCGTCGGCGGCACGGCCGGAACGAGGGAGGCGGTGTCGATGTGGATCTTGTGGTGATCGGTGCCGAACTCCTCGGCGACGAGGTCGGAGTAGGCGTATTCGTCGCCGCGCTCGCCGCCGGCGGCGTCGAACCCGATGCTGAACGTCTGCAGGTCGTGCTGCCCGGCCTGGGCGAGCAGCGCGACGATGACGCTGGAGTCGAAGCCGCCGGAGAGCAGCACGCCCACCGGCACGTCGGCCACCATGCGGCGGCGCACCGCCTGGCGCAGGGTGTCGAGCAGCGCGGCACGCCAGTCCTGCACGCTCCAGTCGGCCCGCTCGACGGAGCGCGCGAACGACGCCCGCCAGTACACGGTGTCGTGGCTGCGCCCGTCGGGCTCGAAGACCCGCACGGTCGCCGGAGGCAGCTTGCGCACCCCGGCGAGGATCGTGCGCGGCGCGGGAACGACGGAGTGGAACGACAGGTAGTGGTGCAGGGCCACGCGGTCGATGCTGGTGTCGACTCCGCCTCCGGCGAGCAGTGCCTGCGGGGAGGACGCGAACCGCAACCGGTGTGCGTCGTGAGTGAAGTACAGCGGTTTGATGCCGAGCCGGTCGCGCGCGAGCACCGTTCGGCCGGAGTCCAGTTCGACGAGTCCGACGGCGAACATGCCGCGGAATCGCTCGAAGCAGGCGGGCCCCCAGCGGTGGTAGGCCTTGATGACCACTTCGCTGTCGGCGTCCGAGAAGAAGTGGTACCCGGCGCGGATCAGTTCGCTGCGCAGCTGCTTGTAGTTGTAGATGCACCCGTTGAACACGAGGGCGATACCGAGGTCGGAATCGATCATCGGTTGGGCGCCGCGCTCGGACAGGTCGATGATCGCGAGCCGCCGGTGCCCGAGCGCGACGCGCCCGCGCGCGAATACGCCCTCGCCGTCGGGCCCCCGGGGAGCGAGGGCCCGTGTCATGGCGGCAACTGCGGTGTTGTCGGCCAGGGTGTTGTCGAACCGGACTTCACCGCATATGCCACACATCAGTCGATAGCCCCCACGTTTCCTGTTGTCGTCTGTCCGAGAATCCACGTGTCCTTGCAGCCGCCGCCGGCCGAGGAGTTGACGATCTTGCTGCCGGCCGCCCCGGCCCGCGTCAGCGCGGCAGGCATGACGACACCCTCCGGGTGCTGGCCGCGACCGCGGTTTCGCAGGTGGACGAACGTGCGCAGGTCGATATGGTGCGGCCGGAATGCCGCCCCGTCGAAGGTCGGGTGCGTCGAGAGCTGCACGACCTCCTGGGCGATGAACTGCTCCGGGTGCTGGTCGAGTTCTTCCCGTCGCGCGGCCAGTTCGGCCTCGCTGGCGTCCGGGCCGATGAGCACCCCCGAGCCGCCGTAGCCGTCGATCGGCTTGGTGACGAGGTTCTCGAGGTTGGCCAGCACGTGGTCGCGCTGATCGCGCTCGGCGCACACGAACGTCGGCACGTTGGCCAGGATCGGCTTCTCGCCGAGGTAGTACTCGATCATCTGCGGCACGTAGGCGTAGACCGCCTTGTCGTCACCGACGCCGTTGCCGAAGGCGTTGGCGATGCTCAGCGTGCCGCGGTGCAGCGCCTCGATGATCCCGGAGCGAAGCGGCTGGCCGCTGTGGCCGATCGAGGAGAGCAGCATGTCCTCGTCCATGCGGGCGTACAGCACGTGCAGCGGCGAACGGCCCCGGCTGGAGTGGTAGAACACCTGGGCGTTCTCGACCGAGAGTTCTTCCGGGGTGACGACCGGCACGCCCATCCGCTCGGCGAGCAGGCGGTGCTCGGCGTAGGCCGAATTGTCGACGCCCTCGGTGAGCACCGCGATGCCCGGCTCGTCCGGGCAGCGGTGCGGCGCCGCCGCCGCGAGGGTCTCGCGCAGCATGCCGGGCACGGCATCGACGTCGAGCAGGTTCTCGGGGGCGGGGATCTCGGGCAGGAACCGGCGGATCAGCCCGCGGTTCCAGATCGCGTAGGCCACGCCGGAGGGGATGCGCAGGTTGTCCTCGATGACGCACCAGCGGTCGTCCGCGTCGCGCACGAGGTCCAGACCGTTGATGTGGGCGCGCACGCTGCGGCCGGCGAGCATTCCGGTCGAGCGGTAGCCGGGGGCCCGGTCGATGAGCTCCTCGGGCAGCACCCCGTCGGCGATGATCTGCTGCTGGCCGTACACGTCGCGCAGGAACGCATCAAGTGCGACCGAACGCTGCACGGCGCCCTTGGTGATGTGCTCCCAGTCGCTGGCCTCGACGACCCGCGGCACGAAGTCCAGGGGCAGCACCCGGGTGCCCTCCTGGCCACTGACCTTGAACGTCACGCCGTCGGCGCGCTGCATGTCCTCGATGCGCGACTCGCGGTGGCGCAGCGACTCCGGGCCGAGCTGCTCCAGCACCGTCAGGATCGGGGCGTACCGCGGCCGGGCACTCCCGGCGCTGTCGATCGCTTCGTCGTGGTCCGGCGTCGTCGCCGGCAGCGCCTGCTCGACCGGAGTCGGCTCGTAGCTCGTGAACATCTGCCGCGGAGACTGTTCGACGACCGCGCGGGTGCCCGCCGTCTCCGCGATGAGCAGGTCGACGACGTCGGTGAGGCGGCCCCGGCGGCGCCGGGCGCGGCGCTGGCGCGCGGCGGAACTGCCCGCGAGCAGCACGGAGTCGGTGAGGCCGTTGACCGTCTCCCAGTCGCCGTTGTCGGTCAGCTCCTCGCGCAGCGAGTCGACGAGGTCGCGCACGACGTGGGTCGCCCGGCGGTGGGACCGGTTCTCGATGTCGACGAGGTCTTCTTCGAGGCCGGAGCGGGCGGCTCGCCAGGCGGCGGCGCGGCCCAGCGAGGAGGGCATGTCGATCGCGGGCACCCCGGCGGCGATGCGCTTGGCTTCGCGATCGACGAGGGCGCGGAACAGGGCCGCGATGAGCAGGATCGTATCGACGCTGGGGCAGCTGTCGCAGATTCGCAGCTCAAGGGTGTTGATGCGGGCCGACGGCCGGGAGTCGAAGTAGATCATCCCCGGATCGGTGATGACGTCGGTCGCGATGAGGTCGTCGATCAGCTGGTCGTACTCGGCGGCCGACTCACAGCGGCTCGACAGGCCGGTGGTGGGCCACCGCGCCCACACGAGCGAGCGGGCGCTCGCGTAGCCGGTGTCGGACCCGTCATGGGAGTAGGGCGAGCTGGCACTCAGGGCGAGCAGCGTGGGCAGGTACGGCGCGATCCGCGTGCTGATCAGCACGGCCTCGTCGCGGTCGACGACGTCGACGTGCACCTGGGTGCCGCAGATGAGCTGCTCGCGCGCGAGCAACTGGTAGTCGGCGAGCATGCGCCGGTACCGCGGCGCCGAGGTGAGGTCGAGTTCGGCGGGCACCGACAGGGGCGCCGCGCCGGCGGCGACGATCGACATGCCGAGCTCGCCCGCCGCGCGCACGAGCACGCCGCGACGTCGCGACAACTCGGCCCGCAGCGCCTGCAGGTCGTCGACCACGTCGGAGTTGACCTCGACGACGCAGCGCTGCATCTCGGCGACGTAGTTCGCTCCGTCGAGCCGGTCGAGGAGTTCGGGGGCGCGAGGCGCGAGGCGCCGGGTCGCGTTGTCGACGAGGTGGAATTCCTCCTCCACGCCGAGGCGGCGTCGGCCTGCCTGCACCGGTGCGGCGGACCGCGGTCCGGGAGCCGTCTGGGTCATAGCGTCGAACGCTAGGGCGCTTGTGTGTCCGGCGTGTAACGCCGCCGGTCCCGTGGTGTCAATCGAGCGGTCAGGGCTCACCGCGCACCTCTTTCTCCCGTCGGGCGCCCGCTCATCGTAGGTGCGGCCACCGACATCCGCGGCTCGGGCGGCCGGTGAGACCCGACGCCACTCATAATGTGAGATTAGGAGTGTCATTACTTCACGTGCGGTATCGCGGGGACCTACAGTTGTCCCATGACCTTCTCGCGCACGCGAATGCACACGGTCGGCCCGGCCACCGTGGCGGCGCGTGCGCTCGCTGCCACGAGCTGTTGTCGCCCGGCCTGACGCCCCGACCCCAGCCACCCGTGCAGCCCCGCGCCCGACGGCGCGTCGAAGGAGATCACCCGCGATGACCGTGACTCAGGCCATCACCCGCACCCTGTCGCCCGCCTCTGCGGCGGCCTCTGTGTCGCCCTCCGTGACGCCCCCTGCGGCGGCCTCTGCTTCGGCCTCGGTCGCGCTGCGGACGTCAGCGGCGATGACCGACGCCCGCTGGCAGGCGGACCTCTTCGAGACCCCGCTGCCGAGCGGCTCGGCGCGCGAGACCGTCTCGGTGCGCAGCGCCTTCCAGGACGCGCTCTACGGCCGCGCCCTCATCCTCGACCTGCGGGAGCGGGCCACCGACGCGCAGCGGCTTTCGGCCGATCTCGCCCTCGTCGTGCGCCCCGGCGTCGACCTCGCGGCGCTGGCCGGGTACCGCGCGCTCTACCTGCTGCTCGACGAGGGCGCCGGTCCCGTCATCGAACCCGCCCAGATCGCCGCCTTCCACCCCGGTCGCCCGCGCATCGACGTCATCGACGGCGGTTTCTCCGCGTGGGTCGCCGCCGGGCTGCCGGTGCCCGCGCAGTCCCGCTGAGTCTCGGGCTGCCCTACTGCTGCGTCGGGCCCGCTGCCTGCGATCCCGTCGCCCTGGGCGTCGTCGCCTGCGGGCTCGTGGCGTCGGGGCCATCGCCGCCGACGGGTTGCTCCTCGTGCAGGGGGTGCGCCGCCTCGTCGGCGGGTAGCCGGGCGCCGATGATCGTCACGACGGCCAGCACCGCCGGCAGCACCGCGGCCGCGATGAACGCCCCGGACAGGCCGATGACGTGGCTGATCGGCACCGCCAGTCCCATCGACACCGGCATGAACAGCAGCGAGACGAAGAAGTCGAGGCTGGAGACCCGGCCCAGCAGCTCGGGCGGCACGCGCCGCTGCAGCAACGTGCCCCAGATGACGGTGGCCGCCTGAAAACTCGCGCCCACCGCGAACGCGGCGACCACCATGACGGTGACCGACGAGGTGAGGCCGAGCGCCGCCATCGGCAGCCCGCCCCAGCCCCACAGCATGATCATCACCGTGAGGTAGCGCCGCGGCATCGGGCGCGAAGCGACGTACAGCGAGGCCAGCGCGCCACCGGCTCCGAACGCGGCGAGGACGAGCGCGTGGTCGCCCGGACCGCCTCCGGCGTTGTCCTTGATCGCGAACGGCAACAGCACGTCGAGCGGCCCCATGAACGCCAGCACCGCCAGGCTCGCGAACGCCAGCGTGGCCCACAGCCAGCGGGTGCGCAGCATGAAGCGGAAGCCGTCGAGCAGGTCGCGCAGCACCGTGGAGGTTCCCGGCGCGGCGCCCGTCGAGCCGGGGTCCGTGGAACCTGGGCCGTCGGCGGCGGCGGTGCCGCCGGACTCCGTGGCGACCGTGGACGACGCCGGGCGAGACCGCAGGGGCAGCAACACGAGCCCCGGCCAGCAGCGCGCACGCGGCGACGAGCCCGAGGGCGGCGCCCGGCGAGACCGCGGCGACGACGGCGCCCGCCACGGCCGGTCCGGCCGCGTTGACGAGGGTGGGCCGGAACACGCCCTCGAGGCCGTTGGCGCCGAGCAGGTCGGACGGGTCGACGAGCTTGGGCAGCAACGCGGTGTAGGCGGGAAAGTACAGCCCGTCCGCGATGCCACCGAGCAGCGCGACGACGACGAGGTGGGTCAGGTGCAGCTGACCCGTCAGCGACGCGATCGCGACGCTGCCCACGGCGACCGCCTTGGTGAACTCGACGGCGAGCAGGATGCCGCGCTGCGGGAGCCGGTCGGCCGCGACGCCGCCGGGCAGCGCGGCGGCGAGCACGCC
>NZ_BCNQ01000073.1 GCF_001515525.1 Piscicoccus intestinalis NBRC 104926 | reverse complement strand
CCGGTCTCGACCGGCGGGTGCGCGGCAACCTCGAGGTGCTGCGGGAGGCGGCGCAGCGGTCGGTGCCGGACGCGGACCGGCGGCTGCACTTCGTGTTCTGGCGCCGCCCGGTGTGCATGCACTCCAGCGACGGCCGGCTGCGCGCCCTCGATCTCGAGCGCACCACGCTCGATGAGTACGGCTCCGTCGTCGGCACCGGCCACGTCGACTCGATCGAGGTGCAGCTGGTGCTGCGGGCCGTGGGCTACCGCGCGACCCCGCTGCCGGACGTGCCGTTCGACACCGCGGCCGCGATCGTGCCGAATGTCGAGGGGCGGGTCGTCGACGACTCCGGCTCGCCGCTGCCGGGCGAGTACTGCACGGGTTGGGTCAAGCGCGGCCCGATCGGCGTCATCGGCACGAACAAGTCCGACGCAGCGCAGACCGTCGGGCACCTGCTCGACGACCTCGCCGCCGAGACGGACGAGGCGGCTGAGCCGGCCGAGGCGGCTGAGACAGCCGAGCCGGCTGAGACTGCTGAGACGGCGGCGACAGCCGAGCCGGCGGCGACGGCCGGGCCGGGTCTCGACGTGATCGAGTTGCTGCGCGGGCGCGGGCACGCCCCGAGCACGCTGGCGGACTGGCGCTCGATCGACGCGGCGGAGGTCTCCCGGGGCGAGAGCCTGGGGAGGGCCCGCACGAAGCTGTCGACGTGGCACGAGCTGCTGGCCCACGTCGACGTCGAGCGCGAGGCACCCGCGGGCGTCGACGCCGGGGCCGTGGATCAGGCTCCCGTGCAGGAGGCGGGCCCGCCGCCGGCCGAGCCCGGACCGCAGACCCGGCCGACGCGCGGCGCCGAGGCGGGAGAGGGCGGATGCGAGCGGCCGCTGGCGTCGCGCTAGCGGCGCTCCTGCTGCTCGCCGGTCCGGCCGCGTGCACCGCGGGCCCGGCCGTCCCGCCGGTGCCGCCGTCGCACACCCCCGCGGTCGGTCCGCGCTGGGAACCGGTCGCACTGTCGCCGGGTGTCGCGCCGATTCGCCTCGCGGCGCAGGGCGACCGCTTGCTCGTCGGGGGCCAGCGGGTCACCGACTCCGCCCCGACCCTCGACCTGGTCGACTCCTCGGTCGACTCCTCGGTCGACCACGGCAGTCCGGCGCACCTGCGGGTGGCGCCCGACCCGGCGTCGCCGTATGCGGCGGTGGCCCGCTGGCAGTCCATGGCGCTCGCGGCGGGGCGGCTCACCGCGATCGGTGGGGCACCCGGCGGAGCGCACGCCAACACCCGCTGGACGGTGTGGGACGCGGACTTCGGCACCGACTGGCGGCGGGCCGTGCTCACCGAGCGACCGCAGAACTTCTGGACGTTCGGCGGCTGGGAGGCGGGCGGCCTGGTCGACGCCGTGGCCACCGCCGATGGCCCGCTGCTTGTCGGCGCCTGGAACGGCATCGTCGGACTCGACATCGCGATCTACCACCGGCGCGGGCTCCGGTGGGAGCGTGCGGAGTCGGCCGGCACACCCCTGGCGAGCACCCGAACCGACCTCGTCGGCGCAGCCGCCGCCGCCCCCATGGAGGCGGGCGTCATCATCGTCGGCTCGGTGACCCATCTGGGCGGCGGGGTGCGGCGGGCACCGGCGGCGTGGCGGTCCGCGCGCGGCGGGAGCCGGTGGCAGCGACTCGCTCTGCCGCAAGGGGGCTCCGCCGGCTCGGCCCGGTCGGTCTCGTGTGCACCATCCGGCTGCGTCGTGGCGGGCGACGTCGACGGACGGTACGCGCTGTGGTGGGTACCCGTCGACGGGGCGCCGTCGCGGGTCGGCGGGGTGCCGGAGCTGACGGTCGACGAACACACACCGATGCCGGGTCCGGTGGTGCGCGGCGAGCGCCTGTGGGGGTTCGCCGGCACGACGGTCCTCGTGCGCGACCGTGGTCGCTGGGCCGTCTTTCCTGCGCCCGACGCGAGCCAGGGTGCGGATGGATCCAGCGACCAGGGCACGGCGACGCTGCTCGCGGCGGCTGCCACGGACTCCGAGGTCTTCGTCGTCGTCGGCGACCCGGCGGGGCCGGCGGGCTCGCGGCTGTGGCGCACCGGGTGGACAGAGACAATGGGGACACCATGACTGACGAGACCTCCCCGACCGGCGACCTGACCGATGAGGAACTGGAGTTCCTCCACTCGACCTTCGACCTGGCGCGCTCGGGAGACCCGGCCCTGCTGCAGCTCGTCGACGCCGGGCTGCCCGCCAACCTCACCGACCCCAAGCGCGACACGCTGCTCATCCTCGCGACGTACTACGGCCACGACGACCTCGTCGCCGGCCTGCTCGCGCGCGGCGCCGACACCGAGCGTGTCAACGAGCGCGGCCAGACGGCGCTGGTCGCCGCGGTCTTCCGCCAGTCCGAGACCAACGTGCGCGCGCTGCTCGCGGCCGGCGCCGACCCGCGCGGAGGCAACCCCGACGCGTACGCCACCGCCGACTTCTTCAACCTGCCCGCGATGCGGGAATTGCTCCCGCCGCGGGGTGCGTAAGGCCTCACTGTCGCCAGCACAGGCAGAAAGGGTGGCCGGAGGGGTCGGCGTAGGCGATGAAGCCCGACTCCGCCGCGCCGACGTCGGACTCGTCGTGCGGGTGCAGGAGGCGGGCGCCGACCGCGAGGGCGTGCCGGTGCGCGGCGGACACCGCATCGGGATCGACGACGAAATCCAGGTGCACCTGCTGTTGCCCGTGTGGCCAGTCGGGTGAGGCGTGCCTGGGGGCGAGCTGAAAGCACAGCCGCTCCCCGTTGCCGTAGGTCACCTCGTGCCAGTCGGGTTCGTCGCGAGAGACGACGCCGTGCAGCAGGTCGGCCCAGAACCGGGCGTCGCTGGCCGGTTGCGCGGTGTCGAATACCGGATAGTCGAGCACGATCCGGGGCGGTCGGCGCAGTCGGGCCTCAGGCGGCGGCTCGGGGGTCTCGGGCGTGGTCGGTGTCGGTTCGCTCATGCCCCGGTTCTATCGGCGAGCACCGACAAGCTCCGCACGCCCCAACCTCACTTCGGCCGAGGGGGGTGAGTCAGCGGCGGCGCAGGAGGGTGAGCACCTCGACGTGGTCGGTCTGGGGAAACATGTCGAACAGCCGGGCGCGCACCGGCTCGAGGGTGGGCATGGCGGCCAGGTCGCGGGCCAGCGTCACCGGGTTGCAGCTGCTGTAGACGACGGCGCCCACCCCGCACGACTCCAGCCAGGCCGCGAGCCGCGCGCTGAGACCTCGTCGCGGCGGGTTGACGATCACCAGGTCCGGCGGCGACGTCAGTGAGAGCGCGTAGTCGGTGGCGTCGCCGCGGTCGAAGGTGGCCGCGACACCCGCCTCGGCGGCGCTGCGCCGCGCGGAAGCGACCGCCTGCTCGCTGATCTCCACGCCGTGCACGGCGCGCCCCGGCCCCGCCGCGTGGAGCGCGAATCCGCCCACGCCGCAGTACAGGTCGAGCACGGAGGCGGTCTCGGGCCGGCCCGGCGCCCGCCGGGTCGGTTCGGCTACGGCTCGCCCGAGCGGGCCGCGGCCGAGCTCGGCGTCGATCCACCCGCCGGCCTGCCGGTAGAGCGCCGCGGCGACGGCCCCGTTGGTCTGCACGAAGGCCCCCGGAGCGACGTGCAGCGTCACGTCACCGACCGGCATCGCGAGCGTGCCCGCCTCCGTCAGCAGGATCTCGGTGTCGCCGGAGGTGACGGCCTTGTGCTCCGGCAGCAGGTTCACCGACACGACGTGCACGGGCAGCAGTTCGCGCAGCCGCGGCAACGCTCGCCGCAGCCGGCCGACCTGGCCCTCGGAGCGCAGCACGAACCGCACGAGCAGCCCGCCGTCGGCCGCCTCCACGACGTGCACGTACTTGAGTTCTCCGGTGCGTCGCGGCACGTCGTACGGCCGCAGGCCGGCCTCGGCGATGAAGTCGCGCAGCACCGGCATCGCCACCGCCGTCGCCGGCCCGAGCAGCCCGCATGCCGACAGGTCGACGCCGCGCCCGTCGGCGTCGAGGATCCCCAGCGTCGGGGACTCGGGCGCCCCCGCGACCACCATCGTCGACTTCGTGCGAAACCCGGACTCCACCGACGCGTGCGGCTCCTGCCAGCTCAGCCTCTGGTGGGCGCCGAGGAGGTCGGCGACGCGCGCCTGCTTGGCGGCGAGCTGCCGCGCGTACGGCACCCCCATGGCCGTGCACGACCGGCACACCCCGGCGTCGAAGTAGTCGCACTGCACGAGGGCGATTCTCCCAGGGCCGCCCGCCTGTGGATAACTTCGGCCCACGCGCGTGGGCCTGCGGGAGCCTGGGCATCGTGAACCGAAGGAGGCAGCATGGTCATCATGACCTCGCCGACCGTGCCGACAATGCCGACGTTGCCGAAGCGCCGCGTCTGGACGGGCATGAGCGCGACGCGTTGCCCGACGACGGCAACCGGTACGAACTCATCGACGGGGTGCTCATCGCGAGCCCGGCCCCGCAGTGGCGGCACCAGCGGGCATCGACGCGCCTGAGCGTGCTGCTCGCCGGGGCGGTCCCCGCCGACCTGGAGGTCCTCGCCGCGCCGTTCGACGTCACGCTCTCCGACGACACCGCCATGGAGCCCGACCTGCTCGTCGCCCCCGTCGCCGCGCTGGCCCAACGCGGGCTGGACGGCGCCCCGCTGCTGGCGGTCGAGATCGCCTCGCCGAGCAGCCGCACGATCGACCGGCACGTCAAGAAGGACCGCCTGCGCCGCGCCAGCTGCCCGCACTACTGGATCGTCGATCCCGACGAGCCGAGCATCACCGCCTGGGCGCTGCGCGAGACCGACCGCGCCGACGGTGCCGACAACGCCGACGACGAACCCGCCTACGACCTCGTCGGCCGCGCGGTCGGCGACGAAGAACTGGCGCTCACCGAGCCGTTCGACGTGCGAATCGTGCCCGCGCACCTGGTCTGAGCGACCCCGCTCGCACGCGCACGAGCCGTCATCGGCCGGACCAACCGGTGTCACGCAGGCGAAACACGGCCTCCTTACGGTGGCCGCAGACACTGCCCCACGGCGCGCCCACCACGCGAAGGAGTCGGGATGCTCGAGCACGTCGACCCCTTCATCGGCACGGGCGCGACCGACCTGCCGCCGGCCCACGGTCTGGCCGCCGCCTGGTGGTGGCCCAAGCCGCAGATCGGCAACACGCACCCCGGCGCCACCCACCCCTTCGGGATGGTCTCCGCGTGCGCCTACTCCGGCGGTTACCCCACCGGCTACGGGCGGTACGACTTCAACACCGAGGGCCTGCCGCGCACGATCCACGACGAGCAGGTGGCCTCCGGTTTCACCCACTTCCAGCAGTCCGGCACCGGCGCGATCCGCAAGTACTACAACTACTTCCGCATCACCCCGATGCTCGACCCGCTCGACGCCCTCGGCACCTACTGGCCGTTGACCCAGGAGGCGGCGAGCCCGGGGGAGTACACCGCCACCCTCGCCACCGGGGTGCACGCCGAGTTGACCGTCGGTCCCAAATCCGCGGTGCACCGGTACACGTTTCCGGCCACCGGAGCCGGTGAGCAGGCCCGCATCGTGCTCGACGCCTCGATCGGCGGCCTGCCCACCCCGCGCAGCCGAACCGTGCCGCTGCGGGCCCACCTGGAGCAGTTGCACCCCGGTGTCGCCCAGGGCGAGATCGTCGTCGAGGGCGTGCCGCTGGCGGTGCACATCGAGGTCGACGCCCCCGGCTGGCGGCAACTGCTGTGGTACGACCGGCGACTCATGCCCGGCGGCACCCGCCTCGACTTCGACTACATCCGGCCGACGACGCTGCGCCCGTTCGGGCTCATCTGGATGGGCCCGGCCCGCGCCGACCAGGCCGTCGAGGTGCGGATGGGTTTCTCACTGCGCGGCGTCGCCCAGGCCCAGGCCAACCTGGCCGCCGACCTCGCCGAGGCCGGCACGATCCTCGGCCCCGCCTACGAGGCCCGCCGCGACCTCACCCGGCAGCGCTGGCGCGAGCACCTCGACCTCATCCGCGTCGACGAGACGGGCCTGAGCCCGGAGCGCCTGGCCACGCTGGCCACCGCCTCCTACCACTCGTTCATCAAGCCGAGTTTCGCCGTCGACGAATCCCCGTCGTGGACGACCGACGGGCCGTACGCCTTCGACCTGTGCACGATGTGGGACGTCTACCGTACCCAGCTGCCGCTCATCACCACGCTGCTGCCCGGCCGGGCCGTCGACCTGGCCAACGTGCTGCTCAGCGTGTGCGAGCAGGAGGGCAACCTGCCGATCGGCTACCGCATGGCCAAGGGCGCCGACCGGTTCTCCCGGCAGGCCAGCGCCCTCGCGCACGTCTTCCTCGCCGACCTGTGGGCCCGCGGCGAAGCCGGCATCGACTGGGAGTGGGCCCTCGTGCACCTCGACTCCGACCTGCGCCGCACCTACGGCGAGGACTACCTCGTGCACGGCGTCGCCCACCCCGTCACCCACACCCTCGACCTGGCCACCGCCTACCACTGCACGACCGCCATCGCCCGCGGCGTCGGCGACCACGCCCTCGCCGACCAGATGGCCGCCAACTCCGCCGGGTGGCGCAACGCGTTCGACCCCGCCACCGGGCTGCTCATCGACTCCACGTTCTACGAGGGCGGCCGCTGGAACTACAGCTTCCGGCTCCTGCCCGACATGGCCGGCCGCGTCGAGCTCGCCGGTGGCGAGGAGCGTTTCACCGGCCTGCTCGACCGCTTCTTCGGCGTCGGCGCCGACCCCGTGCGCCAGCCCGGCATCGACCCCGGCAAGGAGGAGCTCGCCGCCGGATACGCCCTCGGCCGCTTCGAGGGGCTCAACAACGAACCCGACCTCGACGCCCCGTGGGCGTACCACTACACCGGGCGCCCCGACCGAACCGCCCAGATCGTGCACGGTGCGATCGCCAACATGTTCGGAGCCGGTCGCGGCGGCCTGCCCGGCAACGACGACTCCGGCGGTCTGTCGGCCTGGTACCTGTGGGCGACCCTCGGGCTGTTCCCCGTCGTCGGGCAGGACGGCTTCCTCCTCGGGCCGCCCGCCGTGCCCGAGTCCCGGCTCACCCGCCCCGAGGGCGACCTGCGCCTGACGACCAACGACCTGCGCGTGCCCGAACCCGGCGGGCCCGTCTCCTACGTGCAGCGCGTGACGATCGACGGGCGCGAGCACGACTCCGCCTGGCTGAGCGGCCCGGCGGCCCGCGCCGCCCGGCACATCCACCTCGACCTCGGCGACGAACCGTCGTCGTGGGGCGCGCACACCCGCCCGCCCTCCGCCCCCGCGCCGGCCGCCTGAGGCGCCGGCGCCCCGACCCCCTCGACCGACCGATGTCCCATCACGCAGGAGGTGCTCCCATGACCGTCGTGACCGCCACCACTCACCCGACGAAACGCCTCGTCATCGTCGTCCGCGCCGACCCGGTCATCTGCGGGCACTCCGGCGAGGCGCGCTGCCTGGCCGAGGTCGCCCTGACCCGCGGCTTCGACGAGGTGCGCATCGTCACCTGGCCCCTCGACCGGCTCGAGGCCGCCGGGCTGCCGCTCAAGCCCATCGACCACGTCACGCCGTACAGCCCCGGCATCATCGTCGAGCGCCCCGGGCCGGTCGGTGACTACCGTGTGCCCGACGGCCGCTGGCTCGCCGGCCTCACCGGCCGCCTCGTCGAGATCTTCTCCGACGGCGTGCCGACCGTCGCCATGTCGCTGTACCTGTCGCCGCACACGGTGGCTGTGCAGGACGCCGTGCGCGTGGCCCGCAGCCTCGGCCGCGCCCGCGTCACGACGATCGCCGAGGCCGTCGGCTCCGACATCACGAACATCGTGCGCGCCTGCGTGGAGACCGACCGGTTCGGGGCCGCCGCCCACCTGCTGTCGACCTACCTCGACTCCGACCACTGCGTCGCGGTCTCGCAGTACACCAAGGACCTCATCGTCACCGAGGCCGCCGCGCTCGACGCGCTGCACGGCACCGACTTCGCCGCGGCCTGCCACGACCGCATCGGCATTTCCTACCCGGCCGTCGACTCCTCCGCGTACCTGTCGCTGAGCGACGAACGGATCGAGTCCGACCTGGTCCGCCGGGGCCTGACGCGCGGCGGCTACGCGCTGTTCCTCTCCCGGATCGCCTCCGCCAAGGGCCTCGACGACCTCATCGAGGCCTACACCGGGTCGCGGGCCAGTGAGCGGGTGAACCTCGTGCTCGCCGGGCGCGGCCCCCAGGAGGCCGATGTGCGCCGCTGGATCGAGGAGGCCGGCATGAGCGAGCGGATCGTGCTGCTCACCGACGTCGACGACGACGAGAAGCCCTCGCTCATGGCCGGATCGGCGGCCTACGTGCTGCCCACCCGGGCGCAGCCGGAGTTCGTCGAGACGTTCGGCATCGCCCTCGTCGAATCGATGCTCGCCGGAGGCGGGCCGGTCATCACGTGCGCGACCGGGGGAGTGCCGGAGGCGGTCGGCGACACCGCGCTCATCGTGCCGCCGAACGACCCGACGGCGATCCGGGACGCGCTCGACGCCGTCGTGTGCGACTGGCGCCCCGAACGCCTCGCCCGGCACCGCGAGGTCGCCCGCGAGTACGCGCTGCAGTTCGACCGGGCCAACGTCTTCGACGCCCTCTTCGCCCGGCTCGCCCCGGCCGTCGAGGCCGCCTGACGCCTGCGGGTCGCGTCGCCCCGGGTCGCCCGCGGGTCACCCCCGGGGGCCTCGGCGCACCTGAGGTCGCCCGGGTCGCCTCGGGTCGCCTCGGGTCGCCTCGGCGCCGTCGGCCTCCGCCGCGCTCGGCACCTCGGGCGCGGCGGATCCGACGGCTACCCGAACAGGCCGGAGTACACCTTCTCGAACTGGACGAGGCGCTCGCGGTAGTGCTCGACGTGCTGCGGCCGGGGCTCGGCGGTGCGGCCGGTCTCGATGTCGGCGCGCGGCACGTCGGGAGCGACGACGTCGAGCGCGTGCAGCGCGGTGCCGTGCAGCGTCATGCGTTTGATGGCCACGGGCGTGACCGGCAGCCCGAGCACGTCGGCGAGGATCGGCGCGAGGTCGGGCACACCCTGCAGCACCCCGCCTCCGGCGCGGACCCGCTCCAGCGTGGTCTGGGTGGCCAGCTGCTCGACGACCCGCGCGTACGTCAGCGCCACGCCCTCGACGCCGCCGCGCCACAGGTCAAGCGGCGTGCTGCCCGCCGACACGCCGGTGAACACCGCCCGGGCCCGCGCCTGCCACCCGGTGGAGCGCTCGCCGGACAGGAACGGCAGCACCAGCGGGGTCGTCGCGGCGGGCTCCTCCCGCAGCGCCTGCGCGCGTTCGGCGTCGTCGGGCACGGCCAGCGTCGTGCGCAGCCAGTCGAGGGCGCGGCCGACGTCGTTGATCGCCCCGCCGAGCAGGCTGCGGCGGGCGTCGACGCGGTAGCACCACAGGCCGGGCGGCACCTCGTCGGGCACGGTGTCGAGCAGCACCCGCACCGCCCCGGACGTGGCGGTCGACAGCACCGCGCTCGCGGGGTCGGCCACCCCGGCTCCGAGATTGGCGGCGTAGCCGTCGGCGATGGGCGGCACCCAGCCGGCCTGCTCCAGCCCCGGCCAGCGCTGCGCGACCCGGTCGTCGACCGGCCGCAGCACCTGGTCGGGCGTGTGCACGGGGTTGAGCCGGTCGGCGTCGATCTTCGCGGCCTGCAGCATCTGGGGCAGCCAGGTGCCCTCGCGCCGGTCGAGCAGGCCCGTCCACGCCGCCACCGACAGCCCCGCGGCCGAGGTGCCGAGCAGCCGCTCGTGGGCGTACTCGCCGAGGCTCATCCAGCGCGCGACCCCGCGGTCACCGCCGGAATCGACGAGCCAACGCAGCCTTGGCGCGAGATAGGAGTTGTGCAGCCGCGTGCCGGTGAGCTGCTGCATCGCGGTCTCGTCGAGCTCGGCCCGCAACTCGTCGACCTGCTCGGCGCAGCGCGAGTCGGCGTACGTGAAGCACGGCGTGAGCGCCGCCCCGGAGCCGTCGACGCCCACGAGGGAGGCCGAGAACGTGTCGATCGCGACGGCGGCCACCCGCTGCGCGACCTCGCGGCCCCCGGCCCGGTCGAGCACCGTGTCGATGACCTCACCGAGCTCGGCGACCACCTGATCGGCGTCGATCGTCGACGTGCCGTCGGCCGCCGTCGTGAACGCGTGCGGCACCTTGAGCCGGTAGCTGCGGCCCTCGACCCCCGCCGGCGGCTTCACCGGCCGCCCAGCGGCGTCGTACAGCGCGCCGCGGCTGCCGGTCGAGCCCACGTCGAGGGCGAGCACCAACGGGTCGAGAGCTTCGTTCAACGGAACGGAAAAACCGGACATCGCGCCTCCTTGCGTCTCTGTCGCCACCCTACGGGTCCACACCGACAACGTCGGGCTCAGACTGGACCGCCCGGCTCCGGCGAGACCCGCTCCGCGGAGCCGGTTCGGCGGCAGCCGCCCGGTCTCGTCCCGACAGCCGAGACCGCCAATCCGCCGGCCGAGACCACCCACCGGCCTCCCGACAACCAGCACGTCAACCCAACACCCGGCTCACCGGCAGCACGCGAACCGAGGCCGGAGGATGAGGGCGCCGTCTGCAGATGTCACGGCCGCGACCGCAGAGCATGATGCCGTCATGCGTTTTCTCCTCCTGGGATGGGGTTCGCGCGGGGACGTCGAGCCGTTCGTCGCGTTGGGCCGAGGCCTACGCGCGGCCGGTCACGACGTCGCGCTCGCGGCCGGCCGCGACTACGCGCCCTGGGTCGAGAGCCACGGCCTGACCCCCGAACCGTTCGGCGTCGACATGCAGGAGGCGATGCGTTCGCCGCTGGGGCGGCGCTGGCTGGGCAACGCGAACACCACCGCCGAGCTGCGCGCGATGTCGCAGGCCGTGCGCTCGTTCACCCCGGTGCTCGCCGACGACCTGCTGCGGATCGTGCGCCCCGACGACGTCGTCGTCTCCTCGAGCCTGACCTTCGACTCGATGCTGGCGATCTCCCAGGCCCGCGGCTGCCGCCACGTCACCGCGCTGTTCACCCCGGGCATCCCGACCCGCAGCCCGGCGGCCAGCCTCGCCCCGGTGCGATCTGGCTCCGACAGCGCGCTCAACGTGGCCTCCGGCTACCTCGCGCTCGCCGTGCTGCACCGCGTCCTGCGCCCCGCGGGCGCGCAGGTGCGCGAACGGCTCGGGCTGTCCGGCCAATCGTTCTGGGCGTACGGGGAGCAGGGGCGGCACGTCCCGGTGCTCATGGCGGTGAGCCCGACCGTGCTGCCGGCACCCCCCGACTGGGGCCCGCGGGTGCGCGTGACCGGCTACTGGGCGCTGCCGGCTCCGACTCCGGAGCAGGCCGGCGCTGCGGTGCCGCCGGAGATCCGGGCCTTCCTCGACGCCGGCGAGCCGCCCGTCTACCTGGGCTTCGGCAGCATGACGAGCCCGAACCCGCGGGCCACCACCGAGCTGCTGTTCGAGGCGGTGCGGCGCAGCGGGCTGCGGGCGATCATCCACCGCGGCGTCGACCGGCTCGGTATGCACGGCGTGCCCGACGATCTGGCCACCCGGGTGCTGCTCACCGACTCCGTGCCGCACGCCTGGCTGCTGCCGCGGTGCGTCGCGGTGGTCACCCACGGCGGCTCGGGCTCGGCCGGAGCCGGGCTGCGCGCCGGGGTGCCGAGCATGGCCGTGCCGCACATGGGCGACCAGCCGTACTGGGGCCGCCGCCTGCACGACCTCGGAGTCGGGCCGGCACCGATCCGCCGCGCCGACCTCACCGCCGCCAACCTCGCGGACGCGCTGACGACGCTGACGACGAGCCCCGGCATGGCGCACCGCGCGGTCGTCGTCGCCACCCGCCTCGCGCGCGAGGACGGCGTCGGAACCGCCGTCGAGCTGCTCGGCAACTACCTCGCCAACAGCGGCCGGCGCGGCTGACGCCAGCCCCGGCTCGGCCGGCCGCCCCGACGCCTCCGGTCAGACCCGAGGCAGCGCCTCGAGGAGCCGGCGCATCGCGATGACCTGGCGCGGCACGTACTCCGCGATGGTCAGCCCGACGAGGTCGGCGGTGCCGGCGAGGTCGTTGATCGTGCGGGCCGCCTGCGCGGCGGTGAGGCCGCCGGGCACGGCGCCGAGGCCGAGCACGATCTCGTTGCTGTCGACGGTGTCGACGTCGAAGTGCACCGCGACCTTGGAGCAGCCGGTGCCGCGCAGCCAATCGAGCAGCGGCTCGGTGGTGTCCCGCAGATCGTCGGGGGAGAACGTCGACAACCCCCACCCCCGCATGAACGGCTCCTGGTCGGCATCCCACTCGTGCACCCCCGCCAGGGCCACCTGGAACGCGTCGACGGTCGCCGGCAGAGCGGCCACGATCTCGGCGTCGCCGTGCCCGAGCAGGTGCGAGACGGCCATGGCGTGATACCCGTCGTAGTCGGCCTCCGGCATGCCGGTGTCCGGATGCGAGTCGATCCACACGATCGCCAGGTCCTGCCCGTACAGCGACGCGAGGTGCGCGAACGGCGCGACGCTGACCGAGCACTCGCCGCCGTAGGTCGTGATCCGGCGCGGCGCGTGCTCGGCGAGCAGCCGCACGGCGGTGCGCAACTGGTCGAGCACGACCTCGCGGGCATAGACCCCGTCGGTGGTCGTCAGGCCCCGGGTCTCCATCGAGACCGGCACGACGACCGTCGGGCAGTCCGGTGCTCCGGCGACCACGTCGAGCAGCGTGGCCCCGAGCGCGTACCCACGCTGCGCCTCCACCGACGGCAGTTCCGGCACGAGCGAGGTGGCGGTCGCGGGGTCGGCGCCTTGCCATTGCGGCCAGACGAGGCGGATCGCATCGGAAGTGGTCATGGTGAGAGTCTCTCTCCCGCATCGGCTTCCTGGGGTCGTTGCCGCCGCGCACCTTCGCCCGCGGGTCCTCTCGTCGGGCGCCGCAGCGGCTCGTCGCCCGAAGGTGTCACCATGGCCAGCGTGTCGACGATCGTCTTCTGCCACGCCCACCCCGACGACGAGGCCTCGCAGACCTCCGGAACGATGGCCCGCGCCGCGCGCGAGGGGCACCGGGTCGTCGTGGTCTTCGCCACCAACGGCGACCACGGTCAGCCGCCCGACGACCTCGCGCCCGGGGAGACCGTGGTGCAGCGACGGCGCCGGGAGGCGCAGGCCAGCGCCGAGGTCATCGGCACCGCCCGGGTCGAGTGGCTGGGCTACGCCGATTCCGGCATGACGGGTTGGGAGCAGAACAGCGGACCCGGCTCGTTCCACGGCGCCGACCTGGAGGAGGCCGCGGGCCGGCTCGCCGCGATCCTTGATGAGGAGCGCGCCGACGTGCTCGTCGGGTACGACTGGCACGGTGGATACGGGCACCCCGACCACGTCAAGGTGCATCACGTCGTGCACCGGGCGGCGGAGCTCGCGCAGCGCCGCCCGCGGCTGCTGGAGTCGACGATGAACCGTGACTCGATGCGGCGCATGTTCGAGGCCGCGACCGCGGCCGGCGAGGCGCCCGGCTGGGATCCGGACGGCCCCGCCGACGACGGAAACCCTGTCGGCACCCCCGAATCCGAGCTGCACTACCGCGTCGACGTCACCCCCGACCTCGCGACGAAGCGGGCCGCGCTGGCCTGCCACGCGAGCCAGACCAGCGACGTCGGGATGATGCTCGCGATGCCGCCGCAGGTCTTCGCGACGTTCTTCGGCACCGAGTACTACATGGAGCCGGGCCGCCCCCCGGGCATGCGGGACGTGTGGTTTCTCGCAGACGGGGAAATGGAGGGGTTCACGGGGAAGTGACGAACCGGGCCGCGCGCCCGGCGCGAAGGAGGCCGACATGACCGATCGACCCGAGCCCGAGCGGCCCGAGCGCGACCGAGCCGAGCGACTCGACCGGTTCGACGACGACCGTCCCTACGACCGGCCCAGTGACCGAGCCGGAGACCGAGCCGGAGACCGAGCCGGAGCGCCGAGCGACGAGTCGCTGGTGCGACGCGAGGAGGAGTTGCGGGTCGGCGTGGAGCGCGTGCGCACCGGCCGCGTGCGGCTGCGCAAGAAGGTCGTCGAGGAGCAGCGCACGATCACCGTCACCGTGCGGGTCGAGGAGGCCGAACTCGTCGAGGAGACCCTCAATCCGCAGCCCGCCGCGGGGAGCCCGGGGCCATCGGGGGTCTCGGTGGAATCGGGGGCCTCGGGCCGCGAACCGTCCGCGCACCCCGACCAGCGGGTCGGCGACGCCGACGCCGAAGAGACCGATGACACCGTGGAACTCGTGCTCTACGAGGAGCGCCCGGTCGTCACGATGGAGCGCGTCCCGGTCGAACGGGTGCGGCTGCGCCGGGTGAGCCACAGCGAGACCCAGCAGGTGTCGGGGCAGGTGCAGGTCGAGGATGTCGTGCTCGACCGCGACGACCTGAGCGGCCCCAGCAGCGACGTGAGCGCTGACCCGAGGGGCACCGCAGAGACGACCTGAGCGGCGCCGGGACACGTAAGCTCGCGTGCCATGACCGCGAATCCGGCGATGGATCCCCGCACGTTCGTTCCGCGCGGTTCGAGCGCGGAGGCGCTCGAGCGGCTGCGTGACCTGGTCGGCGATCCGCCGCAGGGCAGCAGCGGGGCCGCGACCGGTGCCATCGACCTGCGGGGCGTGGAGTCCGCCGTCGTGAGCGTGGGCGCCGAGTCGGCGCCGCTGCCGCCGCAGCTGCTCGACGCCCTGCGGTTGCTCGTCGCCGCGCTCTGCGACGGGCGGCCGGTGACCGTCTCCCCGCAGGAACACATGGTGACCCCGCACGAGGCCGCCGAGCTGCTGCGCCTGAGCCGGGCCGACCTCGACCAGCTGATGGAGTCGGGCCGGTTGCCCTACCGCGCGATCGGCCGGCACCACCGGATCCTGCTGACCGACGTGCTCGCGTATCACCGCGCGATCCACGGCGACCGGGCCGGACTCGCGGCCGGCGCCGAGGATTGACCCGCCGGCTCGGCCGCCCACGCGAGCCGGGCCGGCGACCACCCACCCGAACCGACCCTCGCCGAAGGAGCGATGGCGAATGACCGCCTCGACAGGCATCGATCACATCCAGACCACTCACGCCGGTTCGCTGCCGCGCACCCCGGAGATCCTCGCGGCCAACGAGGCCCGGGCGCAGGGGCGCGATTCCGGCGAGTTGGAGCAGCTGCTGGCGACCGCCGTCGTCGACGTCGTCGCGCGGCAGAAAGCGGCGGGCATCGAGATCGCCAACGACGGCGAATACGGCCACACGATGACCGGACCCGTCGACTACGGCGCCTGGTGGAACTACGTGTTCGCCCGCCTCGGCGGCCTGGAGCAGACCGACTTCGACCGCTGGGCCGACCGCACCCAGCACCGCTCGTCGCCGGGCCACATCGTGCTCACGTCGTTCTACGACCGCCGCGACCGGGCGCGCTTCCGGGAGGCCTACGAGGAGCCGACGTCGGGCATCCTCGCGCACCGCAAGGCGGCGACGCAGCCCAAGGTCGCCGGCCCGCTGACGTACATCGGCCACGACGACGTGCGCCGCGACGCGGCGAACCTGACCAACGCGCTGCGCGAGAACGGGATGTCGACCGGGTTCATCGCGTCGCTGTCTCCCGGCTCGTGCGCCCGGATCACCAACGAGTACTACCGCACCGAGGAGGAGCTGCTGTTCGCATGCGCCGACGCGATGCGCGAGGAGTACATGGCGATCCTCGACGCGGGGCTCAACGTGCAGCTCGACGACCCGTCGCTGGCCGAGAGCTGGGACCAGATCAACCCCGAGCCGGCGCTGGAGGACTACCGCGCGTACATCGCCAAGCGCATCGAGGCCACCAACCACGCGCTGCGGGGCCTGCCGAAGGAGCGCATCCGCATGCACGTGTGCTGGGGCAGCTGGCACGGCCCGCACACCACCGACATCCCGTTCGCGGACATCGTCGACGAGGTGCTCAAGGCGAACGTCGGCACGTTCGTCTTCGAGGCGGGCAACGTGCGCCACGAGCACGAGTGGCGGATCTGGGAGACGACGAAGCTGCCCGAGGGCGCCCGGATCGCGCCCGGCGTCGTCAGCCACGCGACGAACGTCGTCGAGCACCCCGACCTCGTCGCCGACCGCATCGAGCGGTTCGCGCGCCTCGTCGGCCGCGAGAACGTCATCGCCACCACCGACTGCGGCCTCGGCGGGCGGGTGCACCCGCAGATCGCGTGGGCCAAGCTCGAGGCCCTCGGCGAGGGTGCTCGGCGCGCCACCGCGCGGCTCTGGGGGTAGCCGGCTCAGGCCGCGTCCAGGGGTCGGGGGTGCCCGGCGCGTCAGGCCGCGTCGGGGGTGCCCGGCGCCCGCAGCGTGCGGCGGAACAGCCGGCCCAGCGCGGCGGGCACGTCGTCGGCCCCGGGCAGCGGCTCGTCGAAGGCCACGTACACGCTGTGCGGGACCGGCTCGCGCAGGTCGAGCAGGAGCATGCCGTGCGGGTCGACGTCGAGCAGCAGCACGCGGTCGGTGAGGTCTTCCTCGCGGGCGCCCTGGGTGGCGGCGACGCGCCGGAACCCGGTCAGCACCTCCGCGGCCACCCCGCCGCTGAGGTGGCCGAGGCACCACTCGCCCACGCCGTGCGCCGCCTCCGTCGCGGCGAGCGCGTCCCAGCCGGAGTCGGGCCGGCCGCCCGAGCGGGCCCCGGACGTTCGGTTCACCCGGCCCGTCCAGCCCGCCCGGCTCGTCCCGCCCGTCTGGCCCGCCCGGCTCGTCCAGCCAGTCCGGCTCGCTCGGCTCTCCCGGCCGGTTCGGCCCGGCCAGATCGAACGGGCGGTCGCGCGGGCTGACTCGGCCGAACCCGCTGAGCCCGCTGAGCCCGCTGAGCCGGCCGATTCGGCTGGCGCGTCTCGGTCGGGCAGGTCGCGCAGGCGGTAGTGCCGCCCGCCGACGGGGCCGTGCAGCACGACCGCGTCGACCTGCACCTCGAGCAGCGCGCAGCCGCCGTGACCGACCGCCACCGCGAGGTCGCCGCCGACGCGTCGGGCCCGGTCGCGGGCCGCGCTGTCGTCGAGCAGCCGGGCGGCGCCCAGGGCGTACACCTCGGCGAGCTGGACCCGGAACTCGCGCTGATCGGATTCGCGGGTGAGCTGCACCCGCACCTGCAGGCCGCCGCTCCCGCTGCGTTCGGTGGCCGCGCGAGCCAACGCGCTGCCGCAGAACCGGTCGATGCGGGGCACGGCCAGCAGCAGCGCGCCGGTGAGGCGCGCGTGGGCGACGGCCCGCATGGCCGGCGCGGCGTCGCGGTAGGCGTGCGCGTGGGCGACCCCTTCGCCGTCGAGCAGACGGGTGGTCAGTCGGGTGCACAGTCGCTCGGCGGCGACCACCGCCGGGCTCGGAACAACCATGACGACGCCTCCCTCAATTAGGTAAGGCAAACCTAACTTGCCGGAAGGTGATCTGGCGAGGGGCCGCGCCAGATCACCGGGCCGGCTCTCACCGGGCGTCCGAGACCCGCAGCCGAAGCGGGTGGTCAGGAGCGGGTCTGACGAGCAGGTGTGGCGCCAGGTTTCACGAGCGCGGTGGCGCCTGCCCCTCGCGGCCCTCGCGCGGGAACGGCAGCAGGTCCTGCGGCTCGCCGTGGCCATCGGGGTCGCGGCGGCCGCGAGCCGGCAGATCCGCGGGGTCGTCTCCGAGGCGACCGGCCAGACCGGACAGGCCGGGTATCCCGGGACCCCGAGCCCCGGTGCCGTCGTGCCCGGTCGGGTCGGCGCCGAACTGGTTGTCGCCCGGCTGGCTGTCGCGGATGCACCAGAACAGCATGATGAGCCCGCCGACGATCGGCACGAAACCGAGCAGCTGCCACCACCCGGACTTGTCGATGTCGTGCAGGCGCCGCGCGGTGACCGCGAGCGTGGGCAGCAGCATCGCGAGCCCGGCCAGGGCCGTCACCGGTCCGATGCCGTTCGGGCCGCCGATGAGCGTGCTGGGAAAGGCGAGCATGTCGACGGCTCCGGCGAAGGCCCAGACGAGCGCCTGGAACAGGATCCACCACCAGAACTCGCTGCGGCGGGCCCGTCCGGTGAACGACGCGTACTGGGCGAAACAGGTCGCTACTGCCTGCGCGAAACCCATCGAGTTCCCTTGCTTGTCGGCCGATGACGGCCACCGCAACGGGGCCGGCGCGACCGCTGCCGGCCACACCCTCCCAGAATGCAACGAAAAGCCCCCGACAGCGGTGCAGTCGGGGGCGAGTCGGCTTCGGGCCGAACCGGTTTCGCTGCCTACTGACGGGGCGGCAGGTAGTCCTGCGGGCCGTCGTAGCCACCGGGGTTCTGGTTCTGGTACCCGGCGGAGCCGGTGAGCTCGCCCTTGGGGGCGAAGCCGAAGCGGTTCTGGTGCGGCTGCCCGTCACGGATCGTCCAGATGAGCATGAGGATCCACCCGACGATCGGCACCAGGCCGATGAGCTGCCACCAGCCGGAGCGGTCGATGTCGTGCAGGCGCCGGGCGGTGACCGCGATCGACGGCAGGAACAGGGCCAGGTTGGCGATGGTCTGCAGCGGCCCATTGCTGTCGTTGTTGAACCGGTACTGGTCCAGGAAGAGCCAGTCGAGGATCGACGCTGCGATGCCCACCAACACCTGGAACAGCACGAACCACCAGAACTCGCTGCGCCGGGCCCGCCCGGTGAAGTCGACGTACTTGGACAAACATGTCGAGACGGCTTGGCCGAAACTCATCGGGTTAGGTCCCCTCTATCCCCGCCACATCGGGTGGTACCGGTGCGCTTCGTACGGAGCGCACGCGACCAGCATGCCGCGTGCGAAGTCCGTCACGAAACGCGGCTCCACACATGGGACGTCGTGTCTCACGTCGACGGCGCTGGTCACCGCCGGACGCCGGGCACAGCGCACAGAGGCACGTCAGACACATCGGACACGTCGGATACGTCGGGCGCCTCAGGCGCGTCGGGCGCGTCGGGCGCGTCGGGCGCCTCAGACACGGCGCTGGGCGGCGACGAGGGTGACGAACACGTCCTCCAGGCTCGGGGTGACCGGCACCACCACCGCCTCCGGAAAACCCTCCGCGCGCAACCGCCGCTCCAGCCGGGCGGCGCCGTCTCCCGCGCCGGTCCCGTCTCCCGCTCCGGTCCCGTCTCCCGCTCCGGGCCCGTCGAGAACGGCGTGCACCGCAGCGCCGGAGGCGTACACGTCGCCGACCCCGGCTCCGGCGGAGCTCTCGAGGTGGGTGATGAGCGCGTCCGCGCGGCCCGCGTCGCCGTGCCCTTGGGGCCCTTCGCCTCCTTCGGACCCCTTCGGCCCGGGCCCCTGACGCTCCAGGCGCACCTCGACGACGGGGCTCGACAGCGTGCGGGTGCGCAGCTCGCGCGGGGTGCCGTCGGCGATGATCCGGCCCCGGTACATGAACGCCAGCCGGGTGCAGTTGCTCGCCTCCTCCATGTAGTGCGTGGTGACGAACAATGTCACGCCGCGCTGGGCGAGGTCGTGGATGAGGTCCCAGAACGCGCGCCGCGCCACCGGGTCGACACCCGACGTCGGCTCGTCGAGAAGCAGCAGCTCGGGCTCGTGCATCGTCGCCGCTCCCAGCGCGAGCCGCTGCTTGAGACCGACCGACAGCTCGTCGGGCCGCGCCTGCTCGTGCCCCACGAGATCCGCCATCCGCAGCACGTAGTCACGGCGCTCCTTGTAGCGCTCGGGCGGTACATCGTAGACCCCGGCGTAGAAGCGCAGGTTCTCCTCCACCGTCAGATCACCGAAGAGCGAGAACTTCTGCGACATGTACCCGATCCGCGACGCAATGCGCTCCGGATGATGCACGACGTTCTCGCCGAGCACCTCGATCGAGCCGCGCGTCGCGGCGATGCTGCCCGTGAGCATGCGGATCAGGGTCGTCTTGCCGCTGCCGTTCGGGCCGAGAAAGCCGAACACCTCCCCGCGCGCCACGTCGAGATCCACCCCGTCGACCGCGGTGAAACCCCCGAATCGCTTGACGAGCCCACGAATCCGCACCGCCGGCGGCTGCGCCTCGTGCCTGACCCCGCGCCCGACTGCGGGCCCGACTCCGGGCCTGACCCCGGGCCTGACCGCAGGCCTGACCTCGCGCCCATCGGTCTCCGCCACGACGGGCAGGGGCACGGTGTCGGCCGTCCGCCCACGCCACCAGCTCCTCATCGCGCGCACCTCACTCCGTGAGCCTGCGCCGGGTCGCGAGCACCGCGCCGCCGAAGATCAGCACGGCGTACCCGGCGAGGGCGAGGAGCGAGGGCGCCAGATCGACGAGACCCGCTCCCTTGACGGTCGCGCCGCGCATGACCTTCAGGGCGAAGCGGGCCGGGATGAGGTAGGTCACCGGCTGCACGGCCGCGGGCATCGAACTGATCGGAAAGATGAATCCGGACAGGATCATCGTCGGCAGCATGAGGAACATGACGGCCTGCTGCGCCTGCGCCCGAGTGTGTGAGACGAGTGACACAAGTAGGCCCAGCCCGATGCAGGTCAGCATGAACAGCCCGAGCCCGGTGAGCACGACGAGAACGTTGCCGTGGAACGGAACCCGGAACCACAACAGCCCCACCGCGGCGACCACCGCCATCTGCGCGGCGGCGAGCAGGGCGTACGGCGTCACCTTGCCGACGAGGTACTCCACCGGGCGGATCGGTGTGACGAACATCTGCTCCAAGGTGCCGCTCTCGCGTTCGCGCACGACGGCCTGACTCATGATGACCATGATCGAGATCATGAGGATGACGGCGACCAGCCCCGGGATCATCGTGTTGATCGACGCCAGCGAGGGGTTGTAGAGCACCCGCACGCGCGCGTCCAGGCCGGGTGCGCTTCCCAGGGCGGCGTCCGCCCCCGAGCCGGCCAGCCGCGTCGCGTTGAAGTTCGCGATGAGTCCGGTGGCGTAGCCGCTGCCCAGGGAGGCGGTCTGGCTGTCGGAGCCGTCGACGACGATCGCGACCTGCGCCTGCTCCCCGCGGTTCAACGCCGCCTGCGTGCCCTCGGGCACGACGACGGCGATGGCCGCCTGCCCGGAGTCGATGAGCGGGCGCAGGCGCGTCTCGGACTGCGGATGCGCCGTCACCGTGAAGTAGTCGGAGGCGGCGAACTCGCTGGTCAGCTGCCGGCTCACCGGCGTGCGGTCGAGGTCGACGACCGCGGTCGGCAGGTGGGTGACGTCCGCCGCGACGACGTAGCCGAACATGACCAGCTGCATGACCGGCATGATGAACAGCAGCCGCAGCAGCAGGGGGTCGCGGCGCAGCTGGAGGAACTCCTTGCGGATGAGCAGCCGGATGCGGCGCCTGGTCCCGGTCATGCCCGCCTCCGGCGGAAGATCAGGCTCGCGAGCACGATGAGGACCACCGCGTACACCCCGAGCGAGACGAGTTGCGGCCACAGCTCGGCGAACCCGGCGCCCTTGAGGAACACCCCGCGGCTGATCTCGACCATGTACCGACCCGGCATGAGGTAGCTCAGCCACTGCAGCACGAGGGGGATCGAGTCCAGCGGAAACGCGAACCCCGACAGGAGGAACGCCGGCAGGAACGAGATGAGCAGGGCGATCATGTTCGCGGTCTCCATCGACGGCGCGAGCGCGGAGACGATGAGCCCGATCGCGAGCGCCGAGACGATGAACAGCGCCGTGGCCACGACGAGGAAGCCGACGCTGCCGCGCAGCGGCAGGCCGAAGACGAGCAGCCCGACGACGGCGATGACGAACGCGTCGACGAAGGCCAGCACGGTCCACGGCGTGAGCTTGCCGATCATCAGCTCGACCTGGCGCAGCGGGCTCACCGCGAGCTGCTCGGCGGTGCCCTGGTCGCGTTCGCGCACGAGCGTCACCGCGGTCTGCTGCACCGTGACGATCATGATGACGACGACCATGAGCCCCGGGATGAGGAAGATCGACGAGCTACGGTCCGGGTTGTACCAGGTGCGCAGCACAGGCTGGACGCTGCCGACGGAGCCGGTGTCGATGCCCTGCCGTTGCGCCCAGTCGACCCGCAGCTGCGACCCGTAGCTGCGGTTGAGCGCCGTCGCGTACGACGAACCCACCCGCGCCGCGTTCGGCTCGGACCCGTCGACGAGCACCCCCACCTGCGCGGCCTGCCCGCGCGCCAACTCCCGCGCCATGCCGGCCGGCACGACGACCGCCACCGTCGCCTGGCCGCGGGCGAACGCGTCGTCGACCGCGGCCAGACTGTCGACGGAACCCCGCACGTCGAACAGCCCCGACGCGCGGTAGGCGTCGACGTAGGAGCGGCTCGCGGCGCTGTTGTCCTGATCGAGCACGACCGTGGGCACGTGGCGCACGTCGAAGCTGATCGCGTACGCGAACAACAGCAGCTGCAACAGCGGCATGAGCAGCACGATCGCCACGAGCCGCGGGTCTCGGCGCAGGTGGCGGAACTCCTTGGTGACGATCGCCCCGACCCGCGTCAGCGACGCCGCCGCGGCGCTCGAGCCGGCCGCGGCCCGGACCTCCTGCCAGCCGCGGCGAGCTTTCCCGTCCTTCCGGCCCTTCCGGCCCGTCCAGCCCCGCCGGCCCGTCCGGTCGGACGAGTCGGCCGAGACCTCGGGCAGTGGGGCGGTCATGACGTCGGCTCCCGGTCGTGGGCGCGCTCGGCGAGCACCGCGAAGGCCGCCTCCATGTCGACGGCCACCGGCGTGACCGCCTCCGCGGGCAGCCCGGCTCCGGCGAGGGCGTCGCGCACGTCGCGCTCGG
>NZ_BCNQ01000072.1 GCF_001515525.1 Piscicoccus intestinalis NBRC 104926 | reverse complement strand
CCGACGCTGCGACGCGCGGCGACGGCACTGCGGCCGGGCGCCGAGCACGACGACGCGCGCCTGGTCGCCTACCTGCTCGCGGTCGCGGCCCTGCGGCGCACCGAGAGTCGCGGCGCGCACCTGCGCACCGACCACCCGCAGCCCGGGCCGGCGGCGCACACGCTCGTGACGCTCGACGACCTGTGGGCGTCGGAGTCGGCCGTCGCCGGGAGCGCTTCATGAGCCTGCCCCGGATCATGGTCGAGCCCGTCGTGCGGGCCGCGCTCCTGGAGGACCTCGGCCGCGCGGGAGACCTGACGACCCAGGCCACCGTGCCGGCCGAGGCCCGCGGGCAGGTCGCCCTCGTCGCCCGCGATCCCGGGGTCGTCGCCGGTCTCGACGCCGCGCTGCTCTCCTGGCGGCTGCTCGACGACGCGAACGCCGTCGAGACGCGGGTGTTGCTCCCCGACGGCAGCCCGGTGCGCCCCGGTGACGAGATCGCGCTCGTCGCCGGTCCGGCGCGCACCCTGCTCACCGGCGAACGGGTGGCCCTCAACCTGCTCGGGCACCTGTCCGGGGTCGCCACCGCGACCGCCGGCCTGGCGCGGGCCGTCGAGGGCACCCGGGCCCGGATCTGCTGCACCCGCAAGACGACTCCGGGCCTGCGCGCCCTGGAGAAGGAGGCGGTCTGCGCCGGCGGCGGCAGCAACCACCGGTTCGGCCTCGACGACGCGGTGCTCGTCAAGGACAACCACCTCGCGTTCGCCGGCGGCATCGAGCCCGCGCTGCGCGGCATCCGCGAGCGGGTCGGTCACCTCGTCAAGGTGGAGGTCGAGGTCGACACCCTCGACCAGCTGGAGACGGTGCTGGGGCTGCGCGACGAGCGCGGGCTGCTCGTCGACGCGGTGCTGCTCGACAACATGACGCCCGAGCAGCTCGCGGAGGCGGTGGCGCTCGTCGACGGGAGGGCTATCACCGAGGCCTCCGGCCGCATCACGGCCGAGACCGCCGGGCCCCTCGCCCGCGCCGGCGTCGACCTCATCTCCGCCGGCTGGATCACCCACAGCGCCCCGGTCCTGGACATCGGCCTGGACCACTGCTGACGGAAGCCCCACACCCGGCTCCCCCACGCCCGGCCGGCCCCAACATCCGGCCGAAGGCTGCCCTTTGGGTCGAGGGCTCGTCCTACATCCCTAGCCCTCGGCCGAAAGGGCAGCCTTCGGCCAAGAGCGAGGGGCGGGGTGGGCGCGGGGCCAGGGGGCGGGGTCAGGGGCGCTGGAGGGTGTCGGGGTGGGCGCGTCCGAAGTCGCGGACGGCGGTCAGCACCGGGGCGACGTCGCGGCCCGCCTCCGTGAGGCGGTAGGTGACGCCGACGGGCGGCCCCGGCGTCACCTCCCGCACCGCGAGGCCGCGGGCGCACAACTCCTTGAGGCGGGCCGACAGCACGCCGTCGGTGACCCCCGGCACGGCCCGGGAGATGTCGCTGAACCGCTCGTTGCCGGCGAGCATCGCCTCGATGACGGCACCCGCCCAGGCCCGGCCGAGCACGCCCATGACGCTCTCGATGAGCGTGCACTCCGGCTCCGGATTCGCCATGGGACTCTACTCTCGACCGACCAGTGACTACGACAACACGAGCATACCGCCGGCCGGAAACCCGGGAGCGCCGCCGGTCGCCACCGAAGCCCGCACACCGGACGCCAACCAAACGAAACCAAACGCCAACGGGCCCGCCCCCAGCGGAGAACGGGCCCGAGACGGACGACGACGGGGCTCAGCTCACGGCTCGACGGTCACCTTGATCGCCTCCCCCTTGGCGACGATGTCGAAGGCGTCGAGCACGTTCTCCAGGGCGATGTGCTTGGTGATGAGGTCCTTGACCGGCACCTGACCGGTGGAGATGTACTCCAGCGCCCGCTTGTTGTGGGTCGGCGAGGAGCCGTTGGCGCCGTGGATGTGCAGCTGGCGGTAGTGCACGAGGTTGGAGTCGCAGCGGATGTACGGGTCGGTCTTGGGCAGGCCGCCGAAGAACGAGATCCGGCCGTTGCGGGCGGCCATCGAGATCGCCTGCTCCTGGGTGACATTGGCCGGGGTCGCGGTGATGACGACGTCGGCGCCGCGGCCGCCGGTGAGCTCGAGCACCTTGGCGACGACGTCCTCGTTCGCGGAGTTGATGACGTGGTCGGGCCGCACGGCGTCGGCCGACATCGCCAGCCGCTCGTCGTTGATGTCGACGAGCACGACCGTGCCGACCTTGTGCACGCCGCGGGCGATCCGGATGTGCATGCAGCCGATCGGGCCGGCGCCGAAGACGACGAGGAAGTCGCCCTCCTCGATGCCCAGCTGCTCCTGGGCGTTGATCGCGCAGGCGAACGGCTCGGCGGCCGACGCCTCGTCGTAGCCGACGTTGTCGGGGATGCGGTTGAGCCCGTCGACCTTGAGCACCTGCTCGGGCACGATCATGTACTCGGCGAAGCCGCCGTCGTACTGGTAGCCGACCGAGGTCTGGTTCTGGCAGACCTCCATCCAGCCCTTGTCGCACTCGTAGCAGTCACCGCACGGCACGGCCGCGATGCACTGCACCCGGTCGCCGACCTGGAAGCCGCCGAGCGCGTCGGCGCCGACCTCGACGACCTCGCCGGCCACCTCGTGGCCCATCACCGTCGTGCCGGTGATGTTGACGTGACCGTTCTTCTTGATCTTCACGTCGGTGCCGCAGGTCGAGCAGTTCTTGACCTTGATCTTGACCTCGTTCGGTCCACACTCCGGCTCCGGCACGTCCTCCACCCGGACGTCCTCGGGGGCGTAGAAACGCAGTGCCTTCATCGTTCTCTCCTGGCCTGCCACGTCGTCGTGGCGCAAATGGAAGCTTCTGGATGTTGGATCGGGTCCGAGCCAGCCCGCTTATGGAGGAAAGTTCCGCCATCGCAGCCCTTGACTCGGTCACAACCGGACAGATATAAAAATAGCCACACAACGCGAAGCGGTCAACAGCCACTTTCGGGGTGAGTCAACGCAGACTCGCGACGCCCGCGGATCCGCACAGCACTACCGAGCCACCCGCGGCGCGGGTCCGGCGAAAGGATCGACAATGGCGACGGTCACCACCTCACAGCGCCCCAGCGCGCGGGTAAGGGTGCAGAAATTCGGCACTTTCCTGTCGAACATGATCATGCCCAACATCCCCGCACTCATCGCCTGGGGCCTGTTGACGGCGTTCTTCATCGACGTGGGCTGGACGCCCAACGCCGACCTGGCGACGATGGTCGCCCCCACCATCCACTACCTGCTGCCCCTGCTGATCGCCGCCACCGGCGGGCGCATGGTGCATGGTGACCGCGGCGGCGTGGTCGCCGCGTTCGCCACGATGGGCGCCATCGCCGGCTCCGACCTGCTCATCGAGAACTTCAACGCGACACTGCCCGAGGGCACCGCGCCCCTGGGCCAGGTGCACATGTTCATCGGCGCGATGATCCTGGGCCCGCTGTCGGCCTGGGTGATGAAGAAGCTCGACCAGTCGTGGGAGGGCAAGATCCGGGCGGGCTTCGAGATGCTCGTCAACATGTTCTCGGCCGGCATCACGGCTTTCTTCATGGGCATCTTCGGCTTCTTCGTCATCGCCCGCCTCGTCAACGCGATCATGGATCTCGCGGGCGCGGCCGTGAACTGGCTCATCGCCACCGGCTTCCTGCCGCTGGTGAGCATCCTCATCGAGCCCGCCAAGGTGTTCTTCCTCAACAACGCCATCAACCACGGCGTGCTCACCCCGCTCGGCATCTTCCAGGCCGCCGAGCAGGGCAAGTCGATCATGTTCCTGCTCGAGGCCAACCCCGGCCCGGGCCTGGGCCTGCTGCTGGCCTACGCCGTCTTCGGCACCGGCATGGCGCGCGCCTCGGCCCCCGGCGCGGCGATCATCCACTTCCTCGGCGGCATCCACGAGATCTACTTCCCGTACGTGCTCATGAAGCCCAAGCTCATGCTCGCGACGATCCCCGGCGGCATGACCGGCGTGTTCATCAACATGATCTTCGACTCCGGCCTGCGGGCTCCGGCCGCGCCCGGCTCGATCATCGCGATCTACGCCCAGGCGGCCACCGACTCCTACGTCGGCATCACGCTGTCGTGGATCGGCGCCGCGGCGGTCACCTTCGCCGTCGCCGCCCTGCTGCTCAAGACCGACAAGAACAAGGACGAGGGCGACCTCGCCGCCGCCACCGCCAGCATGGAGTCGATGAAGGGCAAGAAGTCGTCGGTCTCCGGCGCGCTCGTCGGCGCGGGAGCCGGTGCGGGAGCCGGTGCAGGTGCCGGAGCCGGTGCGGACGCCCCGACCGGGCCGGTGCACAACGTCGTCTTCGCGTGCGATGCGGGCATGGGCTCCTCCGCGATGGGGGCTTCGGTGCTGCGCAAGAAGATCCAGCAGGCCGGGCACAGTGACGTCAAGGTCGTCAACAAGGCGATCTCCAACCTCACCGACGAGTTCGACATCGTCGTCTCCCATCAGGACCTCACCGACCGCGCCAAGCAGAAGACCGGCTCGGCCTACCACGTGTCGGTGGACAACTTCATGGCCAGCCCGCGCTACGACGAGATCGTCGAGCTGATCAACACGACGAACGCGCCCGACGCCACGGCCGGTACGCCGGCCGGTGCAGCGGTGGCGGCGGCGGAAGCGTCCTCGGACGACGAGGCAGCGGCCCCGGAGCACGACGTGCTCGCGGTGGAGTCGATCGTGCTCGAGGGCAACGCGCGCACCCGGGACGACGCCATCCGCGAGGCCGGCGACCTGCTGGTCGCGGCGGGTGCGGTGGAGCCCGCGTACGTCGACTCGATGCTCGATCGGGAGGCCTCGGTCTCCACGCACATGGGCAAGGGCCTGGCGATCCCGCACGGCACCAACGAGGCCAAGGGCACCATCAAGCGCACCGCGATCTCGTTCGTGCGCTACCCCGAGGGCATCGACTGGAAGGGCAAGAACGCCGAGTTCGTCATCGGCATCGCCGGCCAGGGCAACGACCACCTGCAGCTGCTGTCGAAGATCGCGACGATCTTCACCAGCCGCGACGAGGTCGAGCGCCTGCGCTCCTGCTCGACTCCCGAACAGGTCCGCGACGTGCTCAACAGCGTGGCGGACTGACCTGGTCCCGGCGCCGAACCACCGGCCCCGGCTCACTCCTCGTGAGCCGGGGCCGACCCATGCGATCTCCGTCGAATGCGCTTCAGTCATAGAACAGTTGCGATGTAGTCATTGGACGCATCGGTCCTGGCTGACCATCATGGAGTCATGAGCTTCTTCCGCACGGTCCTGAACAAGATCTCGGCCTCCGACGACGACCGCGCCCTGGCTCGCGACATCACCGCCTACCCGGTCGCCGCCAGCAGCGCCGCCGTCGTGCTGCCCCGCGGCACCGCCGTGTACCTGGACGCTCCGCACGCCGCCGAGGTGCGCGAGGCCCACGAGGCCGTCCGCCCCGTCAGCCCGCACCTGCGCGTGCGCCTGGGCTGACGCCCGCGGCGGCCGACGCCGGTCCACACCGCTCCACACCGGTCGACACCGGTCGATGGCAGGCCGATGGCGTCACCCCCAGCAGTTGCGGATCCCGTAGGGCACGTCCCGCGACACGACCCCGGGCGTCGGCGCATCGGTGATGAGCTCGGTGCCGGTGTTGAGGTAGCCGGTCGGGGCCGCCGCCTCACCGCGGGCCGCCTGCGCCACCGAGCGCACGCCCTCGCGGGCCATGTTCTCCGGAAACTGCATCGCGGTCGCGTCGATGTCACCGGGGCGCACCGCGTCGCGCATCGCCTCGCAGCCGCCGTCGATCGAGACGACGACCATCCGCGACAGGTCGGCCCCCGCCTCCTTGAGGGCATCGACCGCACCGAGCCCCGCCTGCTCGTTGACCGTGTAGACGACGGTGATGTCGTTGTGCTGCGCGAGAATCGAGGCCATCTGCTCCTTGCCGAGGTCGCGGTTGCCCTCGCTGTCGGTGCTCGCGACGAGCTGCGGGGAGTCGGGCCGCAGCCCCATGCCCTCGAGGAACCCGTCGCGGCGCTGCTCCCCCGACCCGATGCCCGGGGCGAGGTTGAGCATCGCGACCCGCGGTTCCAGGCCCAGCTCGGCCGCCTTGGCGGCCGCGTACGCCCCCTGGAGCGCGACCCCGTAGATCGTCGGGAACATCAGCGACAGCGCCGCGGAGATCGCGACGACGGCCACGAGGCCGACGACGTTGAGCGAGAACATCGCGACGAGGCAGCACACGACGCCGAAGACCGCCATGACCAGCAGCAGGAACGTCGGCTTGATGATGCCGAGCAGATAGGTCATGACGAAGCGGGAGATGAGGAAGATGATGAGGCTGGCCTGCAGCCACCAGCCCGCCTCCGCGGGGGTCGTGCCGACGACGTCCTGGGCGTAGATGATCGTGAACGTCCACACACAGGTCTGTGCGGCGACGTTGAAGAACTGGGCCAGCACGCCGGCCTTGTAGCCGAACCGGTTGTTGATGAACGCCGCCGGCAGCGCGGGCAGGAAGTACGCCCGTAGTAGGCGAACTGCACGAGCGAGGACTGGAGCTTCGACAAACTTCCACTCAGGCAGATGTCTTGGCCGTCCGGAATCGCGCCGTGATCACGCCTTCTGGGCGGGGTGCCCCCGGTGCGACACTGGGCCGGTGGGCGCGGTCGACGCGGGCCGGACGGGCCCGCACACGCCGGAGACGACGATCGCCCGGCTGCGCTGGCGCGGCATGGGCGAGTTCGGCGTGGCCAGCGCCACCTCCTACCGCACCCGCACCGCGGAGGCCGAGCCGCACCTGGGCATGCCCGCGCCCCGGCTCACCCTCATCCTCGGATTCGCCGAACCCATCGGCCTGCGCACCGGCCCCCCTGACGCAACGCCTGGCGCAGCGTCCGACAGAGCGCTCGACGGGGCTTCCGGCTCGACCCGAGAGGCCGAGCGGCTCATGGTCAGCTGCGTCGCCGGCCTGCACTCCGGGGCCGTGCGCCTGACGATGCCGCGGCACCAGGACGGCCTGCAGCTCTCGCTGGACCCGCTGCGGGTGCGGACCCTGCTGGGCATGCCCGCGGCGGCCCTGCCCCTGCACGGCGAGGAGCCGGAGACGGTGCTCGGCCCCGCGCTGCGGGAGCTGCTGGAGCGCCTCGGTGAGACCGTCGATCTGCCCGGCCCGCAGCGTTCGGCGCGCCGCGCCGAGATTTTGCGGCGCTGGACCCTCGGGCGCGCACGGTCCGGGGCGCCCGCCGATGCCCGGTCCGGTGCGGACGCCGAGATCCGCCCTGAGGTCGCGCGGGCCTGGCGGGTCATCACCGCGCGCCGGGGCGACTGCCGCGTCGGCGAGCTCGCGCGTCACGTGCTGCTCAGTGAACGGCAGTTACGCACACTGATGCGTGCGGAGCTGGGGATCAGCCCGAAGACCGCGTGCCGGCTGGCGCGCTTCGACCACGCGCTCGAGCGTCTCGTCGAGGGGACCGACGCGTCGCTGGCCGACACGGCCGCCGCCTGCGGTTACGCCGACCACGCCCATCTCGACGCCGACTTCCGTGCCGCGACCGGGCTGGCCCCGACCGCCTGGCTGGCCGCCGAGGGCCACCACCTCGCCGCCGGCGGCCACCGCAACCGCCCCGAGGCCTGACCCGCCACGCCGCCTCGCTACACCTCGGGGAGCGCGGGCCCGGCTCAGCCCGCCCCAGCCGCCTCAGCCGCCTCAGCCGCCTCAGCCAGGTGAGAGGGGCCGCGGCAGGGCGTCGGCCCGGGCGCGCTCGAGCACGTAGTCGCGGAACAACTCCGCCGAGGGCAGCATGCGCCGCGCCGTCGACCAGGCGAGGTCGATGACCCGGCTCGCGGCGGGGTCGGTGAGGTCGAGGTGGTGCAGCCGGCCGACGAGCGGCTCGGCGGTCGTCTCCCGCAGGGCCGGCACGACCGCGACCCCGAGGCCGGCCGCGACGTAGCCGCGCATCGTCGGCACGTCGTCGGCGACCAGCGTCGCGTTGGGCACGAAACCGGCTCCGCGACAGAGATCTTCACACGCCTTGCGGAGGAGTGAGGTGGGCCGGATCATGACGAACGGGTCGTCTGCGACCTCGGCGAGTGAGGTGGCCGGCGCCCCCGCGAGCCGGTGGTCCGGCGGCACGATGAGCCGCAGCGGCTCGTCGGTCAGCTGCGAGCGGTCGACCTCGGCGGCCGACATGCGCAGGGTGGTCAGCTCCAGGTCGACGTCGCTGCCGGGCCCGATCTCGAGCACGGATTCGTCGCTCTTGGTGTGCAGGTCGAACCGCACCTCGGGGTGCAGCCGCCCGAACGTGCCGACGAGGTCGGGCACGAGCCACGTGCCGAGGTGCCGGTCGAAGACCACGGTGACCAGCCCCGTCTCCGGGTCGATCAGCTGCTGCACGGCGGCGAGCCCGTCGTCGAGGCTGTGCACCGCCCGGTCGACATGGCGCTTGAAGACGACACCCGCGTGGGTGAGCCGCAGCACCCGGCCCGAACGGCGCAGCAGCGGCGCCCCCACCTCACGCTCGAGCCGCGCCAGCGCCCGGGACACGCCGGGCTGGGAGACCTGCTCGAGGTCGCTGATCTCGGTGAGCGTCACACCGTCCGCGACCTGCTGGAACCAACGGAGTTCCTGCACATCCATACCCATGACGATAAAACATGAGTCCGGACCCCACTCCTCGTGGGACGCATCGATGTACGTGTGGTCCGGGCAGACGCCGGGTCAGACGCCGAGGAGCCGGCGCAGCACGGTGTCGGCGAGCAGCCGCCCGCGCAGGGTCAGCACGGCCCGCCCGCCAGCGGCCGGCCCCGGCTCCAGGAGCCCGTCGCCCAGCAGGCCCGGCACCGCCTCCCGGCCGGCCTCGTGCAGGTCGTCCAGCGGCAGGCCCTCGGCCAGGCGGATGCCGAGCATGACCCGCTCCTCGTAGCGCTGCTGCGGGTCGAGCGTCTCGCGGCCCTCGCCGGGAGAGCCGCCGCCGGCGAGGGCGGCGGCGTAGCGGGCCGGCTGCCGCACGTTCCACCACCGCACTCCCCCGATGTGGCTGTGAGCCCCGGGACCCACGCCCCACCAGTGGCCGCCGCGCCAGTACCCGAGGTTGTGCCGGCACGCCTGCGACGGCGAACGCGCCCAGTTGCTCACCTCGTACCAGCCGTACCCGGCGTCCGCCAGCGTCTCCTGAGCGAGCTCGTACTTGTCCGCCTCGTCGTCATCGTCGGGAGCCGGTACCTCGCCGCGGCGCACCCGCCCGGCCAGCTTGGTGCCCGGCTCGACGGTCAGGGCGTAGGCCGACAGGTGGTCGGGACGCAGCGCGATCGCCGCGCGCAGCGACGAACGCCAGTCGGCGAGGGACTCCCCCGGCGTGCCGTAGATCAGGTCGAGGCTGACCGCCAGGCCCGCGGCCCGCGCCCCGTCGACGGCCCGCTTGACGTTGGCCGGTCGGTGCGTGCGGTCCAAAGTGCGCAGCACGTGCGACACGCTCGACTGCATCCCGAGGCTGACGCGCGTGAACCCGGCCCGGGACAGGGCGCGCAGGTAGTCGGCATCGACCGTGTCGGGGTTGGCCTCCGTCGTCACCTCGGCGTCATAGGCGAGCCCGAAGCGCTCCCGCACGGCGTGCACGAGCCCGCCGAGCTGCGTGGGCGTGAGCATCGTCGGGGTGCCCCCGCCGATGAAGACCGTCTCCACCCGGGGGGCGTAGTCGCCGAGCACCCTTCGCGCGAGGTCGAGTTCGGCGGTCAGCCAGGCGTCGACGTCGGAGGTCGTCGTGCCCGGCCGCGCCGCGCGCCGTTCCCTGGGGTCGGCGGGCTCGCCGGGGTCGGCGAGTTCGGCGGGCGTGTACGTGTTGAAGTCGCAGTAGCCGCAGCGCACCCGGCAGAACGGCACGTGCAGGTAGATCCCGAACGGGCCGGCGGCGAGTTCCTCCAGCGCCGCGCGCGGGAGGCTGCCGTCGCGGGGCGCCGGGTCGGCCTGCGGGGGTGAACTGGGCACCCCGCCAGTCTCCCAGCCACGGCGGCGGCGCCCAGGTGCGGGCACCGCAGGACGGGGGCTAGGTTGGGCGGCGATGCCGACACGCGACGAACACGGGCCGCGCGACGCGGACCACGCCTCGCGGGACACGCCACCGGACCTCGCCGAATTCGCCTCCGACTGCGCCCGCTGCACCGGGCTGTGCTGCACGGCGCTGCCCTACCGCCGCTCGCGCGAGTTCGCCGCCGACAAACCCGCCGGCCGGCCGTGCCCGCACCTGGGCGGCGACTTCGGCTGCCGGATCCACGCCCGGCTGCGCGCCGGCGGGTGGCCCGGCTGCACGGAGTTCGAGTGCTTCGGAGCCGGGCCCAAGACCGTGTCACTATTCGCCGGCCGCGCGTGGGGCGACCCGATGCGCCCGGAGACGGCGGACTCGCCGCGGGCCGCCGCCCAGTTCGAGACGTTCCTCGCGCTGCGGCCGCTGCAGGAGGCGCGCTTTCACCTGCGCGGCAACCTGCTCATCGCGGCCGACCTGCGGCGGGCGCGCCTGACCCGCACGGACCTGCTGGGCGCCGATCTGCGCGATGCCGACGTGCGCGGCGCGGACCTGTCGCAGGCGCTCTTCCTCACCCAGCCGCAGCTCAACGCCGCGGTCGGCGACGGGCGCACGCGCGTGCCCACGCATCTGCGTCACCCGGCGCACTGGGCGGCGGGCGCCGCGGTCTGACGCGACCGACGCGTTCCGGTGCGACTACGCTTCACATCCGCCGCAATCTAAGGTTAGGCTTGCCTCACTTGCCAGCGATAGTCAGCGATTCGAGGAGTGTCATGGCGCCGCCCTCCAGGTCCCGCTTCGGGTCCGTCAGGTCCGACCTGCCCGACGCCCGCGCCCTGCAGGCCCGCAACGCCTCGGTCGCGCGGCGGCTCCTGGCCGGCGCGGGCAGCGCGTCATTCGTCGCCTTCCGCCACGACGCCCACCGCGACCTCGACGTGCTGGCCCACGGCCTGACCGACGACGGCCGGCTCGTCGTCGCGACCGTCGAGGACGTCAGCCACCTGCCGACCGACGAGTCCGTCGAGATCCGCCTCGACGTGCGGCGCGAGGCGACCGAGGCGCGGGTGCGCATCCTGGCCGCGACGGCGCACCTGCTCGGGCGGCTCGACTGGGTCGGCGCCGACGAACGCGCCGAGCTGCTCGCCACGGGCGCCCTGCCCGAGGAGGTGGCGCTCGTCGCCTCCGCCCCCACCGCCGCCCTCGGCGTCGTGCGCACCGACCGCGTGCTGTTGCACGACGCGGGCGGCGTCACCCCGATGCCGTTCAGCGAGCTGGTCGCCGACGAAAACGTCAGCCACCTCTTCCCGTCGTCGACGCAGGAGGTCGACGCCCACGAGGTGTTCGCCGAGGTGCCGACCCACATCGTGGGCGAGCTGTTCGAGGCGATCCTCGACGGGAGCCGGCCCGGCTGGGTGATGTCGAGCAAGCCCGCCTCCCCCGGGTGCAGCCACTCGATCGGTCGCGTCTACTGCGTCGACGTCGACGCGACGGGGGCGACGCTCATGAAGGTGGGGGCGCAGGAGACCACGGTCGTGTTCACGGCCTTCGCAGAGCAGGCCCACGACATCGCCTCCCTCGGGCTGCGAGTCGCAGGCCTGCTCCCCATGACTCGGGACTGAGACGCCCTACGCGTATCTGACACTCGGTTCCGAGAGCACGTGGGCCCCGCCGCTTCGGCGGGGCCCCACGTCTTTGTAGTGTGCGCTTCGCGTGGGCACGAGGTGCCCGAATCGGTTCAGCGGGCTTCGTACAGCTCGCACGTGGCGGCGTCGCCGCCCACGGTGATCGCCTCGGCGGTGCACATGAGGTCGGCGTTGTGCACGCACTCCAGGCGCTGGCAGGCGCCGACCTGGCCGTCGGCCGTGGGCAGGCCGCCGCGGGCGTCGAGCTCGACGAACGTGGTGCAGGAGGCGGAGCCGGTCGACCCACCGACGGTGATCGCGTAGGCGGTGCAGCCGTCCTGGTTGTAGGAACAGGCGGTGGTCGCGCAGGACTTGACGGTGGCGAGAGCAGGCATGACGTGGCCTTTCAACGATGTGACCGCGTATCTGACACCCCGCACATTACGAGCCCCCGGGCCACTCCGGCAACGAAGGTGAGGCTGGCCTGACCTGGGCATTCGCCGCCCGCCCCCCGGCTTTCGCACGCCATCGCGGGCGATCAGGCCAGTCCCCCCAGCGCGGGTGTGGGCAGCCGTCGATGCCCTACGGTGACGACCGGGACACTCGTCCAGTTTCGTTCTGCGCCAACGGGAGTCGTCATGAGCATCGCGCGTCGCACCTTCCTTCGCTCGGCGGCAGCCGCCGGTCTGAGCACGATGGCCGCCGGATCGGGCTGGATTCCGGTCGGTCGGGTCGAGGCATCGCAGGCGGCGGCTCTCGCACCGCCCCTGCCGCCGGGTCTGCCCGGCTCCGCCTACCTGCAGGTGTTCCGCAACTGGGCCGGCGACATCGTCACCGACCGCCTGTGGACCATCGACTGTGGCGGCGAGAACCACGTCGTCCAGCTCGCGAACTGGGCGCACGCCAACGGCTTCGCGCTGCGGCCGCGCGGCTACATGCACAACTGGTCGCCGCTGACGGTCGCCGACGGCACCAAGGACGAGAAGGTGCTGCTCGTCAACGTGCGCACCGGGCTGACCGGCGTGCGGATGCAGGGCTCGGAGACGGTGCGCGTCGGCACGGGCGTCTCGCTGGAGCCGCTGCTCCTGCAGGTCGAGCTCGTCGGCCGGGGCCTGGCGCACCACCCGGCTCCCGGCGACATCACGATCGGCGGCGCGCTGGCGATCGGGGCGCACGGCACGGCGGTGCCCGCGCGGGGCGAGCGGCCCGCCTCCGGGCACAGCTTCGGCTCCATGTCGAACCTCGTGACGAGCCTGCGGGCGGTCGTGTGGGACCCCGCGACGAACGCCTACGTGGCCCGCGAGTTCGGCCGGGCGCAGCGGGAGATCGGCGCGCTGCTCGTGCACGTCGGGCGCGCGTTCATCACGGAGGTGACCCTGCGGGTCGGGCCGCGCCAGCAACTGCGCTGCCAGAGCTTCGTCAACGTGCCGATCTCCGAGCTGCTCGCCGCGCCGGGGTCGGGCGGGCGGACCGTCTCCAGCTACCTGGACCGGTCCGGGCGCATGGAGATCATCTGGTTCCCGTTCACGACCAACCCGTGGCTGAAGGTGTGGACGATCTCGCCGCTGCCGCCGCTGGGGTCGATCCCGGTGCTCTCGCCGTACAACTACACGTTCGCCGACGGGCTGTTCGGCTTTCTGCTCGAGAGCCCGCGCAGCGTCTACGACAACCCCGCCGGCACGCCCGCGTACTCCCGCAAGCAGGCGGACGGCGTGCGGCTCGGGCTGCTCAGCTCCGCGACGAGCGACATCTACGGCTGGGGCCGCAACGTGATGCTCTACGTGCGGCCGAGCACGATGCGCGTCACCGCGAACGGCTACGCCGTGCTGTGCTCGCGGGCCGACGTGCAGTGGGTGCTCAACACGTTCTACGCGTACTACTCGCAGGCGCTGACGCAGTACGCGAACGGCGGGCGGTACCCGGTCAACGGGCCGGTCGAGATCCGGGTCACCGGCGTCGACAACCCGGCCGACAGCGGCGTCGCCGGGGCCCAGGACCCGTGGCTGGCCCCCACCCGGCGCCGGCCCGACCGGCCCGACTGGGACTGCGCGGTGTGGCTCGACCTACTCACGCTGCCGCACACCCCGAACCACGCGCCGTTCTACGCCCAACTCGAGCAGTGGCTGTTCGCGACGTTCGACACCGGCCGCACCGGCATCCGGGTCGAGTGGTCCAAGGGCTGGGCGTACACCCACTCCGGCGCCTACACCTCCGGCGACATGATCGGTGGTCGGATCCCCGCCTCGCTGTCCACCGGCCAACCCGGCGGCACCCAGCACGCCGACGCCGCCGCCGTGCTCGACCAGCTCGACCCGCATCGGATCTACACCTCGCCGCTGCTCGACCGACTCCTGCCGTAGCGTTCACGCGCCGTCCAACGCCCCGGCCTGGGTCAGCGGCGTCGCTTGCGACTCCTGGCCGGCGAGCGGCGTCCGGGTTGGCGCGGTTCGGCCGGAGTGCGACTCTCGGGGGCGCGGGCTCGCGCCGTCCGGGAGCTGTTCGGGGTACGGCCCCGCACGACTCCGATGAACTCCTCGATCAGCGGGTTCTCGTCCTCGGTGCGCCAGGCCAGGGCCACCGGAGAGGGGTCGGCGTCGACGACCGGCCGGTAGGTCAGATCGCGGCGGCTGGCGCCCCGGGCCACAGACATCGGCACGACCAGCACCGCACCGCCCAACACGAGATCGGTTGCCGTGCCGGTCGGCTCCGTCAGCACCTGCTCGTCGTCGAGATCGGCGAGCGTCACCTCGTCGACCGCGCTGATCGCGTGCTCCTTCGACACCCAGGCGACGATCCGTTCCTCGTAGAGCGGGATAGCGTGCAGGCCTTCCCGGTCGATCGGCAGGCGCACGAAACACATGTCGAGGCTGCCGTCGCGCAGGCCCGCCAGCTGCTCCTCGTCGGGCACCTCGCGCACCGACAGCGGCGCCTCGAAGCGCTCGCCCCACACCCGACGCCACTTGGTGAGGGTGACGCCGCGCACCGCCCCGATGCGCAGGCCGCAGACCGCAGCGCTCTGCTCGCTCACCCGGGCAGGCTAACGTGCGCGGGCCGTCTGGCCGGCGTGGCATACGCTCACGGCGTGAGCCAGACCCTCAAGCCGTCCACCGCCGCCCAAAAGCTGGGCATCCTGCTCGCCGCCGCGCCAGAGGATTTCCGGACTACACCGATCACTCGGGCGCAGCTCGATGCCCTGCGCGCCGACCCGCCCGCGTGGCTGATCGACCTGCGGCGTAACGGGCCGTTCCCCCGCGAGGTCATCGCGCAGAAACTGGGCGTCTCCCATTCGGGCTTGGTGCGCGGCGGAGTGACCGAGCCGCTCGACGCCGACCAGGTGGGCGGGCTGCTGGCGGATCCGCCGGCCTGGCTCGTCCACGAGCGGGAGGTGCACCGCCAGGTCGTCGCCGAGGCCGCGCGCCTCAAGGCCCAACGGAACGCGACCGACGGCCGATGAAGGCACTGGGCCGCGACAATGGGTTCTCCTGCGGCTAGGGGTCAGACTCCGGCGACGCTGTAGCGGCCGCCGGCGATCGCGGCGACGACGCCGCCGTCGATGAGCAGGTCGGCGCCGGTGATGAACGGGGCACCCATGAGGAAGGCCGCGGCGTCGGCGATCTCGTCGGGGCTGGCGACCCGGCCGGCGGGGCTGGTGTCGATCATCCGGCGGTACCCCGCGGCGGCGGGACCGCTCATCTCGTCGCGGGCCAGCGGCGTCATGACGATGCCCGGGGAGATGCTCGTGACGCGCGCGCCCCGGTCGCCCCAGGTCAGCGCCGCAGCCTGCACCCGAAGCGAATTGGCGCGCTTAGCCAGGCCAGGCGTAGCCGCTGCCGTCGATCGCGGTGAGCATCGGCAGCGCGGCCAGCTCGGAGGCCGGCGTCCACGCCAGGGCCCGGTTCGTCTCGGCGTCCAGGGGCGGGATCATGTGGCCGGCCTGGCTCGAGATGACGATTCCCGCACCCCCGGATGCGACGACCTTGCCGAACTCCTCCAGCACGAGCGCCGTGCCGACGAGGTCGACCGCGACGATCTGCTGAGGCGACGCCTGGACCGGAGAGACGCCCGCCGCCTGGATGACGTGGCTGATGTCGCCCAGCTGCGACGCGTCCGCGGCGGCGCGGGCCACCGACTCGGCGTCGCTGACATCGACCGTGCCCGTCTGAACCTCGTAGCCGTCGCTGCGCAGCGACTCTGCGGCCTGCTCGGCGGCCTCCGAGCACAGGTCGGCCACGTAGATGGTGCGACCTGCGGCGACGCGGCGCGCGATGGCGCGGCCGATGGATCCTGCTCCGATGAGGACGACGACCTCGTTCATGCTGACTCCTAAGGGACCGGTGGTCTGTAATTTTGTGAGTACACTAACAGACCAGTGGTCTGAAAGGGAAACGAGTGACTGATCAGAAGTTCCGGCGCGCACGCACCGACGAGCAGCGCGAGGTGCGCCGCACCCAGATCCTCGACGTCACGCGGCAGCTCATCATCGAATCGCGGGTTCGCGACGTGAGCCTCAACGAGATCGCGCGCCAGGTCGGCCTCGCGAAGTCGAACGTGCTGCGCTACTTCGGATCGCGGGAGGCGATCCTGCTGGTCCTGCTGGACCGCGAGTACGAGGGGTGGGTCGGCGACTGCGTCGATCAGCTCTCCGGGTCCACCGATCATGACGTCGCGCAGGTCGCGGAGGTACTGGCCCGAACCGTGGCGGCCCGCCCGTTGCTCTGCGAGTTGCTGTCGTGCGCGACGACCGTGCTCGAACACAACGTCACCGTCGAGGAGGTCCTGGCGTTCAAACCGTCCATGGCCGCACACATGGCGCGCCTGCTGGATGCCGTCGTCGTCGCGACCGGCTCTTCGGCGCTGGCCGAGAGCGATCGCGGCCTGCTGTTGACCGGCCTGCACGCGATGATCGCCGAACTGTGGTCGCTGGCGCATCCGGCGCCGGTGCTGGTCGAGGCGGCCGCGCTCGACCCGCGCGTCTTCGGCGGCCTGGACGATGTGGAGGGCACCCTTGCTGCCAGCCTGACGATGCTGCTGCGAGGCGCACTGCGATAGCGCCATCGGAAAGTGTGTACGATCGTACATATTCACCCCCACGCCGCGTCGCAACAGGAGCCTGTCGTGTCAGCCTCGCCCTCCGCCCCCTATGCGGGGGAGCCGACCATGGTGGTTCAAGCCCCGAAGGTTCCCGTGTGGACCGCCGCCGTGTTCGTGCTCTTCCTCATGCGGGGCTTGCTGTTCAACACGTGGTTCAGTCGCGGCCCCGACGTTCAGCGGCTCCTCGAGGCGTCCACGCTGCAACTCGGGCTCATCGCCATGCTCGTGCCCGTCGGCGGACTCCTCGCCATCGGGCCGGCAGGCGCGCTGGTCGAGCGCTTCGGGTCGCGCCTTGTGGCAACGGCGGGGTACATCCTGGCGTCGGTATCGTTGGCGCTCGCCGGCTTCGCCATCCAGGGCGGCAACCTGCCGGTCAGCTGCGTGCTGCTGGTTCTCTTCGGAGCGCCCTTGGCGGTGGTCGACTTCGTCGGCAACTACGAGGGGACCCTGGTCGACAAGGCGGCGCGCCGCAGCGTCTTCGCGGCGATCCACGGTGCCTTCGGCCTGGGCATGCTGTCGGCGGCCTTCCTCACCGGGGTGGTCAGCGACGCCGGCATGTCGCTGGACACGCACTTCGGCCTGATCGCCCTGATCGCGATGGTCGCCTCGGTGGCCGCCTCCCTGGCCCTGCCGCGTCATCCGACGCGGGGACGACCCGCCGAGAAGGCCGCCGAGCCCCGGTCCCGGGCGGTGTGGTTCGAACGGCGCAGCCAGCTGATCGCGCTCATCGGTTTCACCTTCATCATGGCCGAGACCAGCGCCGGCACCTGGGTGCCGATCGCGATGACCGGCGCCGGCTTCACCCCGTCCCAGGCCGCCTACGCGCTGAGCCTGTTCTGGATCCTCATGACGCTCGGGCGCCTGCTCGGCGGCTTCGTCGTCGACGCCATCGGGCGGTACCGCACGGTCCTCGTCTCGTGCCTCGTGACCGCCGTGGGCGTGGCGGGCTTCATGGCGGCCGGAGACTCCCCGCTGACCTATGTCGCGCTGGCGCTGTGGGGGCTGGGCCTCGCGCTCGGCTTTCCCATGAGCGTCGCGTCGATGAGTGACGATCCGGCCAAGGCGTCGGCCCGCGTCAACATGATCATCATGATCGTCTACCTGGCCAACCTGACCGTCGGACCGGCGCTGGGCGGGATCGGGGAGGCGTTCGGGGTCTACGCCGCGTTCGCGGTTCCCGTCGTGCTGCTGCTGGTCTCGGCGAGCCTGGCGAAGGTGACCCGTCCCCTCACGGGCGGCGGGCCGCGGTAGCCGGCTCGAGGCGCTCCGGCATCTGCGTGATGAGGAGGTCGACGCTGGCGGCGACGAGCCGGCGGTCCAGGTCCGCCCCCAGGAAGGCCCGGTGCATCGGCCAGCCCTCGATCATGACGTTGAGCGCGGCACAGACCTCCGGCGCGAAGTGCAGCCCGAGGCTCGCCCGGCTGCGCCTTACCCACTCGCCGGCCGCGTCGCAGACGACCTGATTGTGATGCGCGTAGGCGTACATCTCGAAGATGAGGTTCATGTCCTGGGGCGAAGCGTAGGCCGACCCGCAGACGAGGTCCACCACCGCCTCCGCGGCCTGAGCCGGCGTGGCGGCGATCTCCATGGCCCGGCGGAACTGGGCGGACTTGACGTCCACGAGGTGCACGAACGCCTGCCCCAGCAGGTCGTCGAGGCTGTCGAAGTAGTACGTCAGCGAGCCCAGCGGCACGTCGGCGGCCGCGGCGATCCGGCGGTGGGTGGTCTTGTGGACACCGAGCTCGGTGATCACCGCCAGCGCGGCGTCGATGATCGTGTCCCGCCGCTGCGGGTCGTTACGGCTCCTCGCTCGCGAACCTGCCATGACCTCCCACCCCTGCGACGAATGTGTCGAATGCGTCAACGGTACGCGGCGCGACGATCGACGACGCAGTACCTCGCGGCAGCCTGGGCAGCTATGGACAATCAGCCCGCGCGGCGGCGGTACTCCAGGTCGTAGATGCGTCGGCCCGCGCGCAGCCCCTTGCGCTCGAACGTCGTCTCCGGGCGCCCGGCGAACCGCCGCGCCCAGCCGGGCTCGCCGCCGCTCTGCGGAGGCGTCGCGCTCTCCAGGGCCGGGCAGGCGTCGGCGACGCGACGCATCTGGTGGGCGTAGTGCTCCCAGTCGGTGGCCAACCGCAACACCCCGCCGGGGCTCAGCACCCGGGTCGCGTCGGCGACGAACGCCTCGTCGACGAGCCGCCGCTTGTGGTGCCGGGCCTTGGGCCACGGGTCGGGAAAGAAGACCCGGACCTCCGCCACCGAGCCCTCAGCCAGCCCGCCCGCCACGAGCGCCCGCGCGTCGGCTTCGATGACCCGCACGTTCGTCAACCCCGCGGCGCCGGCCCGGGCGACCGTCCGCGCCGCACCCGGTCGGTAGACCTCCACGGCGAGGTGGTCGACATCGGGCCGGGCGCGCGCCGACGCCAGCACCGCCTCCCCTGTGCCGGAGCCGATCTCGACGACGAGCGGCGCGTCGCGCCCGAACGCCTCGGGCGCGTCGAACACCCAGCCGGGGGCCAGGCTCGCCGCCCGCTCCCCGCGCGACGGCACGATGACCAAGCGGTCGAGGTGCGGCGGGTACTGCCGCGCGAACCGGCCCCGCCGCCGCCCGTCGCGTCGCCCGAACGAGACGACTTCGCGCCGCGGCCACTCCCCCGACGACCCCGCCTCGACAGAGTCCGCACCCAGCGACACAGGGCTACTTCTTGGCCTTGTCGGCACCGTCGGAGGACAGGGCTGCGATGAACGCCTCCTGGGGCACCTCGACGCGGCCGACCATCTTCATGCGCTTCTTGCCCTCCTTCTGCTTCTCCAGCAGCTTGCGCTTGCGGCTGATGTCGCCGCCGTAGCACTTGGCGAGCACATCTTTGCGGATCGCGCGGATCGTCTCGCGCGCGATGATGCGGCTGCCGATCGCGGCCTGGATCGGCACCTCGTACTGCTGGCGCGGGATGAGCTCGCGCAGCTTGCCGGCCATCGCCACGCCGTAGGCGTACGCCTTGTCCTTGTGCACGATCGCGCTGAACGCGTCGACCTGCTCGCCCTGCAGCAGGATGTCGACCTTGACGAGGTCGGCGACCTGGTCGCCGGCGGGTTCGTAGTCCAGCGAGGCGTATCCGCGGGTGCGGCTCTTGAGCTGGTCGAAGAAGTCGAAGACGATCTCGGCCAGCGGCAGCGTGTACCGCATCTCGACACGCTCGGGCGAGAGGTAGTCCATGCCGAGCAGCGCGCCGCGGCGCTGTTGGCACAGCTCCATGATCGCGCCGATGAAGTCGCTCGGCGCGAGGATGCCCGCCCGCACGATCGGCTCGCGGACCTCCTTGATCTTGCCGGTCGGAAACTCGCTCGGGTTCGACACGTCGACGAGCGAGCCGTCCTCCATCGTCACGTCGTACTCGACGTTCGGCAGCGTGGAGATGAGGTCGAGGCCGAACTCGCGCTCGAGGCGCTCGCGCACGATCTCCAGGTGCAGCATGCCGAGGAACCCGACGCGGAACCCGAACCCCAGCGCGGCGGAGGTCTCCGGCTCGTAGACGAGGGCGGCGTCGTTGAGCTTGAGCTTGTCGAGGGCGTCGCGCAGCTCCGGGTAGTCCGAGCCGTCGATCGGGTACAGCCCGGAGAACACCATCGGCCGCGGGTCGCGGTAGCCGCCGAGGGCCTGGTGCGCGGGCCGGCGTTCGTTGGTGATGGTGTCGCCGACCCGGCTCTGGCGCACGTCCTTGACGCCGGTGATCAGGTAGCCGACCTCGCCGACTCCCAGGCCCTTGCTCGGCACGGGTTCGGGTGAGATGACGCCGATCTCGAGCAGCTCGTGGGTGGCCTTCGTGCTCATCATCGCGATGCGCTCGCGCGGGTTGAGGTTGCCGTCGACGACCCGCACGTAGGTGACGACGCCGCGGTAGGTGTCGTAGACGGAGTCGAAGATCATCGCCCGGGCGGGCCCGTCGGCCTCCCCGACGGGAGGCGGGATCTGCCGCACGATCTGCTCGAGCAGCTCCTCGACGCCGGCGCCGGTCTTGCCGGAAACCTTCAGGCACTCGGAGGCGTCGACACCGATGAGCCCCGCGAGCTCCTCGGCGAACTTCTCCGGCTGCGCCGCCGGCAGGTCGATCTTGTTGAGCACCGGGATGATCGTCAGGTCGTTCTCCATCGCCAGGTACAGGTTGGCGAGGGTCTGCGCCTCGATGCCCTGGGCCGCGTCGACGAGCAGGATCGCGCCCTCGCACGCCGCCAGCGACCGCGACACCTCGTACGTGAAGTCGACGTGGCCGGGGGTGTCGATCATGTTCAGCACGTACGGCTCGCCGTCGAGCTCGTACGGCATGCGCACGGCCTGGCTCTTGATCGTGATGCCGCGCTCGCGCTCGATGTCCATGCGGTCCAGGTACTGCGCGCGCATGGCCCGCTCCTCGACCACACCCGTCTTCTGCAGCATGCGATCGGCCAGGGTCGACTTGCCGTGATCGATGTGGGCGATGATGCAGAAGTTGCGGATGCGCTCCGGGGGCGTGGCATGAGGTGGCAGCACAGTGGTGGCCGTCGGTGGCACGGAATGGACCTCGATGTGTCGGGGACTTAGGGGGCTTAGGGGGCGTCAGGGCTCGGGAATGTCGGGGGCGTCGGACCGGCCGGGAGTTCAGACGTCGGACCGGTGGGCCGGGGGCCATCATCCCATGGCCCGAGTCCTCTACGCTCACGCCATGGACTTCAGCAGCCTGGGTCGGGCCCTCGGCGACGCCGCGGTCCGCGTCGGCAAAGCCGCCCTGCAGGGTGCGGCCACCGGAGCCCGTCGCTCCGCCTCCGCCTCCCGCACCGCCAAACGGCGTTCCAACACCGGCAGTCGCTCCAGCAACTCCCACCGGGTGACCCGGCCGAGCCGGCGTGCGGACAGCCGGGGCACCACCGCGACGGTCCGCAGCGGGCCGGACTTCACCGGGCGCCCACCGACCTCCTACTCCCCCACGCCGGACGGCATCGCCGACCCGGGCGAAGTCGTCTGGGCGTGGGTTCCCTACGAGGAGGACCACACCCAGGGCAAGGACCGGCCCGCGCTCATCATCGGCCGCGACGACGACTGGTTGCTCGCGCTGCAGGTCACCAGCCAGGACCACGACCGCGACGCCCAGCAGGAGGCTCGCGCCGGCCGGTTCTGGATGGACATCGGCACCGGAGGCTGGGACCCGCAACGCCGCCCCAGCGAGGTGCGCCTCGACCGCATCGTGCGCCTGGCCCCCGACGCCGTGCGCCGCGAGGGCGCGGCCCTCGACCGCAGCCTGTTCGACCAGGTGCTGCGCGAGGTCGACCGGTACGCCGGTCGCTGACACGACAGCGCCCGCCCGGGTGAGCCGGGCGGGCGCTTCGCACGTGTGCGTCAGTCGAGGTAGTCCCGCAGCACCTGGCTGCGGGACGGGTGGCGCAGCTTGGACATCGTCTTGGACTCGATCTGGCGGATCCGCTCGCGGGTCACGCCGTAGACCTTGCCGATCTCGTCGAGGGTCTTGGGCTGACCGTCGGTGAGACCGAAGCGCATCGAGACCACGCCGGCCTCGCGCTCGGACAGCGTGTCGAGCACGGAGTGCAGCTGCTCCTGCAGCAGCGTGAAGCTCACGGCGTCGGCGGGCACGACCGCCTCGGAATCCTCGATGAGGTCACCGAACTCGCTGTCGCCGTCTTCACCGAGCGGGGTGTGCAGCGAGATCGGCTCGCGGCCGTACTTCTGCACCTCGACGACCTTCTCCGGGGTCATGTCGAGCTCCTTGGCGAGCTCTTCAGGAGTCGGTTCGCGACCCAGGTCCTGCAGCATCTGGCGCTGCACGCGGGCGAGCTTGTTGATGACCTCGACCATGTGCACCGGGATGCGGATCGTGCGGGCCTGGTCGGCCATCGCGCGGGTGATCGCCTGCCGGATCCACCACGTCGCGTACGTGGAGAACTTGAAGCCCTTGGTGTAGTCGAACTTCTCGACCGCGCGGATGAGACCGAGGTTGCCCTCCTGAATCAGATCCAGGAACAGCATGCCGCGGCCGGTGTACCGCTTGGCCAGCGACACCACGAGCCGCAGGTTGGCCTCGAGGAGGTGATTCTTGGCGTTCTTGCCGTCCTGCGCGATCCACCACAGGTCACGGCGCAGCTGCGGCTCCAACTCGTCGCCGGAGTTCAGCTTCTCCTCCGCGAACAGGCCGGCCTCGATGCGCTTGGCGAGCTCGACCTCCTGCTCGGCGTTGAGGAGCGCGACCTTGCCGATCTGCTTGAGGTAGTCCTTGACCGGGTCGGCGGTGGCGCCCGCCGTGACGACCTGCTGCGCGGGCGCGTCGTCCTCGTCGTCCTCGCGCAGGACGAAGCCGGACTCCTCGCCTTCGGCGGCGGCCACTTGACCGGAGGCATCGCCTCGGCGCCCGCGGCGCGCGCTCGGGGCGGCGGCC
>NZ_BCNQ01000071.1 GCF_001515525.1 Piscicoccus intestinalis NBRC 104926 | reverse complement strand
GCCGAGCACCATGGCGTGCGGCGATGATCCTGAGGATCTCGTTAAAGTACAAAGATGACGTCCACTCCACGCCCCGCGAGAGCGCCTCGGCGGCTGCCCGCGGTGCTGGAGACGTCGGCCGGTGGAATCGTCGTCGACGTGCAGGAGGGCCGCGCCCACATCGCGGTCATCGCACGCCGCAACCGGGCCGGGCGCATCGAGTGGTGCCTGCCGAAGGGCCATCAGGAGAACGACGAGACTCTCGTGGAGACCGCCGAGCGGGAGGTCGAGGAGGAGACCGGCATCCAGGGCCGCGTGCTGACCACGCTCGGCACCATCGACTACTGGTTCTCCACCCACGACCGGCGGGTGCACAAGATCGTGCACCACTACCTGCTCGAGGCGACCGGCGGCTACCTCACGGTCGAGAAGGACCCGGACCGCGAGGCGATCGACGTCGAGTGGATCCCGTTGCGGCAGGTCCAGGACCGGCTGACCTTCCCCAACGAGCGCCGCATCGCGCAGTTGGCCTGGGAGAGGCTGGCCGGCGAGGGATGATCTCGCGCGCCCCGCGAGCCCGTCGCGTCGCCTCCGTTGTGACCGCCCTGGCACTCGGCCTCTGGGTGGCGATCGTCGGCATCATCGGTGCCGCCGCGACGCGGGCCCCGACGGGTGCCGCCGCTGCCGCCGCGGCTCACCGGGCCCCTCAGGCGGTGCCGTCGGACTCCCCCGAGACAGCGCCGGCAGTGCAGACAGCGCTGGCCGCGCAGGCCGCGCTCTCGGTGCGCGTGGAGCGACTCGACCCGATCATCGCGGTGCCCGGCACCGACGTGCGGCTGGTCGCGCGGCTGACGAACACCGGCGCCGACCCGACGGCGGGCCCGGTGCAGGTCGGGGTGCAGCTGGGCGCCGCCAGCGACCTGCGCACCCGCACGCAGATCCGACGGTTCGCCGCCGACGGCGAGTTGCGCCGTGACACGCGGGTCATCGCGGCCGCGACCACCCCGGGGACGATGGCGCCCGGCGCGACGACCCAGCTGCAGCTGACGATCCCCGGCGACGCGATCAACCCCGACCGGCCGTTCGGGGCGATTCCCATGCGGCTGCGGGCGCAGGTGCAGCAGCCCGCCGGCGCCTCAGGGGAGGCGGTGTCCACGGTGCGGGCGTCCTTCCTGCCCTTCCAAGGGCGCAAGGAGTACCAGCCGCTGGCGACCTCCGTCATCGTGCCGCTGACGCTGGACGCCGACCCGACTCTCGTCACCGCGACCGGGCCGGACCGTGCGAACGCGTGGTCGCAGGCCCTCGAGCCCGGCGGCCGGATCGACCGGGTGCTCGCGGCCACCTCGCAGCACCGGGTCACCTACGCCGTCGACCCCGCCCTTCTCGACACCCCGGACTACAGCCACGCCTCCCCGACCGAGGCGCCCACGACCGCGACGCACACGACCGCGACGGGCACCCCGAGCACACCCACCGCACCGTCGACCCCGACGGCCACGCCCACCCCCACGCCCACGCAGGCCCCGAACCCCGCCGCACAGCCGGCCTCGCCGGACCCCGCGGAGCCGGCCCAGCAGGCGCTGCGCACGCGGCTGGCCGAACTGGCCACGGACCACGGCATCTGGGCTCTGCCGCGCAACGACCCCGACCTGTCGGCCCTGGTCGCCGCGGACGCCTCGCCGGCCACGCTGAACCGGGCCCTCGGCGGCGCCCCGAGCGAAACGTCCGACGTTCCCGAGCTGCTCGGCCTGCCGGGGGCCGCCCGCGTGGCCTGGCCGGTCGGCCGCCCCCTGTCGACGTCCGCGGGCGAACGCGTCCGGCAGGCGTTCGCGTCGGGAGGTGCCGGCGGCGCGGCGGCCACGATTGCTCCCGCCTCCGCCTACGACGCCGACCCCGACTCCTCCGGCTCGGCCGCGCGCCGCGCCGCCGACGGCACCCCGGTCATCACGTTCGACGACGAACTCTCCCGCCTGCTCATGACGGCCAACGACCCGGAGGAGACCACCGAGCTCACGCTGCAGGTGCTCGCGGAGACGGGGGCGCTCGTCGCGCAGGCCCCGGGCCGGCACCGCTCGGTGGTCATCGCCGCCGGCCGCGAGTTCTCCCCGTCTCCGCCGGTCGTGCAGGGGTTGCTCACGGCGCTCGCCGGCACGCCGTGGATCCAGCTGACCGGCACCGACGGGCTGCTCGACGCCGGGAACGCGCAGCACACCGTCGGGTCGCCGCTGGCCGATGTCACCGACCCGACGTCGGCCGGCCCGTCTCCGGTCACCACCGCGGCGCTGACCCGCATCGAGAGCCAGTACGGGCAGGTGGGGGGCCTGTCCAGCGTGCTGTCGGCCCGGTCCGACTCCCTCGTGGTGCCCGACGAGGAGGCGCTCGACGCGTTGCTGTCCTCGCGGTGGCGCGCCGCCCCCCGGGTGTGGACCGACCTGGAGGAGCTCCTGCGCGAGCGGGTCGCGGCGCTGGCGACCGGTGTGTCGGTCGTGCCGAGCACGATCAACTTCTTCGCCGACTCCGGCGTGCTGCAGGTGACGGTGGTCAACCGGCTCGACGTCGACGTGCGCGACGTGCGGGTCGTGTTCGAGCCCGAGGGCCGCCCGCCGCGGCTGCGGGTGGTGGCCGAACCGGCTCCGTTGACGATTCGCGCGGGCAGCCGCACGACGGTGCGGGTGCAGGTCGAGGCGATCGCCGCGGGTGTCGTGCCGGTGTCGACGCACTTGGCCACCCCGGCGAACACTAGGCTCGGCTCCGACGCCACGGTGCGCGTGCGAGTGCAACCCACCAACGGGTGGCTCATGCTCGGGCTGGGTGGGCTCGCCGGCGTGGTGTTCATCGCGGGGCTGTTCCGCGCCCTGCGCGTCGGGCGGCCTCGCGTGCCGACGGAGGACCTCAAGGAGATCGACCACGAATGAGCGGCGAGGACACCCGGACCCCCACCGGTGACGCGACCGGTGACACGAACCGGGACACGACCGGCGGCACGACGACCTCGAACAGCCGGCTGGCGCGACACAGCGCGGTGATGGCCGGCGGCAGCCTCGTCTCCCGGCTGCTGGGGGTCGTGCGTTCGTCGATGATCATGGCCGTCTTCGGGCGCTCGCTCGCCGGCGACGCCTGGGCGGTGGCGAACACGCTGCCGAACACCGTCTACCTGCTGCTGGCCGGCGGCGTGCTCAACGCGGTGCTCGTGCCGCAGATCACCAAGGCGGAGAAGAACCCGGACGGCGGCAAGGACTTCGTCGACCGGCTCCTGACGCTGGCGATCCTCGGTCTGCTCGTCGTCACCCTCGTGTGCGTGGCCGGGGCGCCGCTCCTCGTCAGGCTGTTCTCCAGCGACACGTGGCCCGAGCAGCAGTTCGCGCTGTCGGTGGCGTTCGCCTACATCTGCATGCCGGCGATCTTCTTCTACGGCATCTACACGATCCTCGGCCAGGTGCTCAACGCGCGCGAGCGCTTCGGCTGGTTCATGTGGTCGCCGGTGCTGTGCAACGTCGTGTGGATCGCCGGTCTCGGCTGGTTCATGAGTCAGCACGGGCGCGGGGTGGGCTCGCCGGGTGCGTACACCGCCGAGATGATCTGGCTGCTCGCCGGCTCCCTCGTGCTCGGCGTCGCCGCGCAGGCCCTCGTGCTGCTCTTGCCGCTGTATCGCGGCGGCTTCCGCTACACGCCCCGGTTCGGGTGGCGCGGAGTCGGTCTCGGCAGCGCCGGCCGGGTCGCCGTGTGGACGTTCGCGGCCCTGGTCGTCGCGCAGCTCGGGCTCGTCGTGCAGTCCCGGGTGCTGACCTCGGTCGAGCACGGCGACACCGGAAAGCTGCCCTACGACCAGGCGTTCCTGCTGTTCATGACCCCGCACGGGCTGATCACCGTCTCGCTGGTGACGGCGCTGTTCACGACGATGAGCCGGGCCGCCTCCGTCAAGGACGTGGGCTCGCTGCGCGGCAGCGTCGTGCAGGGCCTCACGCTGACCGGGATCGCGACGGTGCCGATCATGATCGGCACGCTCGTGCTCGGCCCCTACCTGACCCGCATCGTGTTCCCCGGCAACACGGTGCAGACCACCGACGCCATCGGCTACGTGATGATGGCGATGATGCTCGGCCTGCCGGCCTACGGCGCCTTCTACGTCATGCAGCGCGCGTTCTTCGCGATGGAGGACGCCAAGACCCCGTTCTTCCTGCAGCTCGTCAACACCGGCGTCGCGGCCGCCATCGCGATCGGCTGCCTGTGGGTCCCCTCGGAGTTCCGCGCCGTCGGCGTCGCGCTCGGCCAGGCCGTCAGCAACATGGCCGCGGCGCTGTTCGCCGTGCTCTGGCTGTCCCGGCGTCTGCAGGGCCTGCCGATGGCCGGGGTCGTCCGCACGACCGTGCGCGTCACCGTCGCGTCGCTGCCGGCGGCGCTGGTCGCCCTGGCGGTGGTGTGGCTCAGCGAGACCTTCACCGCCCACGGCCGGCTCATCGCGCTCATCGCCCTCGCGATCGGCGGAACCCTGTTCGTGCTGCTGTACGTCGCCGCCGCGAAGCGCATGCGCGTGCGGGAGATCGACTCGGTCCTGCAACCGATGCTGCGACGCGTGCGAGGCGCGCGAGGTCGAAAGCAGCCCGCAGCCTAGACTGGCGTCACGGATCGGTGTGTTCGCACACGCGTCACCAACGGTTCGTACGACTCGGTCGAAGGTTCTGCGGGACAGGCGTGTTCGCCGACTCTAGCGGTACCGACGATCTCCCCGACAGACAGGGACGAACATGAGGAGACCGCGGTGTACGGCGTAGGTACAGGACGGGTGATCGCCGGCCGCTATTCCCTCAAGGAGCGACGGGCGCACCTGGGATCCATCGAGGTGTGGTCGGCCGTCGACTCGACGCTGGGGCGCGAGGTCTCGATGACCGTCTTCCCCAGCAACCTGGCCCGGGCCGACGCGATCGTCGACGCCGCCCGGCGCAGCGCCGCCCTCAACGACCACCGGCTCGTGCGGGTGCTCGACGTGGGAGCCGGTGAGGAGATCAGCTGGCTCGTCGAGGAGTCGCTGGCCGACTCGCGCAGCATCGCCGATCTCGTGCACGCCGGGCCGCTGCCGCCCGAGGAGGCCCGCCGCATCGCCGGTGAGGTCGCCAGCGGGCTCGCCGTCGCCGCGGAACGCGGGCTGCATCACCTACACATCACCCCGCACTCGGTGCGCCGCACCGACGGCGGGCTCATCAAGATCGCCGGGCTGGCCACCGCCGCCGCCCTCGAGGGCACAGACGAGACCGACGGTCCGCGCGCCGAACGCGTCGACACCGTCTCCACGGTCGCGCTGATGTACGCCGCGATGACCACCCGGTGGCCGCTGCCGCAGCGGGTGCCCGGGCTGGAGCCCGCTCCCCGGATCGTCGGCGGGGTGGCCGCCCCGTCGGAGATCGCCACCGCCGTGCCGCCGGATCTCGACGCGATCTGCCGGGCCACGCTCAACCACGACACCGGTCCCCGCACCCCCACCGAGTTGGTCGCACGCATCTCGCCGTGGTCGCACACGCTCGTGCGGCACGTGTCGACGCGCACGGCCGCGGTGGCCCAGCCCGCCTCGCCCACCTCGCCCGCGGCGACGCAGGCGATCCCCGTCGTGCGGCCCGGCTCCGAGCAGGCCCCGCCGCGCGCGGCCGCCTCGGTCGGTCCCATCGCCCGGGTGCGCGAACACCGCGAGGGGCAGCGCGAGGCCCGCGCGGCCAGCACGCGGCGCCGTCTCGAGGAGCGTCGAGCCGACCCCGGCTTCCTCAACCTGCCCGAGGCCCTCGAGGAGCAACGCAACACCCCGCTGCCCCCGCCGGCTCCGCTGCTGCCGCCGACCCCCGAGGTCGAGGGCCGCCACGCCAAGCTCATCCTCACCGTCGTCGCGGGCATCATCGTGCTCGCACTGCTGTTCGCGATTCCCACTCTCACTGGCATGTTCTCGCGCGGAGTCGGGGAAGAGCCGGCGGCCGGTGCGGCCACGCCCACCACGACCGGCTCGCCGACCGCGACCGGCAACACCGGCAACACCGGCACCGGAACGGGCACGGCCACGACGGGCAACGCGATCACCCCGGTCGGAGTCAGTTCCTTCGACCCGCAGGGCGACGGCAGCGAGAACGAGTCGCTGGCGTCGTCCGTGCTCGACGGTGACGCGAACTCGGGCTGGCGGTCGGAGGGCTACAACAGCCCGATGGGCACCAACAAGGAGGGCGTCGGCCTCATCGTCGAACTGCCCGGCGACACGACGGTCAAGGAGATCCGGGTGCAGCTGCCGGCCAGCGGCGGCTCGCAGAACCTCGAGTTCTACGCCGCCGATCGCCGCTCGATGCGCGACGCCACCCGGATCGGCGCCATCGACGACGGCAACGGGGCCCGCAGCGTGCCGGTGCGCAACCCGGTGGCCGGCCGCTACCTCATCGTGTGGGTCACCAAGACCGCTCAGGAATCGGATGGCAAGTACCGCGCGCGCATCAACGAGATAACCTTGCTCTCCTGATGCCCCGCACCCCGCTCGACGTCGCCGACCCCACCGACGCCGAGTTGCTCACCGCACATTGCGCCGGCGATCCGGACGCGTTCGGTGAGTTGTTCCGTCGGCACCGAGACCGCATGTGGGCCGTCGCCCTGCGCACGACCAACGACCCCGAGCTCGCGGCCGACGCCGTCCAGGAGGCCTTCATCTCGGCGTTCCGGCGCGCCGAGACGTTTCGCGGGCAGTCGGCCGTGACGACCTGGCTGCACCGCATCGTCGTGAACTCCTGTCTGGACCGGTTGCGCCGCCGGCGCCCCACCAGCGAACTGCCCGAGGACCACGCCCCGCTCATCGCCGACCGGCACGACCGGCACGCGTCGGTGGAGACCCGCCTCGACGTGCAGGCCGCGCTCGCCACGCTGCCGGAGGGGCAGCGGCTGGCGCTGACCCTCGTCGACATGCACGGGTTGAGCGTCGCCGAGACCGCCGAGATCCTCGGTGTCGCCGAGGGCACCGTAAAGTCCCGCTGCGCCCGGGGTCGGGCCGCGCTGGCGCCGCTGCTGCGGCCGTAGCCGATCCGCACCGCCCCTGTCGCTGGGCGGTCGGTTCTCGCCCGGCGGGTGGGGGCCTCCCAGGGGTGGTCAGGGTCGGGTCAGGGAACCTCCGGGTTGCCCGGAGCGTCAGACCTCTCAGCACCTTGTTGCCGACGCGGCCACCGCACACGCGGTCGCCGTGCCCCGACCTGGCCCCAATGTGCCCGACGCCCTGACGCAGCATGACCGAGGTGGAGACCGTGACGCGACCTCTCTCTCGCCGGCGCTCCTCGCACGACGAGGATCCCACCGGCGTTCAGCGACTCCTCGCGACACTGCCCGACCCCGGACCGATGCCCCCGCAGCTCGTCGAGCGCATCAGCGCCAGCCTCGCGGCCGAGCGGGAACACCGCCCGCTGCCCGACGACGGCGCCGACGTGCGGCCGCTGTTGGCGTCCCGCCGCGGCGCGGCACCGTCTCCCTCCTCGGCTGCGTCGTCCTCTGCGGCCTCGGGGGACCCATCGCGCGCGTCCGCGGGTCGTTCCTCCCGCGGGTGGCTGCTGGGGCTGTCCGGGGTCGCGGCCGCCGCGGCCGTCGGCGGGGTCGTCGTCATCAACGCGCTCGGACCCACCGGCAGCGCCGCCGACCCCGTCGCCCAGGCTCAGTTCCACTTCGGCGCCAACGGCTCGGACGCCGTGACCGCTCCGGCGTCTCCCACCACGGACTTCGCCTCGCCCTCGGCCTCGCCATCCGCCTCGGGGTCCCCGGCCGCGCCCGCGCAGACCGCGACCCCGGGGAGTGCGGCCGGCGCCCTGTCCGCGGCGCAGGTGCACGTGCAACTGAGCTCGACGCAGTACTCGCACGCGCACCTGTCCGACCAGGCCGCCGCGCTGTGGAGTTCACCCCAGCCGCCGCTGCGCGCGCTGTCGGCGGAGTCCACGGCGATCGGCCCGATCGGCACCCCGCTCGGCGTCTCCCAGTGCCTCACCGCCCTCGGCGTCTCCGACGTCTCCCGGGCAGTCGTCGATCTCGCCGTGTACGACGGCGCCCCGGCCGCGGTCGTCGTCACCGACGGTGCCGACGGGCGCGACGTGCGCGTCGTCAGTCGCCAGTGCGGCGCCGCCTCCACGTCGGTGCTCGCCGGTCCGCTCACTCTGCGCTGACACTCCGGACGCCGACGCGCCCCCTGATACTCGGACGCCGCACTGGCGACGCTGATCCTCCGACGCGGCCACGCCGACGCTCGGGAGCCGGGGCGCCCCGCCTGGCGCAGGTATCGTGAGGTCCCGATACAGGCTCGTATCGGCTCGAATCCACGGACTCCTCGGGCGTCGGCCGGGCTCGCGATCTCGACACGGCTGGGCCTTGCTCGGGATTCTTCCAGGCCCGGCGGGTGTTCAGTGACGTGACCGGCTCCTCGCGGCACGGAACGGAATATGCCCCTAGGGGTATGTGTTGACGTGGCAGTCGTCGGCATCCGACGCCGCGCGGACCGCCTGGTCGATACGAACGCGGAACTCGGCAGCACAGCGTGAAGGGACAACTCGTGAACGACTCCATCAACGGCCTCGGGCAGTCGGCGGGCTTCATCACCGCCGGTTCGTTCGCGAACGGCGCCTCGGCCGAGTCGGCGCAGGTCACAGGCGAATCCGGCGCCGACGTGCGCGACCTCATCATCATCGGTTCGGGCCCGGCCGGCTACACCGCGGCCGTCTACGCGGCCCGGGCTAACCTGCGTCCGCTGGTGCTCACCGGCTCGGTGACCGCGGGCGGCGCCCTGATGAACACCACCGAGGTGGAGAACTTCCCCGGTTTCCCCGAGGGCATCATGGGCCCGGACCTCATGGAGAACATGCGTACCCAGGCCGAGCGCTTCGGCGCCGAGCTCGTGGCCGACGACGTCGTGGAGGCCCGGCTCGACGGCTCCGTCAAGGAGGTCGTCGACGGGGAGGGCCGCACCCACCGGGCCCGCGCCGTCATCCTCGCGATGGGCTCGGCCTACCGGGAGCTGGGCATCGACGACGAGAAGCGGCTCTCCGGCCACGGCGTCTCCTGGTGCGCCACGTGCGACGGCTTCTTCTTCCGCGACCAGGACATCGTGGTCGTCGGCGGCGGTGACTCGGCCGTCGAGGAGGCCACGTTCCTGACGAAGTTCGCCCGGTCGGTCACGCTCGTGCACCGGCGCGATGCGCTGCGCGCGAGCAAGATCATGGCCGAGCGAGCCTTCGACAACCCGAAGATCACGCTCGCGTGGAACAGCGCCGTCACGGCGATCCACGGCGACGCCAAGGTCGAAGGCGTCACCCTCACCGACACCGTGACCGGCGAGGAGCGCCGGCTCGACGTCACGGGGGTGTTCGTGGCGATCGGGCACGACCCGCGCAGCGAGCTGGTCAAGGGCCAGGTCGCCCTCGATCCCGAGGGGTACGTGCTCGCCGAGGGCCGCACCAGCCGCACCAACCTGCCCGGGGTGTTCGCGTGCGGCGACCTCGTCGACCACTCCTACCGGCAGGCGATCACGGCCGCCGGCTCCGGCTGCGCCGCCGCCCTCGACGCCGAGCGCTTCCTCGCCACCCTCGCCGAACTCGGCGACGCCGACACCGCCGCCGCTCCCGAGACGGCCCGCACCGTCGACACCGCGGTGCTGACGACCAGCGCCACGTGAGCTGTCGCCGGGCGGCGCCGCAGGCCTGCGCTCGGCTCCTTTCGACCACCGACCATCCACCGACCCACCCACATCTGGAGAGGACCTCATGGGGAACATCAAGGAAACGACCGACGCCACATTCCAGGCCGACGTGCTGGGCAGTGACAAGCCCGTCCTCGTCGACTTCTGGGCACCCTGGTGCGGGCCCTGTAAGGCCGTCGCCCCGATCCTGGAGGAGATCGCCGGCACCCACGGTGAGAAGCTGACGATCGTCAAGCTCAACACCGACGAGAACCCCCAGACCGCCGCCAAGTACGGGATTACCAGCATCCCCACGATGAACGTCTTCGTCGGCGGCGAGGTCGCCAAGACGATCATCGGCGCCCAGCCCAAGCCGCGCCTGCTGCGTGAGCTCGAGGCCTTCACGGGCTGACGACCCGCGACACCCACAGCGTGGGGGCGCGCGAATGACGAAGGGCCGGGATCCGCATGGATCCCGGCCCTTTCGCGTGTGCCGCGCCAGACGCCTCAGCCGGCGAGCTGGTGGTCTCCGTCGACGCGGCGCGGGCGCTCACCGATCGCCTCGAGGATCCGGTTAAGGTCGTCGACCGACGCGAACTCGACGGTCATCCGCCCCTTGCGACGACCCATCGCGATCGACACGCGGGTATCCCACCGGTCGGCGAGAAAGGCCGCGAGGTCGTCGAGCTCGGGCATCCGGGCGTCGCCGCGCTGGGCGCGTCGAGCCGGGCGTTCCGGCTCACCGCCGAGGGCGACGATCTCCTCGACGCTGCGCACCGACAGGCCCTCCGCGACGATGCGCTGGGCGAGCCGCTCCATCGCCGCGGCGTCGGGGAGCGCAAGCAGCGCCCGCGCGTGGCCCGCGGACAACACCCCGGCGGCGACCCGGCGCTGCACCAGGGGAGGCAGCTTGAGGAGCCGGATGAAGTTGCTGATCTGGGGCCGCGAGCGGCCCAGCTTGCTGGCCAGCTCCTCGTGGGTGCAGCCGAAGTCGTCGAGGAGCTGCTGGTAGGCCGCGGCCTCTTCGAGCGGGTTGAGCTGGGTGCGGTGCAGGTTCTCCAGCAGCGCATCGCGCAGCATGTCGTCATCGCCGGTGGAGCGGATGATCGCGGGGATCGTCGTCTCGCCCGCCTCGCGGCTGGCGCGCCAGCGCCGCTCGCCCATGACGAGTTCATAGGCGACGTCGTCGTCCGAACCGGCCGGGTCGGCTGGGTCGGCGTGGCCGGCCACGGGCCGGACGACGACCGGCTGCAGCACGCCGATCTCCTTGATGGAGTGCACGAGCTCCGCGAGTTCGTCCTCGTCGAAAACCTGCCGGGGCTGGCGGGCGTTCGGGCGGATCGCGTCCAGCGGCAACAGAGCGAACGAGGCCCCCGGCACGGGGAGGATGGTGTCGCTCTCGCTGTCGGCGGGCGCCTCCGTCGTGACCGTCTCCTCCGCCGTCGTCCCCGGCGTCGTCTCCGGCGTCGACGCCGAGGCGGCGTCGGACTCGTGGTGCTCGATCGTGTCGGCAGCTGCGGCGGAGCCGGTCATCACCGGCACCTGACCCGTCAGGGGTCGGTACGACGCCGTCTCGGGAGACCGTGCCTCGCGGTCGGTCCCCCCGGAGGCGGTGGCGCGGTCACCGGCGGGTGACTGATCGCGAAAGAAGACATCTCGGGGACGGGCCACGGACCCCATCGCCGGTTCGGTAGGAATGAGCGCGCCCAGCCCTCGCCCGAGTCCCCGCCGTCGCTCCGTCATCTCCGTCTCCCTTTCGCCGTTGATTGACCTGGATTGACCTGCCCGAGCCTATGCGTGCGGCACCTGCGGGCGTTGGCGACGCACCGAGGGCTGTGGATGACGCGTTTCACGTGAAACTGGCCGCGCGGCCTGTGGATGGATTGGGGCCGTGCGCCCGACATTGCGTCGCTGAACCTCACGCGGCGCCGCGCGAGCACTGGGTTCCACGGGTGTGGTTACAGCCCTGTGGTTTCACCGACGTGTTTCACGGGAAACATGCCCTCGCGGCGTCAGGCCCGCTCGGCGAGTTCCCGGGCTGCGTCGAGATACGACAGGGCTCCGCTGCTCATCGGGTCGTAGGTCATGACCGTCTGCCCGTGACTGGGCGCCTCGGAGATCCGCACCGACCGCGGAACCGTCGTGCGCAGCGCCTGGTCGGGGAAGTGATTGCGGACCTCCTGAGCGACCTGCTGGGACAGGCGCGTACGGGCGTCGTACATCGTCAGCAGGATCGTCGAGATGTGCAGGGTCGGGTTGAGGTGCCGACGGATCATGTCGATGTTCTTCAGCAGCATCGACAGACCCTCGAGCGCGTAGTACTCGCACTGGATGGGGATGAGCACCTCGTGGGCCGCGACGAAAGCGTTGATCGTCAGCAGGCCCAGGCTCGGGGGGCAGTCGATGAAGATGTAGTCGGGCGCCGAGTCGCCGGCTTCGCGCAGGTAGGCCTCGACCGCCCGCTGCAATCGCGTCTCCCGGGCGACGAAGGAGACCAACTCGATCTCGGCACCGGCGAGATCGATGGTCGCCGGCACACATCGCAGGCCGGGGAGATCGGGGCAATCCTGGGCGACCTCGCTCAGCGTCGCCTCGTCGACGAGGACGTCGTAGATGCTGCGGACCTCGGAGTGATGCTCGATCCCGAGGGCCGTGCTGGCGTTGCCCTGCGGGTCGGTGTCGATCACCAGGACCTTCAGGCCGCCGCGGGTCAGGGCGGCGGCGAGGTTCACCGCGGTCGTGGTCTTGCCGACCCCGCCCTTCTGGTTGGCGACGGTCAGTACACGAGGCACCGGGGGGCGCGGCCAGGACTCTGGGGCGTACGGGTCGCCCTCGGGCCGCCGCCTCCCTTGAGCGCTGCTCTCGGTCGCGTTACCGTCGGCGGCCGCGGGCGCCGGGGGCGTCTCGTCGGTCGCCGGTTGAGGCAGCGCGGAGGCGATTGCGGCGGCTGCCGCGTCGAGCTCGACCGGGTCCACCTCCGGGTGATCCGTGACCGGCGCGTCCGTGGGTTCCTCGATCGGCGCTTCCTGCATGGGCGCTCCCTCCGCGGAGGAGACGGTCGTGGAATCGCTCTCGACGGTGATCGGCTCCGACTCCTCTGACTCCTCCGGCGCCTTGAACACGTCCGACTGCTCCGTTTCACGTGAAACGGCGTCGCCCGGCGTCTCTGGGGCGCGGGTGTCGGCCTCCGGGCTCGGAGCGGGCCAGCCGAGCCCGGTCGTCGACCGGGGGTGGGATGGGTCCGGGGAGTCCGCCGCCGGCGTCGCCTTCTCGCCACTCGGCCATCCCAGACCAGTGTGCTGTCCCACGTGGATCCCTCGCTCATTCTCATGACTGGAACTCCCGGCCGAGCCGGGGTTCCGGCATGGGCGGACTACCGCCGGGGCTTGGTCAACGCTAATGCCTGGCCTCGCAACCCGATCGAGGCCTCGCCGGGGTGTGTCGCAGATCAGGACCGGCGGCCGCGGGGGCGACCGTGCCTGTCCGATCGAGGGGCCTTGCCGCCTCGCGGTGGCCGGTTACGCCGGCCCCGGTCCCTGGCTTCGCGAGCGTCTCCTTCGCTGACCCGAGTCGCGCGCACGACGCGGGTCGGAACCTCGACGAGGTCCTCCCCGAGGGTGACGAGCTCGATGTCTCCCGCGCCGGCGGCGAGCATCGCGTCGCGGTCCTCCTCGATCTCGCGCGCTACCGAGGCGCCCTTCATCGCCAGCATCACCCCGCCGATCGGGACGAGCGGCAGACACCATCTGGTGAGCTCCCCGAGTCGCGCGACGGCACGCGCGGTGACGACATCCCCGCTGAGCTCGCCCCAAAAGGCCTCCGCCTTGCCGCGATGCACCCGCACCTGATTCAGACCGAGTTCATCGACGGCGGCGTCCAGCCAGCGCACCCGCCGCTCCAACGGCTCGACGAGTTCGACGTGCAGGTCCGGACGAGCGATCGCCAGCACGATTCCGGGCAGACCGGCCCCGCTCCCGACGTCGACCACCCGAGCGCCATCGGGGATCGCCCGAGCGAGCAGGGCGCAGTTGATGAGGTGGCGATCCCACAGCCGCGGCACCTCGCGCGGCCCGACGAGCCCGTGATCGACCCCGCGAGTGGCGAGGATGCCGGCGAAGTGCTCCGCGGCCGGGAGCTGTCCGGCGAACAGCTGGACCGCCGCCTCCGGGGGATCGGTCAACGCGTCGAGGCCCCGGGCGCTGCGCGGCTCCTCGCCGGGGCGGCCCGCACGCTCGTCCCCGTCGGTCGGCGGCCCAGACGTCACGCGGGAAGGACGACGACGTGCCGAGACGGCTCGGTGCCCTCCGACTCGGAGATCAGTCCGGCGGCCAGCACCTCGTCGTGGGCGACCTTGCGCTCGAAGGCGCTCATCGGCTTCAGGGGCGTCGGCCGTCCGCTGGCGCGGACCTCGTCGATGGCCTGTCGGGTGACGCTCACGACGGCCTCACGACGCTGGGCGCGGTGGTCGGCGACGTCGAGCATGAGCCGGCTCCGCTCGCCGGTCGCGGCCTGCACGGCCATGCGGGTCAGCTCCTGCAGAGCCTCGAGCACCCGCCCGTCCTGGCCGACGAGGCGCCGCGGCACCCGGCCCTCCTCGGAGTCGATGATCGCGACCGACGCGCGGTCGCCGTCGATGTCGACGTCGATGTCGCCGTCGAGATCCGCGATGTCGAGCAGCCGCTCGAGGAAGTCGGCCGCCACCTCGCCCTCGCGCTCGAGCTGCGCGGTGCGGTCCTTGCCGGCACGGCGCGGCCGCTCGCCGGCCCCCCGCTCATCGGCGTCGTCACGCTCATCCGACTCAGACTCAGGCTCGGCGTCGGCGTCGAACCCCGACTCCTCGTCCGACTCGGACAGCTCGGGCTCCACGGCGTCCCCCACGGCGGCGGGGGCGGCGGCGTCGGGGTCCTGCTGCTCGGTCAGGTCCGCACCGGCAGTGGGCTCCTGCTCGGTCTTCTCGCTCATCGCGAACTTCTCCTTCTCGGCCGGACCGTCACGGGCCGGCGTGCCTTCGGTGGTCCGATGGTCGCTGCGCGGCGGGCGACAGCGCCCGCGACACTCAGCGCTTGCGCTTCTTGCGTTTGGGTTGCTGTCGGCGCGGCTGTTCCCGCTGGCCGCTGACCCGCCTCGGCGGTTCGTCGGAGACGGCCGTCGCGCCCGTGCCGGAGGAGCCGGCGGCCTCCTCGGCCGGCTGCTCGTGCGACAGGCCGGGCACGGAGAACTTCTTGTGCTCCTTGCCGCGGCGACGGCGGCGCTCCTCCAGGGCCCGCTCGGCCGGGGAACCGGGGGCCGGCATGCGGTTGATCACGTAGAACTGCTGGCCCATCGACCACAGGTTCGTGACGAACCAGTAGATGAGCACACCGATGGGGAAGTTCACGCCGGAGATCGCGAAGACCAGCGGCAGCACGTACAGCATGATCTTCTGCTGCTGGGCGAACGGCCCCTCGAGTGCCGACGCCGGCATGTTCTTGCGCATCAGCTGGTGCTGGGTCGTGAACGTCGTCACCGACATGAGGATGATGAGCACGACGGTGACGATCTTGGCCGACAGCGACCCGGAGTACAGGAAGGTCGCGGACAGGTTGGCCCCGAAGATGTCGGACTGCTCCGCCTGCGCGGCGAGCTGCTGCCCGAGCGGACCCGCGGAGATGCGCTGCCCGCTGGCCACCCGACCGAGGTTGTTCAGCACCGAGAACAGCGCGAAGAAGATCGGCATCTGTAGCAGGATCGGCATGCACGAACTCAGCGGGTTGGTGCCGGTCCGCTTGTAGAGATCCATCGTTTCCTGGGACATCGCCTGCCGCGACTCGGGGTCGGTGCGTCCCTTGTACTTCTTCTGGATCTTCTGCATCTCCGGCTGGATGAGCTGCATCCGCCGGGAGGACTGGATCTGCCGCACGAACAACGGGATCAGCAGCGTGCGGATGACGACGACGAGCCCGGCGATCGAGAACGCCCAGGTCCATCCGGAGTCGCCCGGCATGCCGATCAGTTCGAAGCCGCGGTGGAACGCCACGAGCACCCACTCGACGAACCACTCCAGTGGCCAGAGCAGTGTCTCCCAGAACGACCTCTCCATGACCTGTCTGCCTGTCCTTCGTGCTCGGGTGGCGAGATGCCACCGGGTGGGGCCGGACATCCGGCGCTGTCGCGCGGGCCCGACGTCGGTGCTGGCTCAGCGCTCCAGGCGGTCCTGAGGCTCGGCGGCCAACCGCCACTCATTCAAACGTATGGGGCGACCGTCGTGCCCCCGGCGTGGAACGTGGTCGACGCCGCCGGGGTTCCACGGGTGACATCGGCCCAGGCGGCGCACGGTCAGCCAGGTGCCGCGCACCGGGCCGAACCGCCGCAGCGCGGTCAGCGAGTACGCCGAACAGCTCGGGTAGAAGCGGCAGCTGCTCGGCAGCAGCGGCGAGAGAAACATCTGGTAGGCGCGCACGAACGCGATGAGCGGGGCCGCCGCCCAGCGCCGCCCGCGCCCCTGCGAATCGCGCCCCTGGGGATCGCTCACGTCGGTCATGGCCGGCCCCCCGGTCCGGCGCCGCCCGGCACGCCCGCGTCGGCCGAAGCCCCGCGCCCCTTGGTCAACGCCCGCGGCAGACACCGGTCGAAGGCGGCGCGCAGGTCGTCGAACGTGGCGGTGCCGGCCGCGGCGTTGGCACGTACGACGAGGTCGACACCGGGAGGCAGTGCGGGCAGCCCGGCGGCGACCAGCGCCCGCAGGCGACGCTTGACCCGGTTGCGCACGACGGCGTTACCCACGGCCCGAGACACGACGAACCCGACGCGCGCCGGAGAACCGGCGCGCGTCGGAGGTCGCGTCGCGTGAACGACAAGAAGGCGGCTGCCAGACCGAGCGGCGCCGATCGCGGCCCGGAACTCGGCGGGGCGGCGCAGCCGGTGGCGTGCCGGAAGCACGCGGCGAGCCGATCAGGCGGAGAGCTTTTCGCGCCCTTTGCGACGGCGGCCGGCCAGGATGGCGCGACCGGCGCGCGTCGACATGCGCAGCCGGAACCCGTGGGTCTTCGCCCGCTTGCGGTTGTTCGGCTGGAAGGTGCGCTTGCTCACGATGCTCTCCGTAGATGACGCAGGTGCGCCGGTCGTGATCGGACGCCCGCCTCTCGAAGCGGTGCACGCCCGCACTCCTACGGAGCGCAAACGGGCGGGACACGCGAGGTGTATCGGCGACGGGCATGCGAAGACGACCGGCTTGATAGGCCAAGCATCTACGTTACGGCAGCGCGTAAAGGGGGGTCAAACTCGCGACGGGCCCGCCGCACGGAGAAATCCACACGCTGTGGACAACCGTGTGGACATCTGTACGCTCTGCGAACGCGGCCCGTGACCTGCGGAGTTGCTCGCGTGAACGCGGGGACGCGGCGGACCGGCTCCGACGACGTGCCGCCGGCCGCGGCGACGCGCGACGGCGAGAATCGGACGCACGCGTACAGTGACGTCGTGCAGGAAGAGGCCACCCAGATCTGGCAGGCGACGCTGCGGTCCCTCAACGAGGGCGGCTTGCCTGCCCCTCAGCGTGCGTTCCTCGCTCAGGCATCGCTCATGGGCATGCTGGGCGACACGGCGCTCATCGCCGTGCCGGACGAGTTCACCAAGGACATCGTGGAGAGCCGGGCCCGCGAGTCGCTCGTGGAAGCCCTGTCCGCGCAGACCGGAAAGGACGTGCGGCTCGCGGTCACCGTCGACCCGACGCTGCGCGGCCCGCTGGGCGACAGCGAACAGCCGGTGCTCGACGGGTACCCGGCGGGCTCGACGGCCTCCTCCGACGACGCGTCGACCCCGGCTCCGGCCTCGGCACCGGCTCCCGAGCCGGCTCGTGGCTTCGGAGACCGGCGCGCGGCCCGCGACACCACCTCCCGGCCCGACACCGAGCCCCCGCGGCTGAACCCCAAGTACACCTTCGACACGTTCGTCATCGGCGCCAGCAACCGGTTCGCGCACGCGGCGGCGGTCGCGGTCGCCGAGGCCCCGGCCAAGGCCTACAACCCGCTGTTCGTGTACGGGGAGTCGGGCCTGGGCAAGACCCACCTGCTGCACGCCATCGGCGACTACGCCCGCAGCCTCTACCCGAACGTGCGGGTCAAGTACGTGAACTCCGAGGAGTTCACCAACGACTTCATCAACTCGATCCGCGACGACAAGGCCGCCGGATTCCAGCGCCGGTATCGCGACATCGACGTGCTGCTCATCGACGACATCCAGTTTCTGTCGGGCAAGATGCAGACGCAGGAGGAGTTCTTCCACACCTTCAACACGCTGCACAACGCCGACAAGCAGGTCGTCATCACCTCCGACGTGCCGCCCAAGCAGCTGTCCGGCTTCGAGGAGCGCATGCGCAGCCGGTTCGAGTGGGGGCTGCTGACCGACGTGCAGCCGCCCGACCTCGAGACCCGGATCGCGATCCTGTCGAAGAAGGCCGTGCAGGAGCGACTGAGCATTCCCGACGACGTGCTGGAGTTCATCGCCTCGCGGATCACCTCGAACATCCGCGAGCTCGAGGGAGCGCTCATCCGCGTCACGGCGTTCGCGAGCCTGAACCGCCAGGACGTGGACCTGGGGCTGGCGGAGATCGTGCTCAAGGACCTCATGCCCGACACCCAGGCGAGCGCGATCACGGCCGCCACGATCATGGCGCAGACCGCGGACTACTTCGGCCTGACCATCGACGACCTGTGTGGTTCATCGCGCTCCCGGGTGCTCGTCAACGCCCGCCAGGTCGCGATGTACCTGTGCCGCGAGCTCACCGAACTGTCGCTGCCAAAGATCGGGCAGCAGTTCGGGGGGCGCGATCACACGACGGTCATTCACGCCGACCGCAAGATCCGCACCCTCATGGCCGAACGCCGCTCTGTGTACAACCAGGTCACCGAACTCACAACTCGAATCCGGTCGCAGTCCAGCGGCTCCTGAGCCGCATCCCCAGGCCCTGTGGATTTCCACCTTCGGGCCGACAATCCCTGCCCGGCCACCGCTTTTCGCCAATGGACGGTCATGTCTTGGTCGCGATATCCCCAGGTCGTCACCAGCTCGGACGCGGTCGGGCGTCCGAGTCACTGACACTCCCCGACACTGTTGCGACGCAGGTCACACGTTTGTGGCGGTCGTTCAACAGTCCTTTCCGGAGATTGTTCAAGACGTTTGTCCACAACGGAATCCACAGGTGTGGACTGTCTCGACCCAGAGCCGGCGCGATCGCGCTCACAGGTCTCTGACGTGCAACGATGACTCCACAGGTGGGGATAACCCTGTGGACAACCGCGGAAGAGCTCGTTCGGCGCGTGGTTGTGGATCATCGGTGGACAGCCGGTGTACGACGCCCCGCGCGCTGTTGACGGCATGTGGAACCACCGGCAGCCGCATGTGGGAACAGCCACGTCGTCCACACCGTCGCTGCGTCGTCCACGCCGTGCCCACGGCCGCGTCCACACCCCCAATTCGAGGGCTGACCTGCGCAGACGGCGCTCCTCCACACAATCCACAGCACCGATGAATCCGATGAGAGAACTCCAAGAAGAGAATCCACACCGGGTACTGCCAGGGATGCGGCACCCGAACCGGCTCTCAGCCCCGACCGGATCCGCACGGACCGTCGAGCAATGTCGAGGGCCCCGCATCCCACACTCACCGACGCTGTTCACATCGGCACGCCGCCGACGAACGTAAAGAGTTCCTCCACAGGCGAGTTCCCCCTCCACGTTCGGGCGTTATGCCCGAATATCGGCCGAACAGGAGCTGCTCGATCACACACGCCGCCGCCTCGCGGAGTCGGACCGTGGATCGAGGGGGCCCTGAGGTTAGAGTCGGGGTGCGCGTGCGGCGGCCTGCCGGTGGGCCTCTCGTGGCCGTCGGCACCGGTGCCGCCAGCGCGCGGTGGTTCGCGTCGTGCTGCGAGAAGGAGTGCCGGAGTGAAGTTTCGAGTGGAGCGGGACGTTCTCGCCGAGGCCGTGACGTGGGCCGCGCGCGGGCTGCCCAGCCGTCCCCCGGTGCCTGTGCTCGCCGGCATCCTCATCGAGGCCGATGAACAGGGCACGCTGACGCTGTCGGCGTTCGACTACGAGGTCTCGGCGCGGATCACGGTCGCGGCCGACGTCGCCGAGGGCGGCACGGTGCTCGTGCACGGCAAGCTGCTCGCCGACATCTCCCGCAACCTGCCGGGCAAGCCGGTCGACGTCGGCACCGACGGCAACAAGGTGACGGTCACCTGCGGCTCGAGCCGGTTCAGCCTCCTGCAGATGCCCAGCGACGAGTACCCGACGCTGCCGGTCAGCCCCGAACCGAGCGGCAGCATCGCCGGCGACGTGTTCACCCAGGCCGTCGCGCAGGTCAGCGTGGCCGCCGACCGCAGCGACACCCTGCCGATCCTCACCGGCGTGCGCCTGGAGATCGACGGTTCGACGATGACGATGCTCGCCACCGACCGCTACCGCCTCGCGCTGCGCGAACTGACCTGGGACCCTTCGGGTTCGGAGGACGGGCTGACGGTGCTCGTGCCCGCCCGCACCCTCTCGGAGACGGCTCGCGCGCTCGGTCCGTCGGGCACCGTGCAGCTGGCGCTCGGTCAGGCCGCCGGCGGAGACGGGCTGGTCGGTTTCGAGGCCGGGCAGCGGCGCACGACGACGCGCCTGCTCGACGGCGACTACCCCAAGGTCTCCTCGATCTTCCCCACGAGCGTCGACACCGAGGCCGTCGTCGAGACGGCGCTGCTCGTCGAGGCCGTCAAGCGCGTCGCGCTCGTCGCCGAGCGCAACACCCCGGTGCGACTGCGGTTCACCGACGGCCAGGTGGGCATCGACGCCGGCACCGGCGACGACGCCCAGGCCAGTGAGGCGGTCGAGTGCGTGCTGCACGGTCCGGAGATCGAGGTCGCGTTCAACCCGCACTACCTGCTCGACGGCCTCGGGGTCGTCGGCACCCAGTTCTCCCGGCTGTCGTTCACCCAGCCCAGCCGCCCGGCGGTGCTGACGGGGCAGGCTGCTGCTGACGCGGACGCCGACACGTCCTACCGTTATGTGCTGATGCCCGTGCGGTTCGCCAGCTGAGCGCGCGGGCGCCGACCGACCCGCCCCGTCAGGGGCACGACTCCACCCGTCCGCAGGGAAAGGGCGCACCATGCAGCTCGGATTGATCGGCCTGGGCAAGATGGGCAAGAACATGCGCGAGCGCATCCGGCGCGCGGGCATCGAGGTGGTCGGCTACGACCGCAACCCCGAGGTCAGCGACGTGGCCTCGCTCGACGAGCTCGTGCAGCGGCTGGCCGCGCCGCGGATCGTGTGGGTGATGGTGCCGCACGGCGACCCGACCCGGCAGACGATCGAGGAGCTCAAGGGCCTGCTCGACGAGGGTGACCTCGTCATCGACGGCGGCAACTCGTACTACAAGGACGACGCGGTCAACGCCGCGTCGTTGGCCGAGCGCGGCATCCACTACGCCGACTGCGGTGTCTCCGGCGGCATCTGGGGCTTGGAGAACGGGTACGGCCTCATGGCCGGCGGCGCCGCCGAGGACATCGAGCGGGCCATGCCGATCTTCGACGCGCTGCGCCCCGAGGGCCCGCGCGACGAGGGCTTCGCGCACTCGGGCGAGGTCGGCGCCGGGCACTACGCGAAGATGGTGCACAACGGCATCGAGTACGGCCTCATGCACGCCTACGCCGAGGGCTGGGAGCTGCTGGAGGCCAAGGACATCGTCACCGACGTGCACGGGTCGTTCAAGGCGTGGAGCCGCGGCACCGTGGTGCGCTCGTGGCTGCTCGACCTCATGGTCAAGGCGCTGGAGGAGACGCCGCACCTGGAGGGCGTCAGCGAGTTCACCACCGACTCCGGGGAGGGTCGCTGGACGCTCATCGAGGGCATCGACAACGCGGTGCCGATGCCGGTGCTCGCGGCCGCGCTGTTCGCCCGGTTCACCTCGCGACAGGAGAACTCGCCGCAGATGCAGGCGGTCGCCGCGCTGCGGGGGCAGTTCGGCGGGCACGCGGTGCAGATGCTCGACGACAAGGCCGACGTCAGCCCGGCCGCCGAGCCCAAGCACGAGGCGGGTCGCGGCGTGGCCTCGGGCAACGTCGACGACTCCAAGACCCGGCTCGACGAGCGGCCCCAACCGGGCGACGCCGACGAGGCGGGTCCGTCGTCGGGGTCGGGTGGCACGCAGGGCGGTGACGGGCCGACCTCCGGCAGCGGCTCGGCCCGCTGATCCGGGCCGCACCGCGGCATCGGGCCCGACCAGCGGGTGCGACGCGGTGCGTCATGCGGGCAAGAGGAACGGGTGAGGGCCGGTGTATCTGCGACACGTGAGCCTGGCCGACTTCCGCAGCTATGCCGCCGCGGAGGTGGCGCTGGGGCCGGGCGTGACGACCCTCATCGGGCGCAACGGCGAGGGGAAGACCAACCTCGTCGAGGCCGTCGGTTACCTCGCCACGCTCGGCTCGCACCGGGTGGCGCAGGACGCCCCGCTCGTGCGGTTCGGCGCCGACCAGGCGATCGTGCGCGGCGCGGTCGTGCGCCAGGGTCGCGAGACGCTGCTCGAACTGTCGATCGCGCCTGGCCGCGCGAACAAGGCCCGGCTCGGGCGCTCCCCCGTGACCCGGCCGCGTGACGTGCTCGGCACCGTGCGCACCGTGCTGTTCGCGCCCGAGGACCTCGCCCTCGTCAAGGGCGACCCCGAGCAGCGCCGCCGGTTTCTCGACGACCTGCTCGTCGCGCGCCAACCCCGTTGGGCCGCAGTGCGTTCCGACTACGACCGGATCGTGCGGCAGCGCAACGCCCTGCTGCGCACCGCCTCCGCCGCGCTCGGTGCCCGGGGTGCTCGGGGTTCTCGCGGCCGGCGGGCCTCGGGTCGGGCCGCTCCCGGCGCCGACGCCCAGGCGGAGTCGGAGGCCGCGCTGCACACCCTCGACGTGTGGGACGACCAGCTGGCCGGCGTCGGCGCGCAGTTGCTGTACGCCCGGCTGCGATTGCTGCGGGATCTGCGGCCGCTCCTCGCGCAGGCGTACGACACGGTCAGCGACTCCGCCTCCGACGCGCGGGCGGTGTACCGCTCGAGCCTCGGGGAGGCGGAGGCCGCGGCGCTCGCGGCCGGAGAGGTGCCCGAGCCGGAGGCGCTGCGCGAGGCAATGCTGCGTCGGCTGACGGAGGTGCGTTCGCAGGACGTGGAGCGCGGAGTCGGGCAGGTGGGCCTGCACCGCGACGACGTGGTTCTCTCGCTGGGCGAGATGCCCGCGAAAAGCTATGCCTCGCACGGGGAATCGTGGTCTTTCGCCTTGGGTCTGCGGTTGGCGGCGTTCCGGTTGCTGCGCCGTGACCTCGGGGACGACCCGGTGCTCGTGCTCGACGACGTCTTCGCCGAACTCGACAGCGGCCGGCGCGAACGCCTCGCCGCCGATATCGCCGACTGCGAGCAGGTGCTCATCACCGCCGCCGTTCCGCAGGACGTGCCCGCCTCGCTGAGCGGCGCCCGTCTGCGCGTGCGCAAGGGCAGCGTCGAGCCCGAGCCAGAGCCCGGGCCCGAGCCAGAGGTCGAGTCAGAGCCCGGGCCGGGGCACGAGCCTGATCCCGAGGCTGAGCGCGAGCCCGAGCCTGAGCCCGAGGCGCAGGAGGTGCGCGATGGCGAGGCGTGAGCCGCCGAGTGGTGAGCCCGGCTCCCCCCGCTCCCCCGAGGAGCCCGACCGGCCCGCCCAGCCTGCGCAGTCAGAGCAGTCAGAGCAGTCAGAGCAGCCCCACGAGCCCGGCTCCCCCGACGAACCCGGCGATCCCGACCTCGCGGCGGCCGCGGCGCTGGCGCGGGCCCGGGCCGCCG
>NZ_BCNQ01000070.1 GCF_001515525.1 Piscicoccus intestinalis NBRC 104926 | reverse complement strand
CGACACCGAGGCCGTCGCGTCGCTGTTGGCGCGCCGCTGGCCCGGCCGGGTCGGGGTCGGGTACGGCGCCGCCGCCACCCCCCGCGTCGAACACGCCGTCGCGGCCGCCCGCGCCTGGCGCTCCTGCACCACGGGCCGGGTCGTCGTCGCCTCCTACCTCATCGGCGAGGGCTACTTCCTGTCCCGCCTCGCCGACTCCGGCACCGACCTGCTCACCGACCCCATGGCCACCCACCCGGGGCTCGTCGAACTCATCGCCCTGCGCTACGCCCAGACCTGCGCCGACCTCGACGCCCTCGAGCGGGAGGCGGTCTGAGCGCTCTGCCGATCGGGCGCTATATCGCCCGTTCGGCAGAGCCGGGCCGCTAGCGCGGCAGCCCGGCGGCCTCGCTGAGCCGGTGCAGCTCGGCCAGGTGCCCCTGCAGGGCGCGGCGCCCGGCGCGGGTCAGGCTCGCCCACGTGCGCACCTTGCCGCCCAGCCCCTGCGGCTTGTCGAGCATGACGTACCCGGCGCTCGTCAGCACCTTGAGCTGCTTGCTGAGCACGGAGTCGGCGACGTCGAGTTCGTCGCGCAGCGCGCCGAACTCCATGCGGTCGACCGCCGAGAGCATCGCGCAGATCCGCAGCCGGTGCGGGGCGTGGATCGTCTCGTCGAACCGGGGCTCGACCCGCTCGCTCATCGCCGGCCCGCCTCGCCCGCCCCTGTGTCCGCTGTGCCTTCGGTGCCCTCTCGGCCGCCGAGCTCCCCGAGGCGGTGGGCCAGCGGCAGCCGCGGCTCGAGGAAGTGCCCGACGACGAGCGAGGCGAGCAGGGCCAGCGCGGCCGCCGGCCAGCCGACCCAGGCGTGCCCGGCGTCGGTGAGCGCGATCGCCCCGATCACGAGCGCGACGAAGAGCACGCCGTAGCCGATCCAGATCCGGCGGGCGGCGCCGTGCGCCTGGGCGATCGTCACCCACACGCCGGTGCTGCGCTGGTACCACCACACGAGCAGCCCCATCGACAGCGCGGCGATGAACAGGGCGAGCAGGTCCCAGGGGCGCGGAGCGACGGTGCCGCCCAGCACGAGCAGCGCGGCGGCGAGCCCGTGCGCGAGGTAGTAGCCGCGCGGCGATCGCACGCGGCGGCCGGCGCGGTCGGCGGCGTCCTGGGCGTCGGCCAGGGCCGCGCGGGCGTCGTAGGGCTCGTGAAGCTGCGGGTTGCTTTCCATGACGGAAAGACTAGGTGTAGTTTTCTGTTTCCGCAAGGGAAAGGTACGGATTGACCGCTCGACGCGCGCCGAGAGGTCAACAGCCCTCCCCCGCTCGTCGCGCAGGCCCCTGACCTGCAGCAACACGAGCGGCTCGCGCAGTGACCTCTCGCGAGCGGTCACCGCCCGCAGACGCGTGTGACGGCCACGTGGACCGGGGCCCGCGGCAGGGCGCCACGGCACGGGCTGGGACACTGGCTCACCGTGAGCGTGTCCCGCACCGACGTCCGCTCGGCCCTGAGGCTGGCGCCGTCTCCACCTCGGCTGAAGATCGCGATCAAGGCCGCGGCGGCGATGACCCTCACCCTCGGCGGCGGCCTCGCGCTGACCGGCTCCCTGTCGGCCGGCGCGCTCGCCTCCCTCGGCGCGTTCACCGTGCTCTACGGCCCGACGACCGCGGCGCGCTGGCGGCTGCGCCTCATGATCGCCGTCGGAGTCGGCCTGGTCACGACCGCGGCGATCGGCGCCCTCACCGCCCCGCTCGGCTGGATCGACGTGCCGGCGATGGCCCTGACCGGCGGCGTCGCCGCGCTGCTGTGCCAGGCGCTGCGCCTCGGCCCGCCGGGGGCGTTGTTCTTCGTGCTCGTCCACGGGGTCGCCGGCCTGTCCGCCTCCCACGGCACCTCGCCGGGGCGGATCGTCGCGATGGTCGCGCTCGGCGCGGTGCTCGCCACCGCGATCGGCATGAGCGACGTCGTGCTCGACCCGCAGGGACCGCAGCGCCAGGCCGTCGAGGCCGCCGAGCGGGCGATCACGAGGTTCGAGGAGGCGGACGACCCCGACTCCCTCGACGAGGTGCGCCGGGCCGCCTCCGCCGCGCTGCACCGGGCCTGGACGGTGGTGACCGACGGCGGTTCCGCGCCGCGCTGGACCGACCGGCTGTGGGGCGCGCAGGAGCGCTACATCGCGGTGACCGCCCGGCTCACCGGCGCGCGCCTCGGCATCTCGCCGCACCCGTGGGAGTCGGCGGCGGGCAACGAGACCGCCAGCGACCTGCTCGCGCTGCAGGAGCCCACCGACCGGGCCCGGGCGGGGCGCGTCGAGCGCGAACAGATCCGGGACACCTCGCTCGGGCGGCCCGCCGCGAGCTTCACGCTGCGGCGCGCGCTCGAACCGGGCAGCGAGACCCGCCTCGTCGCCGGGCGCGTCGCCGCCGCAACGCTGCTCGGCTCCGCGGCGGCGATGTTGGTGCAGAACGACCACCCGTACTGGGCGGCCGCGACCGCCACGCTCGTGCTGCACCAAGGCGGCACCCGCCGCGGCCAGACCGTCCGCGGGCTGCAGCGCTTCGTCGGCACACTGCTCGGGCTCGCGCTGTTCGCGGCGATCAGCGTCGCCGATCCCGGGCCGGTGGCGGTCGTCGCCCTGGTCGCCGCGCTGCAGTTCGTCATCGAGGTGATGATCGTGCGCAACTACGGCTACGCGGTCATCGCGATCACGCCGCTCGCGCTGACGATCTCCGCGCACGCGAGCCACAGCGCCCAGGCGACGCTGGCCGCCGATCGCGCGCTCGACACGCTCCTCGGTGTCGCCGCCGCCTTCCTCGTCCTGTGGTGCAGCGGCCGGCGCCGCCCCGAGCTGCCGCTGCGCGCCCACGGCCGGCGCGTCGTGCGCGGCCTCGACCACGTGCTCGCCGACCTGGCCGGCGGAAACGTGGAGACCCGGGCGGCGCGCGAGCACCGCCGCCGGCTCTACTCCGACCTCCTGGAGACCGACGACGTCGCCCGCCGCGTGCAGGCCGACGCCGGCGACCGGGTCGCCGACTACCACGCGATGCAGCGGTCGCTGACCGACCTCGGCTACCTCGTGCTCGGCGCCGCGTGGAACCCCGACATCCGCGGAGCCCGCGACCAGTTCGCCGCCGCCCGCGCGCCGCTCGCGCACATCCTGGCCCACCCGGTCACCGAGCCGCGTGACGCCGCCGACATCGCCGCGAAGGTCGCGGCCGTCGAGGCCGTCATCACCGACTGGCCGGATCAGCCGGACCACCCGGATCAGCCGGACCACCGCTCAGTTCGGGTGGAGCCTGATCCGCGTCGGGCTCGGTATCGACCGCATTCGTCACGAAGGTCAGAGTAGGGCGGCGGACTGCGCCGATCGCCCCGCCGACTGCGAGCGGTTGCGCTCGGGCCGGCCCAGCCAGTCGGGCCGGGCGTACAGGCCCCGCAGCGCGCGCCGATGCGCGGCGCCGTAGGGCCGCCCCCACCAGGCGGCGTCGGCCAGCGCCGCGCGCGCGGCGACGTACCCGCAGCCGCCGTGCACACCGCCTCCGGGGTGGATGGCGGCGCTCGCCAGGTACACGCCCGGGATCGCGGTGCGCGGCCCGCCGAAGGAGGTGAACGGACGCCACAGCGCCTGCTGGAAGATCTGCTGGGTGCCGCCGCCGACCGCGCCCTCACCGAGATTCGCGTTGTCGGCCTCTAGGTCGGTCGGGCTCTGCACCCACCGGTCGAGCACGAGATCGCGCCAGCCGGGGGCGTATTCGTCGAACGTCGCCTCGCTTCGGCGGGTCAGCTCGAGGGTCGATCGGGAGTCGGTGTGCCCGCGCGGCGGGTGCGTGTACAGCCACAGGGCCTGCGTTCCCGCCGGCGAGCGCGACGGGTCGATCGTGCTCATCTGGCCGACGAGGCTGAACGGCAACCGCGGCAGCTCGCCCGCCTCGAGCCCGGCGGACCACTGCACGAGGCCGCGCCAGGAGTGCCCGAGGTGCAGCACGCCCGCGCCGCGGGCCGCCTCGTCGCGCCACGGCATCGGCCCGCTGAGGCGGTAGTTGAGCTTGAGCGTCGGCAGGTCCCAGAGGAATTCGTGCAGGCGGCGACGGATTCCGTCGGGCACCACCGCCTCCGGGAGCAGGCGGCCGTAGAGGGCGGGGGCGCTGACGTCGGCGAGCACCGCGCGGCGGGCCCGGATCGTCTCGCCGGAGGCGGTGTGCACGAGGGCCCCGCGGGCGCGGCCCGGTTCGATCGAGGCCACCGGGGTGCCGGTGCGCACGTCGGCCCCGGCGGCCTGGGCCCGCGACCGCAGTGCGAGGGCGAGTTGCCGGGTGCCGCCGACGGGCGAGGGGAAGCCGACGTCCTGCGCGAGCATCGTCATGAGCCAGCCGAACACCCCGCTGACCGGGGCGGTGGGGGGCACGTCGGAGTGCATCGCGTTGCCCGCCAACAGGTCTCGGCCGGCCTGCCCCTCGAACAGCTCCTCCCCCATGCGCGTGACCGGCAGCAGGAGGAAGCGGGCGAGGTCGGGCATCGACGCCGGGCCGGCGGCCCGCACCAGCCTCGCCGCGGGCGCCACGGGGGGCCACCGGGTCAGCAGCGCCGCGAGCAGCGGATCGCGGATGCGCCGGTAGTGCTCGACGAGCGCGAGCCACGTGTCGCCGTCGCGGGGGTGGTCCTCGGCGAGGCGGGCGGCGGTGGCGTGCGGGTCGTCCTCGATGACGGCGGCTGGCCGGTCGGGGTGCGCGAGGTGGGCCAGCGGCCGCGGCGCGTGCGCCCACGCCAGCCCGTGCGACTCGAGGTCGAGGCCGCGCAGCACCGGCGAGGAGCGGGCCAGGGGGTGGCAGGCGCTGAACTCGTCGAGCACGAAGCCGTCGACCGTGCGTGAGGAGACGGCGCCGCCAACCTCGTCACGCTCCTCGAGCACGACGACGTCCCAGCCCGCGTCGGCCAGGGTCACGGCGGCGACGAGGCCGTGGTGACCGGCTCCGACGACGACGGCATCGACTGTGCGCATCTCAGCTTCTCAGGCTCTCCCGGTGGTCGGCGCTCGGGGTCGGGCGCGGGGTCGGACTCGGGTTCGGGCCGGGGCTCGTGCGGCGCTCGGCGAGGTAGACGAGCCGGTTGAGGGCCTCGCGGTTGCGGATCCACATCGCGCCCTGGCGCACCGGGACGGGCACCAGCCTGCCCGGGCCGCGGAAGAAGTCCTCGCGCATGCGCACCCGGGTGCCCTGCCCGGTCGGGGTCAGCGTCAACTCGACGCGGGCCTGCCCGAGGGGGCGGATCCGCGCCTCGAGCACGAGCCGCTCGCCGGGTTCGCTGACGGCGACCTGGGTTTCGTCGTCGAGCACGGCGGGCCAGCCGCCGACCGAATGGTGCACCTTGGCGCCGACGGCGGGCCACTGGGGTTCCACCGCCCGCATCCGCGAGGCGCCCACGACCCAGGCCGTGAACAGCCAGCCGTTCGCCAGCACGTCCCAGACCTCGTCCGGCGTGGCCTTCGTCGTGCGCTCGACCGTGAACATCGCGGCCTCCCTCACCTTGGCGTCCGCCCCAGGCTAATCGGGCATTTCGACCCGTGCCCGTCGAGCCCCCGCGCCCCATCACTTGGCCGAAGGGGAGATGGGGGGTGAAGGGCTACTTGAGGTACTTGTCGAAGCCCTTCGGGAGCTTCGTCGGGTCCATGTTCTTCAGCAGCTCAGCGGCCTGCTGGGCGTCGACACCGGCTCCCTGACCACCCTGATTACCTTGACCACCCTGACCACCGAAGGCGCTGCCGGCGGGCGACTGCTGCTGCTCGAAGGCGGCGCCGTAGGCGTTCTGGCGGGCCTGCTCGCGCTTGGCCTCGATCGCCTTGGCCTGCTGGGCGCGCTTGGCGGGGTTGCCGCTCTTGCCCTTGGCCTTGGCCGGCGGCTTGCGCTTGGCGCCCCCACCGCCTCCGCCGGGCATGCCCGGCATGCCCGGCATGCCGCCGCCGCGGCGCAGCTGGCGCATCATCTTCTGCGCCTGCCCGAACCGCTCGAGCAGCTGGTTGACCTCGGAGACGGTGACGCCCGATCCGCGCGCGATGCGCGAGCGGCGCGAGCCGTTGATCTGCTTGGGGTGGGTGCGCTCGAACGGCGTCATCGAGCGGACCATCGCCTCGACCCGGTCGAACTCGCGCTCGTCGAGGGAATCCAGCTGCTCGCGCATCTGGTTCATGCCCGGCATCATGCCGAGCAGCTGCTTGAGCGAGCCCATCTTCTTGATGGCCGCCATCTGCTGGAGGAAGTCGTCGAACGTGAAGTCCTCGTCTTCCATGAACTTGCGTGTCAGCTCGGCCTGCTCGCGCCGGTCGAAGGCGCGTTCGGCCTGCTCGATGAGCGTGAGCACGTCGCCCATGTCGAGGATGCGGCTGGCCATGCGGTCGGGGTGGAAGACCTCGAAGTCCTTGGTCTGCTCACCGGTCGACGCGTACATGATCGGACGCTGCGTGACGTGCGCGATCGACAGTGCCGCGCCGCCGCGAGCGTCGCCGTCGAGCTTGGAGAGCACGACACCGGTGAAGTCGACGCCGTCTTGGAACGCCACGGCCGTGTCGACCGCGGCCTGACCGATCATCGCGTCGACGACGAACAGCACCTCGTCGGGCTGGATCGCCTCGCGGATGTCGGCGGCCTGCTGCATGAGCGCGGTGTCGATCGCGAGCCGGCCCGCGGTGTCGACGATGACGACGTCGCGCTGCTGGCGGCGGGCCTCCTCCACACCCTGCCGTGCGACCCCCACCGGATCGCCGTAACCCCTGGTGCCCGAGCCGTATTCGATGACCGCGTCGTAGCCCTCGACGTTACCCTTCTCGGGCGCGAAGACCGGCACGCCGGCGCGCTGGCCGACGACCTCGAGCTGGGTCACCGCGTTCGGGCGCTGCAGGTCGGCGGCCACGAGCATCGGCGTGTGCCCCTGCTGCTTGAGCCAGTAGCCGAGCTTGCCGGCCAGCGTCGTCTTACCCGAACCCTGCAGGCCCGCGAGCATGATGACGGTCGGCGGCTGCTTGGCGAACCGCATCTGGCGGGTCTGCCCGCCGAGGATCCCGACGAGCTCGTCGTTGACGATCTTGACGACCTGCTGACCGGGGTTGAGGGCCTGGTGCACCTCGACCCCGAGCGCGCGCTCACGCACCCGCGACGTGAACGCGCGCACCACCGGCAGCGACACGTCGGCGTCGAGCAGGGCCACGCGGATGTCGCGGATCGTGGCGTTGACGTCGCTGTCGGTGACCCGGCCCTTGCTGCGCAGGTTCTTGAACGTCAGGGTGAGGCGGTCGGACAGGTTGTTGAACACCGACCCAGGCTATCCGAGGTCTCTCCACGCGCCCTGAGGCCGCCCGCGCACCGGTCGCGCGCCCGAGCCGGCACCGACCCGGACATACGCCGCAACGTGCCCATCCTTTGGGTGGGGAAGTTCGCGTTCCTGTCGCCGATACCCGGCAAACCGACTAGGACAGAGACCGAACCCGGCCGCGTGACCCGGCCGCGGTGCCTCCCGCGGTACCGTGTCGTTCGGAACGCGGACACTCAACGAGGAGGCTCCCATGTCGACCACGAGTCATCGATCCAGTCCCCCGACCACTGCCCCGACGAGTCCGCCGACCAGTCCGCCGACCAGTCCGCCGACGAGTCCGCCAGGACGGGGCGCGGCGCCCTGGTTCGTCACCCTGACGGCCCAACCCGACGCCCGCTGGCGTCTTATCGGCTTCCCGTACGGGGGAGGCGGTCCGCAGGCCTTCCGCGGTTGGCCGGAGTTGCTGGGTGTGTGCGCCCCCGTCGGGGAACCCGACGCCGGCGGCGCGGACGTCGAGCTGCTCGCGGCCAACCTGCCGGGCCGTGGCAGCCGCCTCGACGAACCCCCGATCAGCGACCTGCCCACCCTCGCCGACGCCCTGACCGACGCGCTCGTCGAGCACCTCGACAAGCCGTTCGCGTTCTTCGGCCACAGCGTCGGCGCGCTCGTCGCGTTCGAGGTGGCCCGCCGTCTGGAGGAGCGTGGGCTGCCTGCGCCCCTGCGGGTGTTCGTCTCCGCGCACACCGCCCCGCCCGTCTCCGCCGACCCGGCTGCCGCCCCCGCTAGCGACCCGACGAGCGACCCGGCCACCGGCCCCGCCGGCCCAGCCGACGACCCCGTCGATGAGCCGACCGACGACGCGCCCACGCCCATGTACGCCCTCCCCGACGACGAACTCCTCGACGTCGTGCGCCGGCTCGGGCTGGTGCCGGCCGACGCGCTGGCCGATCCCGAGCTCGTCGAGCTGATCCTGCCGCCGATGCGGGCCGATTTCGCGCTGTCCGAGACGTACACCGCCGCCGACGGCCCGCCGCTGCGCGCCCCGCTGACCGCCCTCGGCGGCACCGACGACGACCTCGCCACGCCCGCCGACCTCGCGGCCTGGGAGCGCCACACCACCGGCGGTTTCGCCACGCGCGCGTTCGTCGGCGACCACTTCTACACCGCCTCCCGCACGCGGGAGGTCGTCGAGACCATCGTGGCCACCGTCTCCGCCGACATCGCGGCCCTGCCGCCGTCGCTGCTCGAGGGGCCGGTCGAGGAGTACCCGCGCGACGCCTGCCTACACGAGCTGTTCCGCGCGCAGGCCGCCCGCACCCCGGAGGCGGTCGCGGTCGTCGACGGCGACCGGAGCCTGACCTTCCGCGAACTCGACGAGTGCACCGATCTGCTCGCCCGGGCCCTGCAGGGCCGCGGCGTACGGGTCGACTCGCTCGTCGGTATCCGCCTGCCGACGAGTGCCGACTTCGTCATCGGCTACCTCGCGGCCCTCAAGGCCGGCGGCGCGTACCTGCCGATCGACACGACCTACCCTGAGGCGCTGTTGGAGCAGACGCTGACCGCAGCCGACCCCGTCGTCGTGCTCACCGACGGCGACCTCGCCGACGCGCTGCCTGCCCGCTGGCGCGAGCGGTCGATCATCCTGTCCGACGGCTGGCTCGAACGCATCGCCGAGGCGGCACCGCCCGCGTTCGACGAGAGCGTGCGTCCCGGACCCGAATCGCTGGCCTACTGCGTGATGTCGTCGGGCACGACCGGCGAGCCGAAGGGCATCCTGTGCCCGCACCGCGGCGCGGTGAACTCCTACCACTGGCGCTACCGGCACGTGCCGTACGGCGAGCACGAGCGCGAGGCCTGCAACGTGTTCTTCGTGTGGGAGGTCATGCGGCCGATCCTGCGCGGGCGGCCCGCCTACATCGTCCGCGACGACGTCATCTTCGACCCGCCGCGTCTCGTGCGTTTCCTGCACGAGCAGCGGATCACCCGGGTGCTGTTCACCCCGTCGCTGCTGGAACAGGTGCTCGGCACCCCGGGCCTCGACCTGGAGACCGCGTTCGAGCACCTGCGGGTCGTCTACCTCAACGGCGAGGTCGTCACGACGTCGCTGGCGCAGCGGTTCACCCGCCGGTTCGCCTGGATCCGGCTGCTCAACGACTACAGCATCTCCGAGACCCACGACGTCTGCACCACCGATCTCGCGACCGTCGACCCCGCTCTCTCGCCCCGGTTCGCCCCGCTCGGGGAGCCGATGGGCAACGTGCGCGTATACCTGCTCGACGACGAGCTTCGCCCGGTACCACGCGGATTCACCGGCGAGATCTACGTCGGCGGAGACAGCCTGGCCCGCGGCTACCTCGCGCGCGGTGAGCTGAGCGCCGCGCAGACGACCGCGCAGCGCTTCGTGCCCGACCCGCTGCGCGCCGACGGCTCGCTGCTGTTCCGCACCGGGGACTCCGGGCGGCTGCTGGCCAACGGCCACCTCGAGGTGACCGGCCGCATCGCGTTCATGATCAAACTGCGCGGCTACAGCATCGTGCCCGGCGCGGTGGAGTCGGCGCTGACCGCCCACGACCGCGTCGACGCCGCGCTCGTCACGACGCTGGACGACCCGGCCACCGGCCAGCCCGAGCACCTCGTCGCCTATGTCGTCTCGGACGGCTCGGTGGAGGACGACGCGCTGGTCACGCAGCTGCGCACGCACCTGCGCCGCCGGCTCGCGCCCTACTCCGTGCCCTCCTACATCGTGCCGCTGACCCACCTGCCGCTGGCCGCGACCGGCAAGGTGGACCGCCGCGAGCTGCCCGCCCCGCAGCGTTCGAGCGCGCGAGGGCAGACCCTGCTCGACCCGCCGACCACGCGCCTGGAGCGGCTCGTGGCCGACGCCTGGGCCGGCGAGCTCGGTCTGGAGGCGGTCGAGGCGGGCGTCAACTTCTTCGACGTCGGCGGGCACTCGCTGGCCGCCGCGGGGGTCTGCGCGCGGCTGCGCGAACGGGGCCTGACCGTCTCCGTCATCGACGTCTTCACCTACCCCAGCGTGCGAGCGCTCGCCGCCAGCCTGGAGGACGCGTCCGGCTCGCAGGACGCCGAGCCGGAGCCGGTATCGGCCGCCGCGGCCCCGGCGCCGGGCGAGCCGATCGCCGTCGTCGGCGTCGCCTGCCGCTTCCCCGGGGCACCCGACGCCGACGCCTTCTGGCGCACGATTCGCGACGGGACGCGCTCGATCCGCGACCTGACGCAGGAGGAGTTGCGCGAGCGCGGCGTGTCCGCCGACGTGCTCGCCGACCCCGACTACCGGCGCATCGGCGCGCTCGTCAACGGCGTCGAGGAGTTCGAACCCGGCTTCTGGGGCATCAGCGCCAAGGAGGCCACGCTGATGGACCCGCAGCACCGGCTTTTCCTCGAGTGCTGTTGGCAGGCGCTGGAGAACGCCGGGCACGCCCCGCGCACCGACGGGGCGCGCACGGGGGTCTTCGGGGGGGTCTTCCTCCCGACCTACCTGCTGCACCACCTGCGCGGCGGTGGGCTGCTCGACCCGCGGGACCCGATGGAGGCGCATCTGACCGAGATCGGCAACGACAAGGACTACGTGACGACGCGCGTCTCGCACCTGCTCGACCTGCGCGGTCCGAGCATCAACGTGCAGACGTCGTGCTCGACCTCGCTGGTCGCGGTCGCGATGGCGTGCCAGTCGCTGCAGGCCGGGGCGTGCGACACGGCCCTCGCCGGGGCGTCGAGCCTGACCTTCCCGCAGGCCGGCTACCAGTACGCCGAGGGCCACATCAACAGCCGAGACGGGTGGGTGCGCCCCTTCGACGCGGACGCCAGCGGCACCGTGCTCGGCGACGGGGTCGGCGTCGTCGTGCTCAAACGCCTCGCCGACGCGCGGGCCGACGGCGACACCGTGCTCGCCGTCATCACCGGGCACGCGACGAACAACGACGGCACCCTCAAGGCCGGCTACTCGGCGCCGAGCGTCGCCGGTCAGGCCCAGGTCGTCGCCGACGCGCAGGCGATGGCCGGCGCCGAGCCCGACTCCTTCTCCTACCTGGAGTGCCACGGCACCGGCACCCTCGTCGGCGACCCGATCGAGGTTCGGGCCCTCACCCAGGTGTTCCGGCGCCGCACTAATCGCACACAATTCTGTGCACTCGGCTCGGTCAAGGCCGGCATCGGCCACAGCAACATCGCCGCCGGCATGGCCGGGCTCATCAAGACCGTGCTCGCGCTGCACCACCGCCAGTTGCCGCCGCTCATCGGGTTCCGCGAGCCCAACCCGGCGCTCGACCTGGAGCGCAGCCCGTTCTACATCAACACGCAGCTGCGGGACTGGCCGGCCGGCGACGGCCCGCGCCGGGCCGGGGTGTCGTGCTTCGGCATCGGCGGCACCAACAGCCACCTCGTGCTCGAGGAGTACGTGCAGCCAGAGCCGGTGAGCGCCCCCGACGAGGCGCCTGATGTGGCGCTCATTCTGTCGGCCCGCACCCGGGCGTCGTTGCAGCGCAACGCGGAAGCGCTCGCCGACCGGCTCGAGACCGACCACGGGCTCGACCCGCGAGACGTCGCCTACACGCTGCGGGTCGGGCGCGAGCGGTTCGCCGAGCGGCTGGCGGTCGCCGGCTCGGACGGCGCCTCGCTCGCGGCGGCGCTGCGCTCCGCGCGGCCGCGTACCGCCTCCCCCTCGGCGGGCTCCGGGCTCGTCTTCGCCTTTCCCGGCCAGGGCTCGCAGTACCCGGGCATGGGCGCGGGGCTGTACGAGCGCGTGCCGGCGTTCCGCAGGCACTACGACGAGTGCGCCCGGATCCTGGCGGACGACCACGAGATCGACCTGCCCGCGGTGGCGTTCGCCGACGGGGGTGGTGACGAGGGCGGCGACGGCACCGCGGAGTTCATGCGGGCGGAGCATCTGCAGCCGGCGCTGTTCGCCGTCGAGTACGCGCTGGCGCGCACGCTCATCGACTGGGGCCTGCGGCCCAGCGCGCTCGTCGGCCACAGCCTCGGGGAGTACGTCGCGGCCTGCATCGCCGACGTCATCGACCTGCCCGACGCGTTGTCGCTGGTCATGGCGCGCGCTCACGCGATGGAGGCGGCCGGACCGGGGGCGATGCTGTCGGTCAAACTCACCGCGCAGGAGGCGGCCGCGCTCGTCGCCGACGAGCCCGATGTCGATGTCGGGGTCGTCAATTCACCTGGGGACGTGGTGATCTCCGGGCGGATCCCGGCCATCGAGCGCCTCGAGGGCGTGCTCGCCGACCGCGGTGTCGGCGCCCGGCGGTTGCACACGACCCGCGCCTTCCACTCCCCGATGATGACCTCGGCCGCGGCCGCCGTTGCGCGGCAGGCGGAATCGGTGACGCTGCGGGCGCCCCGGATTCCGATCCTGGCCAACCTCACCGGCGACTGGTACACCGACGAGCAGGCCACCGACCCTGGCTACTGGGGGCGGCACCTGCGCGGCACCGTGCGGTTCGCGGACAACGCCGCCGCCCTGCTTGCCCGCGGAGCGGCCGTCGTGCTCGAGGTGGGGCCGGGCCGCACCCTGTGCGGACTGGTCGCGGCGGCCGCCCGGGCCGACACCGGCTCCGGGTCACCGTCCGAGCGCGCTACTGCCCCGGTGACGGTGCCGTTCATGCGCCACCCGATGGAGGAGCGGGTCACCGACTCACTGGCCCTCATGCAGGCGCTGGGTCAGGCCTGGGCGGCGGGGGTCGACGTCGACTGGGCGGCCGTGCATTCCGGCGAATCCCGGCGGCGCGTACCGCTGCCCGGCTACCAGTTCGACGGGAGACGGTGCTGGCCGGACGACGCCGGCGCTCGGCCGGCGGGCGCTGCGTTCGGCGGGTCGTCGGAGCCGGCGCCCCCGGACGCGAAACTTCCGGTGGACGAGTGGTTCTGGCTGCCGTCGTGGAAACGCACGATGTCGCCGGCGCCGCAGCCCGGGCCGGGGTCGCAGCCCGGGCCGGGGTCGGCCGCGGGGCAGGCGTCGCCGACCCGTTGGCTCGTGCTCGACGACTGTTCTTGTGACGGGTCTGGCGATGGGTCTGGTGCGGAGTCTTGCGACCGGCCTGGCCACGGCGTGTCGGCCCGGCTGCGGGCCGGGCTCGCCAAGCGCGGCGACGAGGTGATCCGGGCGGTGCGACCCGGCCCCGGCCGCGAGGTCGGTGAGCGCGGCGACGACGGCGCGACGATGCGCGTCGACGCCGACGTCGACGGGCTGCGCCGGCTCCTGCGCACGCTCGCGGCGCAGGATCGGGCTCCGCAACGGCTGCTGTGCCTGTGGCCGCTCGCCGATGACGGCTCGGATGGGGGCTCGGATGGCGGCGCGGATGGGGGCGCCGAGGGCGGCCCGACATCGACGCTGGAGCTCGTCGCGCTCGCCCGCGCCCTGACGCTCGAGGCGCTGCCGGAGCCGCTGCACGCGTGGGTGCTCACACGGCGCGCGGTGGCCGTCGATGCCGAGGCCGCCGACCCGGCGCGCGCGACGCTGCTCGGCCCGGCCTTGGTGCTCTCCCAGGAGAACCCGAGCATCACGTGCCGGGTGCTCGACCTACCCGCTGAAGCCACTGAAGCCGCTGAGCTGCTCGCCGCGCGGCTGTTGCGGGAGTTGACCGCGGCGACGCCTGACGAGGAGTCGATCGTCGCGTTCCGCGGCGCCGGGGGCGTCCACCGCTGGGTGCCCTCGTACGAGCCGGTCAGCCTGCCGCCGGGACCGCTGGATCCGTCAGGGCCGTCAGAGCCCACAGATCCGCCGCGGCCGTTGAAGCCGTCAGCGCCGCCCGAGCCGCCCGAGCCGCCGCGACCGCAGTCGCGCCTGCGCGACGACGGGGTGTACGTCATCACCGGCGGGCTCGGCCGCATCGGCCTCACGCTCGCCGGACACCTCGCGGGCCGCGGCGCCACGCTCGTCCTCACGACCCGGTCTGCGCCTCCTGCGTCCGAGGTGCTCTCTCGGCTGCGCGATCTCGAGGCTGCGGGCGCGCGGATCGACGTCGTGCAGGCCGACGTGGGGCACCGCGACGACGTCAGCGCCGCGCTCGCCGCGGCCGTCGATCGGTACGGCCGCATCGACGGGATCTTCCACGCCGCCGGGCTCGCCGAACTCACCTACCTGCCCGACCTGTCCGACGACATCGTCGCCCGCGAGTTCGCGCCGAAGCTCGACGCGCTCGGCCATCTCGACGCTGCGTTGGCCGACCTCGCCCGCGCCGGTGCCGCGCCGGACTTCGTCGTGCTGTTCTCCTCGATCGCGGGCGTGCTCGGCGGGTTGGCGATGACGGCGTACATGGGGGCCAACCGGGCCATGGACGCGTTCGCCGACGCCGACCCGCGCCGCCACGGCATCGACTGGGTGGTGGTCGATTTCGACGACTGGGACTTCGACTACTCCACGCAGCAGGTGGCCGCGTACACCGCCTCCGGGGTCGATCGGTTCGCGATGTCCCCGGAGCAGGGCGTGCAGGTGCTCGAGCGCGTGCTGGCCCTGCGTGAGCCCGCGCACCTGGTCGTCTCGACGCGGCCGCTGGCGCCGCGCCTGGATCAGTGGGTGCGCCAGCACGTGTCGGCGGCGCCCGGCTCGGAGCCCGAGGCCGCCGGTCCGGACCCGGCCGCGGACGGTCTCGCCGGCCGCCTCACGTCGGCGTACGAGACGGTGCTGGGCGTCAGCGGCATCGACGCCGCCGACAACTTCTTCGATCTCGGCGGAGACAGCCTGCTCGCCGCGCAGATCCTCGCGCGGCTGCGGCGCTCGCTCGGGCTCGACGGCCAACTGCAGCTGCAGGACATCTTCAGCTATCCGTCGGTCGCCGAGCTCGCCGACCACCTCGAGGCGAGCCAGGCGAACGGCTAGGAGGCCTGGGGTGCCTGCGGCACCGGCCGTGCTTCGATGAGGGCATGACAGCTGGGCCGGAACGGGCGCTGTGGCTGCGGCGCGCGGTGGCGACCGTCGTCCGGCTCGTGCCGCCGGGGCGCGTCGTGGCCTACGGCGACATCGCCGAGCTGCTCGGCGCCGGGCCGCGGCAGGTCGGGCGGATCATGGCGACCGGCCCGGCTCCGGACGAGGAGCCGGTGCCCTGGTGGCGGGTGACGAACGCCGCCGGTCGGCTGCCGCCGCACCTGACCGACGAGGCCGTCGCGTGCTGGCGCGAGGAGGGCACGACGCTCGCGCGCGACGGTCGCGGCGCCGCGATCCGGCTCCGCCGCGCCGACCTGCCCGCTCTCGCCGGTGCCGCGGAGGCGGCGCTGGGGCCGCTCCCCGGGGCGGCCGATACCGTTCCCGACCACCGCCGCGGCGGCCGGCGCGCAGACTGCACCTAGGGCACGCGGCCACCGGCCCGCGACAACCGGGTCGCGGTGGGAGCAGATGCGTTGCCCGGCTACAGTTTCGATCATGTCGGCCCGACGAAACCCCAGGTCGCAGGCTGCGCGCGCAGACCGGCGCGCGGCTCGAGCCGGTGCTCGCCAATCGACCCTTCGCGAGACCAACCTGTCGCTGGTCGCGCGCACCATCTACGCCGCCCCGGCGCCGCCGTCCCGGGCCGGGGTCGCGACCGCCACGGGCATGACCCGTTCCACGGTCTCCCGGCTGGTCGACGACCTCGTCGGAGGCGGCCTCGTCGCCGAGATGGCCCCCGCCGCGGTGGTCGGGCCCGGGCGCCCCGCGACCCCGCTCGTCCCGACCCGCGGCGCCGTGTGCGCCGTCGGGCTGCAGGTCGACCCGACGTTCCTGTCGGTGCGCATCGTCGACCTCGCGGGCGAGGTGATCGGGTCACGCCACGTCACCGGCGACTACCTCGACGCCGACCCGGAGCCGGTGCTGCGCGCCCTCGGCGACCTGGCGCGCGCGGCCCTCGCCGAACTGCCCTCCAGCACACCGGTCGTCGGCGTCGGACTGGCCGTTCCCGGCATCGTCGACGACGAGGACGGCCGGGTGCTGCGGGCGCCCAACCTCGGTTGGTCCGACGTCGACGCGGTGCCGATGCTCGGCGAGCTGGCCGCGCCCGCGCTCGGTTCGAACTCCGCTGCCCGCATCGGGCTGCCCACTCCCCTGCCGGTCACGCTCGGCAACGAGGCCGCCCTGGCCGCACTGACGATCGCCCGCGAACGGCCCGGCCACCCAGGCGAACTCACCGATTTCGCCTACCTCGCCGGCGGAGTCGGTGTCGGCGGCGCGGTCGTCGTCGACGGCCGGCTCGTGCGCGGGCAGCACGGCTGGGCGGGCGAATTCGGCCACGTGAGCGTCGACCCCGACGGGCCCGCCTGCCGGTGCGGATCCTTCGGCTGCCTCGAGCAGTACGCCGGTGGGGCCGCATTCGTCCGAGCAGCCGGTCTGAACGGTCCCGACGACGCCCGCGACGGAGCCGGTGGCCTCGACGCCCCCGCCGCCCCGCGCGCTCTGCGTGGCACGGGTGTCCCGGGCGCCCAGGAGGTCCCCAGCGCCGAACGGACTCCGGGGATCGAGACAACCACGGCGGTCAAGGCAACCCCGACAGGCGAGGCAACCCCGGCGGTCGAGGCAAGCCCGCCGGTCGAGGCAAGCCCGCCGGTCGAGGGAACCCCGGCACACGCGGGAACCTCGACAGGCGAGGCGACCCCGGCGGTTGAGGGAGCCGCGGCGTCGTTGGGTCACCCGGGCCACACCGCGCACCTGTCGATCACCGCCGAACTGGTGCACCGCGCCCAGGAGGGCGACGCGGCGGCCGGTGCGGCGCTGGATCGCGCGATCCGCGCGCTGTCGGTGGCGCTGGCCGACGTCGTCAACGTGCTCGACATCTCGACGATCGTGCTCGGCGGCCATCTCGCGGCGCTCGCGGAGGGCGTCGGCGAGGAGCTGAGCGGCCGCCTGGCGCACCGCGTCATCTCGGCCCGTTGGGCCGCGCCGCAGATCGTGCCCGTCACCAGCGACGTCGCCGCCGGGGCGCTCGGCGCTGCGCTGCGCGAACTCGACGCGGTCATCGACGACCCCGCCGCCTGGATCGGCTGAGCCTCCCCCGACTCCCCTGACGTTCTGCGCCCCGGTTCCGCCCGCGGCCCTGCTCCCCTGTGCCCCTTCCCTCCGCTCCCCCAGCCGGCCCGGTGCCCCGGCCCAAGACAGTGGGAGATTCACCCGCGCAGACGCGGCAGATCTACGACGCTCTTTGCGCCCGCCACGGCCCCGGCCCCCGGCCCGACGACCGACGCGGCCGACGGGACACCTCTTTCTCGACTGAGCCTCTTTCAACGGACGGGACACCTGCGATCGCGGGTGTCCCGTCGAGCCAACGGTGCCCAGTCGAGAAAGCGGTGTCCCGTCGAGCCAACGGTGCCTAGCCACGGCCTCGGCCCCAACCCGTCGCCCCCGGGCGCATCGCCCCAAGACGGTGGGAGATTCACCCGCGCAGACGCGGCAGATCTACCACGCTCTTTGCGCCCGCCGCGGCCCCGGCCCCCAGCCCGACGACCGACCCCGGCCGACGGGACACCGGTTTCTCGACTGAGCCTCTTTCAACGGACGGGACACCTGCGATTGCGGGTGTCCCGTCGAGCCAACGGTGCTCAGTCGAGGAGTCGGTGTCCCGTCGAGGCCAAGGTGCCCCGTCGAGGCGGAGCCGCGCGCCAAGGCTCGGCAGAAACCCCGGCCGCGGCCGCAGAGGCCCGGCGACCCTACGCCGAGGCCGGCCACGGCGAGCGACCTCGGGGCTCACGCGTGGCGACGCCACGTCGAGCGGTCGCGGCCGCAGAGGCTCGGCGACCCTACGCGGAGGCCCGGCCGCGCCGACGCGGTGGTCAGGTCGTAGCCGGTCGGGTTGTGCGACCCCGGGCTCACCCGTCGGCGACGTCGATCAAGGAGCCGACGACCTGGGCCACCCGCCCGGGAGACAGCATGGCCCCGTCGGGCTCGGTGAGGTAGACGGTGTCGACGGCTTGGCCGCAGTACGTGGCGACGTGGGCGCTGCGCACGCTCACCTTGGCCGACGCCAGGCAGCGGCCGACGTCGTGCAGCAGACCGGGCCGGTCGGTGGCGCGCAGTTCGAGCACCGTGGAGTCCTCGGAGGCGTCGGGCACGAGCAGCGCCCGCGTCACCGGCGACGCGTGGCTGCGCGGGGGGCGCCGCGTCAGCGGAGTCAGCCCGCGCCGGTCGCCGGAGAGCAGCCGCAGCATCGACCGCTCGATGGCCTCCGCGTCCGCCCGCGCGCCCGTCGGCGACTCGACGTGCCAGCGGTCGACCGCCAACCCGTCCACCGTCGCCAACCTCGCCCGGCGCACGCTGAGCCCGTGCGCCGCGAGCAGCCCTGCGGTGTCGGCGAAGAGCCCGACCCGGTCGGGGGCGATGACCTCGACGAGCTGGCCCTCCCCGTGGTCCTCGACGTGCACCTGCACGCCCACGCTCTCCGCGGCCGCGCGCACGTGCGCGGCGACCTCCGGCAGGCCGTCCTCCTCCGGCCCTGGGTCGACGACGTGCGGATCCGGTCCATGCCCCTGCGCGGCCAGCCGCCGCCGGGCCGCGCCGACGAGGTCGTCGACGAGCCGGGCCCGCCACTGGCTCCAGGCGGCCGGGCCCGCTGCGCGCGCGTCCGCCTCCGTCAGGGCCCGCAGCAGGTCGAGGGTGTCGGGGTCGTCGTCGATCGCCTCGCAGAGCATCTCGACGGTGCGCGGATCGTCCGGGTCTCGCCGGGTCGCCAGGTCGACGAGCGTGAGGTGGTGGCGCACGAGATGCGCGACCTGATCGGCCTCCTCGGCCGAGTACCCGAGGGCGAGCACGGCCTGGCCCGCCGGTTCCGCGCCGAGATGCGCGTGGTCGTCGGAGCCGTAGGCCTTGCCGATGTCGTGCAACAGGCACGCCAGCAGCAGGATGTCCGGGCGGCGCACGTCGGCGAGCAGCGGCCGGGCCTCGATGACGGCCTGGATGCTGTGCCGGTCGACGGTGTGCCGGTGCACCGGGTTGTGCTGCGGGCGGCTGCGGATCGCCGACCACGCCGGGATCCACTGATCGACGGCGCCCGCCAGCGTGAGGCTCTCCCACACCCCCGCCAGTCCGTCGCCGGCGGCGAGCAACTCCCCGAAGATGTCGCGGGCCTTCGGCGACCAGGGTTTGGGCAGGTGCGGGGTGTTTTCGACGAGGTTGTCCAGCGTCGTCGGCGCGATCGGCAGCCCCGCGAGCGCCGCCGCCCGCGCCGCCCGCAGCAGCAGCAGCGGGTCGCGAGCCGGGTCGGTGCGCGGGCCCAGCACGATCTCCCCGTCGTGGCTCGACAACCCGTGCCCCAGCGGCGTGAGCATCGGGCGCCGCGGCCCGACCCGCAGCGTGCGGGCCCGCTGCGACTGCCCGGCCCGCCGCGACGTCGCGTCGAGGGCGTAGGCGATCGAGCGCCCCGCCTCCGTCACGTCCTTGAGCATGAGGTCGGCGTCGCCGTAGCCGAGCAGCGCGGCGACCGCGTCGTGTTCCTGCTGCACGAGCCGGTCGCGCCCGCGCCCGGTGACCAGGTGCAGCGCGTCGCGCACGTCGAGGAGCCGGGCGTAGGCCTCGTCGACGGCCCCGCGGGGCCGGTCCGCCAGCCACGCCGCGGCGAGGGCCCGGATGACCGTCATGTCACGCAGCCCGCCGCGCGACTCCTTGAGGTCGGGCTGGATGAGGTGGGCGAGCTCGCCGTGCCGCTCATGGCGCTCGCGCACCGCCTCCATGAGCTCGGGCAGGCGCTTGCGGGCGTTGGCGCGCCAGTCGTGCGAGATCGTCGCGCGCACCCCGGCGACCAACTCGGGGTCACCGGCGATGAGGCGCAGGTCGAGCATGCCGACGGCGGCGACGAGATCGTCGCGGGCCACGCGGCGACACTCCTCCAGCGTGCGCACGCTGTGGTCGAGGCGCACCCCCGAATCCCACAGCGGGTACCAGAACCGTTCCGCTATCTCGCCGAGCGCCTTTCCCCCGATCCGGCCGTCGTGCAGCAACACCAGGTCGAGGTCGGAGGCGGGCCCGCTGTCCGAGCGCGCGAGGCTGCCGACCGCGGCGAGGGCCAGCCCCTCGCGCTGGCACCCGGAGCCCAGCCAGGCGCGCTGCAGCCACGCACCGGTCACGGCGGCGATCGCGTCGCGGCGGCGGGCACCGGCTCCGACCTCGGTGAACGCGCGCAGGCTCGCGGCCTCGGTGCGCAGCCGCCGCAGATCGCCGGGAGCGCGCTCCGACGACTCACCCTCGGAGTCCGACCCCGCGGCCCCTCTCCCCGCCTCGGCGCCCGGCGAGGCCGCAGAGGCCGCAGCGGCCGGCGAGGCCGAAGGGGCCGCTGAGACCGCTGAGGCCGAAGAGACGGCCCGAGCGGACTCGGCCGGACGTGTCCTGCGTGGCATGTCTAGGTCCTTTCCCGCGCCGCGGCGGCACACGCTGATTGCGGCGGACTGCACAACAAATGGCCGGAAAAACTCGGAGCCCGAGGTGTCGGTGCTGGAGGGGTTTGGCACCGACACCCCGGGCGGTCGATGGGGTGGCTGAACGAAGGTGGCGACGGAGGCGGCGCCTACAGCGCCTGCGGGCCCCGCTCGCCGGTACGGACGCGGACGACCTCTTCGACGGGGATCGTCCAGACCTTGCCGTCACCGATCTTGCCGGTGCGGGCGGACTTGACGATGACCTCGACGACATCGGTGACGTCCGCGTCGTCGACGAGCACCTCGAGACGGGCCTTCGGCACGGTGTCGACCGTGTACTCCGCGCCCCGGTAGACCTCGCTGTGGCCGCGCTGACGGCCGAAACCGCTGGCCTCGCTGACCGTCATGCCGGCCACGTCGAAGGCCTCGAGGGCACTGCGCACGTCGTCGATCTTGAACGGCTTGATGATGGCGGTGACGAGCTTCACTGGTTGACTGCTCCCTCGTTGTTCTGGGCGGCGCTCGTGTCGTGACGGTCGCCGGAGGTGGTGGTGGCGCGGGCGAACCCGCCGCTCATCGACCGTACGCCGGGCTGGCCGAGCAGCTCGTACGCGGTCTCGGCGTGCTCGTGGCGGTCGATGCCCTCCAACTCGTGGTCGTGGTCGATGCGGAAGCCCATGGTCTTGTGCAGCACGAAGCCGATGATGTAGCTCGCGACGAACGACACGATGAGCACGGTGAACGCACCCACGGCCTGGCGCCACAGCTGGTCGACGCCGCCGCCGTAGAAGAGGCCGTCGACGCCGGCCGGCGAGGCGGACGTGGCGAGGAAGCCGATGAGCAGCGTGCCGACGAGACCGCCGACCAGGTGCACGCCGACGACGTCGAGGCTGTCGTCGTATCCGAACTTGGTCTTCAGGCTCACCGCGAAGGCGCAGGCGGCGCCGGTGATGAGGCCGAGGATGACCGCGCCGACCGGGGAGATCGAGTTGGCCGCGGGGGTGATGCCGACGAGACCCGCGACGATGCCCGAGGCGGCACCCAGCGACGTCGGGTGGCCGTCGCGGACGCGCTCGACGGCCAGCCAGCCGAGGATCGCGGCGGAGGTCGCGGCGAGCGTGTTGACGAAGGCGACGCCGGCGGTCGTGTTGGCGGCCACGGCGGAGCCGGCGTTGAAGCCGAACCAGCCGAACCACAGCAGCGCCGCGCCGAGCATGACCAGCGTCAGGTTGTGCGGCCGCATCGGCTCCTTGCGGAAGCCGTGCCGGTTGCCGATGACGAGCACGAGCGCCAGGGCGGAGGCGCCGGCGTTGATGTGGATCGCGGTGCCGCCGGCGAAGTCGAGCGCCTGCAGCTGGTTGGCGATCCAGCCGCCGCGCACCGAGCCGTCCGCGGAGTCGAACGCGAACACCCAGTGGGCGATCGGGAAGTACACGATGGTGCCCCACAGGACGGTGAACACCATCCACGTGGAGAACTTGGCGCGGTCGGCGATGCCACCGGCGATCAGCGCGGTGGCGATGATCGCGAACATCGCCTGGAACGCCACGAACGCGATCGCCGGAATGCTGCCGGCGACGGCGTCTTCGCTCATCAGGCCCTGGAGGCCGAGGTATTCGGTGGGGTTGCCGACGAGGCCGCCGATGCTGTTACCGAAGGCCATGCTGTAGCCGTAGAGCACCCACATGACGCCGATCGTGGCCATCGCCCCGAAGCACATCATCATCATGTTCAGCACGGACTTTGCGCGGACCATGCCGCCGTAGAAAAAGGCAACGCCTGGGGTCATGATCATCACGAGCGCGGCGCTCGTGAGAACCCAGGCGGTATCGCCGCTGTTGATCTCCATGCCAGGTAGCTTCCGCGCGCCACATTTCGCCATCGCGCCGCTCGTGTTACGTGCCGGTCAACGGGCGCGGGTGCGGTGTAAACGTCGTGTTTCGAGTGGCGCCGGCGGCAGGCGCACGTATGGTGCGGGCAAAGGAGGGTGGATGAACTCGTCAAACCGGCGCTCGCGTGCCGTCGCCATGAGTCACGGGGCGCTGACCAGGGTGTTCGCTCCGGCACGCTCGGCGCTGGCGCACGCCCTGCGCTCGCGGGTGGCCGGCGAGGATGCCTCGACGCGGGCCGGGCAGATCTGGGGAGCCGTCGGCGAACGCTGGTTCGCCCCAACGGATCCCGTGTGGCGGGTGCACGCCGACGCCGCGATGTTCGTCGGCGGCATCCGCGCGCTGCTGCTGCAGTCGCTGCACCCGCTGGCGATGGCGGGGGTGGCCGGGCACTCCGGCTACAAGTCCGACCCGTGGGGGCGGCTGCAGCGCACGAGCGACTTCATCGCCACGACGACGTTCTCGACGGTGCCGCACGCCGAGGAGGCGATCGCGCGGGTGCGCGCGATCCACGGCCGGGTGCTCGGGCGGGCCGACGACGGCCGGCCGTACCGGGCCGACGACCCCCACCTGCTGGCGTGGGTGCACGCCGCGGAGGCCGACAGCTTCCTGTCGTGTTTCCAGGCGTACGGACCGGGGCGGCTGACGGAGGCCGAGTGCGACACCTATGTGGCGCAGGCGGGTCGGGCCGCCGAGGCGCTCGGGGTGCTCGACCCGCCACGCACCGCCGCACAGCTGCGCGCGACGCTGGAGTCCTACCGCCCCGAGCTGCGGGCCACTCCGGCCGCGCGGGAGGCGGCCCGCTTCCTGCTGCACGAGCCGCCGCTGCCGTGGTCGGCCCGGCCGGGTTACGCGATGCTCGCCGCGGGCGCCGTCGCCGACC
>NZ_BCNQ01000069.1 GCF_001515525.1 Piscicoccus intestinalis NBRC 104926 | reverse complement strand
CTGGCGAGGGGAGGATCGCGGTGGGGCGGCCGTCGATGTCGCGGATGCGGATCGGGGTGCCGAAGACGTCGCTCAGCAGCGCCTCGTCCATGACTTCGGCGACGGGGGCGTGCCGCACGATCTGGCCGTCGGCCATCGCCATGATGCGGTCGGAGTAGGCGGCGGCGAAGTTGAGGTCGTGCATGACCATGACGATCGTGCGGCCCATCTCGTCGGCGGCGCGGCGCAGGTGGCCCATCATGTCGACGCTATGCCGCATGTCGAGGTTGTTGAGGGGCTCGTCGAGCAGCACGTAGTCGGTGTCCTGCGCGAGCACGAGCGCGACGAACGCGCGCTGGCGCTGCCCGCCGGACAGCTCATCGAGGAACCGCCCGGCGAGGTGACGCAGGTCGAGGAACTCCAGCGCCGCGTCGACGTGGGCGACGTCCTCGGGGCGCATCCGGCCCTTGCAGTGCGGGTAGCGCCCGAGGCCGACGAGGTCGCGCACGGTGAGCCGCGCGGTGATGTGGTTCTCCTGGCGCAGGATCGACAGCCGGCGCGCGAGCACCGTCGACTTCGTCGCGGCCACCTCGAGGTCGCCGACCCACACGCTGCCGGTGCTCGGGTCGAGCAGGCGACCGAGGATCGTCAGCAGCGTCGACTTGCCGGCGCCGTTGGGCCCGACGATCGAGGTGATGCCGCCGGCGGGGATCGTGTCGGAGACGGGCCCGAGCACCCGCAGGTCGCCGTAGGCCTTGGAGACGTCGGTGAACGTGATCATCGGGTGCGCTTTCGCAACAGGAGGGCCAGGAACAGGATGCCGCCGGTGAATTCGATGATGACCGTGAGGTACCCGGCGGCGTAGAAGATGTGCTGGAGGACGAACTGGCCGCCCGCCAGCGCGATGACGCCGAGAAAGACCGCCATCGGCAGCACGTAGGCGTGCCGGTACGTGCCGGCCAGCTCGTAGGCGATCGTCGCGATGACGAACCCGAAGAACGTCAGCGGCCCGACGAGCGCGGTCGACATCGACACGAGCACCGCGACGAGCACGAGCGCGAGGATCAGCTCGCGCCGGTGCGGAACCCCGACGCTCGTGGCCGCCTCCCGCCCGAGCAGCAGCGCGTCGTACACGTGCCGGCGCCGCCACACGACGACCCCGGCGAGCACACAGACTCCGAACGCCAGCGGCAGCAGCACCGGCTCCACCGCGTTCATGCGGCCGAAGAGCTTGAGCGCGAGCAGGTCGTAGTCGGTGGGGTGCAGCAGGCGCTGCAGGAACGTCGAGATCGAGTCGAAGGCCATGCCGAGCACGACGCCGACGAGCAGAAGTACGAACAGGTTCGAGTACCGCCCGCCGAGCAGCCAGCCGTAGAGCGCGGTCGCGAACAGCACCATGACGGCGGTCTGCGCGAGCAGCCCGGTCACGTTGTCGGTCAGCGCGATGACCGTGCCGCCGAAGAGGGTGACCAGCACCGTCTGCATGAGCACGAACATCGAGTCGAAGCCCATGATCGACGGCGTGAGAATCCGGTTGTCGGTGACCGTGTGGAAGATGACGGTCGCCACGCCCTGGGTGAACGCCGCGACCAGCATGGCCCCCGCGGTCGCGCTGCGCAGCGTCAGCGCGAACTCCCAGGAGCCGCGGATGAATCCGAACAGGAACAGCGACATCGCCGCGGCCGCGAGCAGCCCCACGATCGTGAGCCGGGCCGCCGGGCTCAGCGCGGGCCGGCGCCGCCCCCCGGAGACGGAGGCCGAACCGGTGCCCTCGCGCGCGCCGGCCCGGGCAGCCGGGGTGGGGGCCGTGGACACCGGCCGGGACGAGGTCTGACTCATCTCAGGCCGCCTTGGATCGTTGCCGCAGGACGAGGGCGATGAAGGTGACCGCGCCGACGACGCCGAGCACCACCGACGCCGGGATCTCCATCGGCGCGACGATCGTGCGCCCGACCAGGTCGCAGGCGAGCAGCAGGGCGACGCCGAGCAGGGCCACCCAGGGCAGGTTCCGGCGCAGGTCGTCGCCGAGCAGGATCGAGACGATGTTCGGCACGACGAGCCCGAGGAACGGGATGAACCCGACGACGACGGCGGTGATCCCGGTGGCGATGGCGACGAGGCACGTGCCGTAGAAGACCGTGCGTTCGTAGTTCAGGCCCGCGTTGGTGGCGATGTCGCGGCCGAGGCCGACGACCGTGAACCGGTCGGCGGCGATCCAGGCGAGCACCGCGACGACGAGCACCGCCCACAGTGGCTCGTAGAAGCCGGCGACGATGCTGGAGTAGCCGCCGGAGCGCCATGCGGCCATCGACTGCAGCAGGTTGAACTGGGCCGCGAGAAACGTGACGATCGCCCCGACGACGGCCCCGAGCATCATGCCGACGAGCGGCACGACGAGCGAGCCGCGGGCGCCGTGGGTCTGCGAGCGCACCCGGCGCAGGATGGCGAGGAACAGCAGCGTGCCGACGAGGGCGAATACGCTGGCCACCCCCATCCGCACCAGGGGCGGGGAGCCGGGCGCGACGAGCAGCACGACGAGCACGCCGAGGCCCGCCCACTGGCTCGTGCCGGCGGTCGTCGGCTCGACGAACTTGTTTTGCGTGATCATCTGCATGATGACGCCGCACACGCTCATCGCGATCGCGGAGAACACGAGCGCGAGCGTGCGCGGCACCCGCGACAGCGAGAACATCTGCGCGGCGTCGCCGCCGGTGAACAGGGACGTCAGCGAGATGTCGTACTGGCCGACGGCCAGCGACAGCACCGCCAGGACCGCGACGCCTGCGACGATCGCGGTCCTGGCGAGGGTGGGTGCGCTCAGGGGCATGGGCTACGCGCTGCCCGTCACTGGGAGGCGGTGGTGTTGATCGCCTGGTAGGCCCGGGTGTACGCCTGGATGCCCTCGGTGGTGTAGAAGTCGGGCTCGAGGTAGACCACCTGGTTTCGCTGCATGAAGGTCGTGTTGGCCCAGGCCCGCTGGGCGTCGACGGTGGCCTTGGCCGCGGTGACGGTCTCGCCGGGCTCGGCGGTGGCGGCGTCGCGGTCCATGACGATCATCCAGTCGGGGTCGACGGCCGCGATGGTCTCCGGGGCCAGACCCGAATCCTGGTGCACCGACTCCGAACCCGGGGTGGCGCTGCCGCCGGTCGGCTGGTCGGTGGCGGCAAACACGTCGGTCATGCCGAGCGGCTGGATGAGCGGCGCCATGCGACCGGCTCCGTTGTCGATCTTGCCGCCGTTGTGGTTGGCGAGGAAGACCGACTGACCGGTGGTCGACTGCGCGGCGGCCTGGCTCGCGGTGTCGAGCTCCTGGCCGAGCTGGGTCGCCATCTCCTCCTGGCCGAAGATCTGGCCGAGCGCGGTCGTCTGGTTCTTCAGCTTGTCGAGGTAGCCGGACTGCTCGACGTTCGGCGCGAGGTCGACGACCGGGGCGATGGTCTTCAGGGTGTCGGTGTGCCGCAGGAAGCGCTTGCCGCCGACGATGAGGTCGGGCGCGGCCTCGTTGATGACCTCGAGCTTGGGCTCGGTGTGGGTGCCGACGTCGAGGATCTCCGGGTCGTCGTTCCACGCCTGCATCGAGTTCGGCAGCAGCCGCTTGGGCACCGCGACCGGCTTGACGCCCATCGCGTGCAGCGTCTCGAAGGACGTGTTGTCGAGGGCGACCACCCGCGCCGGGTTGGTCGGCACCTGCACCTGACCGTTGTTGTCGGTGATGGTGATCGTGCCCGCACCCCCCTCGGAGGCGGTGCCGCCGCTTTCGGCCGCGCCGGAGCTACACGCGGTGAGTGCCAGCATGGAGGCCAGGGCGAAGGGGGCGAGACGGGCGGCGCGGGTCACGGCAGAATGTCCTTGTCGGGCAGGCGAAGTGAGGGCAACGGCGAACGACGAAGAGCTTCCCTGAGGAAAGGCTTACCTTACTTAGGCGAGGCTAATGAAGAGGTCAGCGCCGTGCAAGGCCGGGTCCTGGGGCGGGTTCGGGGGTCGGATTCGCCGACGCGGCGGTCGCGGCCGTCGTCCGGCTCACGCCGCAGCGGCATCACCGGGCAGGATGACGCGGAAAACTGTTCGCCCGGGCCGGGATTCGACATCGACGCCACCGTGGTGCGCCTGCGCGACGGCCTGCACGATCGACAGGCCGAGACCGGTGGAGCCGCCGGCGCGCACGCGGGCGGTGTCGCCGCGGGTGAACCGGCCGAAGATGCGCGGGAGCAGGTCGGGGTCGATGCCGGGGCCGTCGTCCTCGACCTCGATGACGACGTCGCCGACCACACCGTCTCCGCAGACGTCGGTGCGGCGCACGCGCCCGGTGACCGTCGTGCCGGCGGGGGTGTGCACGCGGGCGTTGGCGAGCAGGTTGACGACGACCTGGGTGAGCCGGGCCTGATCGCCGACGACCTCGACCGCCTCGTCGGGCAGGTCGAGGCGCCAGTGGTGGTCGCGGCCGGCGACCTGCGCGTCGCTGACGGCGTCGAGCAGGAGCCGGGTCAGGTCGACCGGCGCGCGTTCCAGCGGCCGGCCGGCGTCGAGCCGCGCCAGCAGCAGCAGGTCCTCGACGAGCGAGCTCATGCGGCCCGCCTCCGACTCGATGCGGTTGAGGGCGTGCCGCACGGTCTGCGGCACGGGTTCGCGCTCGCGATGCGACAGCTCGGCGTAGCCGCGGATCGACGCGAGCGGCGTGCGCAGCTCGTGGCTCGCGTCGGCGACGAACTGGCGCAGCCGCTGCTCGCTGGCGTGCCGGGCGTTGAGGGCGGAGTCGACGTGGTCGAGCAGGTCGTTGAGGGCCGCGCCGACCTGGCCCACCTCGGTGCGCCGGTCGGTGTCGGCCGCCGGCACCCGCTCCGCCAACTGCACCTGGCCGCTGGACAAGGGCATGGTCGACACGCGGGTGGCGGTGGCGGCGACCCGCTCCAGGGGCCGCAGGTTGCGCCGCACCAGCCAGGTCGAACCGGCGCCGAGCAGCATCAGACCCCCGACGCCGAGGCCGAGGGTCAGCTCGCGGAGCCGGTCCAGGCTCTCGTCGAGCCGCGCGGTGGGCAGGCCGGTGATGATCGTCGAGCCGCCGCGGGTCGTGGCGACGAGGCGGTACCGGCCGAGCTGGCCGTCGAGGTCGACGGTGCGGGGGTGGTTGCTCAGCCCCGCCGAGGTGAGGGTCGAGACCTGGGCGGAGGTCAGGGCCGTCGCCGTGCCGTCGCGGGTGAACGCGACGCTCTCCACCGGCACCCCGCCCTCGAGCTGCAGCAGCAGGAAGTCGCCGCCGAGGCCCGGGCCGGGGCCGCGGCCGTGGAAGCCGTCTGGCTCGATGTCGGGCCGGAACCGCCCGGACTGCGAGACGACCTGCTGGTCGAGCTCGGACTCCAGGGAGCGCTGCATGGTCAGCAGCGTGCCGAGCCCGGTGAGCAGGCTGACGACGACGAACAGCGCGAGCATCGACGCGACGAGCTTGCGCCGCAGGCTCCACCCCTGCAGGAGCCGGCGCCGGTGCGGCCGGGGGGCCTGGGTGGCGCCGCCGACGACTCTGGCCTGGGCCGACGAACCCTGCGTCATGGGTCAGGCGGCCGGCTTGAGCACGTAGCCGGCGCCGCGCAGGGTGTGGATCATCGGGTCGCGACCCGCGTCGATCTTCTTGCGCAGGTAGGAGATGTAGAGCTCGACGACGTTGGCCTGGCCGCCGAAGTCGTAGTTCCACACCCGGTCGAGGATCTGCGCCTTGCTGAGCACGCGCTTGGGGTTGCGCATGAGGTAGCGCAGCAGCTCGAACTCGGTGGCGGTGAGGTTGATCGCCTCGCCGCCGCGGGTCACCTCGTGGGAGTCCTCGTCGAGGGTGAGGTCGCCGACGACGAGCAGGTGGTCGGCCTCCGCGGCGACGACGGCCGTGCGCCGCATGAGGGCCCGCACCCGCGCCACGATCTCCTCGAGGCTGAACGGTTTGGTGACGTAGTCGTCGCCGCCGGCGGTCAGTCCCGCGACGCGGTCTTCGACGGCGTCCTTCGCGGTGAGGAAGAGCACCGGGATGTTCGGGTCCTCCCCGCGCATGCGGCGCAGCACCTCGAGGCCGTCGAAGTCGGGCAGCATCATGTCGAGCACGACGGCGTCGGGCCGAAACTCCTTGGCGGCCCGCACGGCGGCGATCCCGGTGGAGGCGCAGCGCACCTCCCAGCCCTCGTAGCGCAGGGCCATGCCCAGCAGTTCGGTGAGGTTGGCCTCGTCGTCGACGACCAGCACCCGCACGGGGGAACCGTCGGGGCGGGTCAGGACGGGGCTCTTCGCGCTGGAGCGGCCGGTTGTGCTCGACATGACTCCAGTGAACCCCGGCTCCGGTCAGGGGAGACTATGCGACTCCTGTGTGTCACCTATGAGCCGGGCCCGGCCGCGCCCGGGGGCGGGTCAGACCGCGGCCTGCAGGGTGCGCAGGTCGATCGTCGAGGCGTCGCCGACGTGCGTGCCGCCGGTGCTCAGCCAGTCGGTCGCGTGGTCGCGGCCCGCGTCGCGCAGCGAGCGCAGGAACGGCAGGTGCGTCACGACCCGGGTCTGCGGGTCGAGGGTCGCGATGTACTCCTCCGCGTCGATGAGGTGCCAGCGCATCTGGCGCAGCGAGCGTTCGAGTTCGCCGCCGAACGGCCACCGGGTGCGGCGCGCGCGGGTCGTCGCGTCGGCCATGAGCTCGGCCTCCCGCAGGAAGGCGGTGGTGAAGGCGAACTCCGACTCGCGAGCCTGGATCGCGGCCGGCCGCACCGGGGTGCCGGCGTGCCGGGTCGGCACGATGAGCACGATGAGCGCATCGTGCGGGCCGGCGGTGAGCAGCGGCTGCAGCGGCGGGTTGGCCGAATAGCCGCCGTCCCAGTACCGCTCACCGTCGATCTCGACCGGCTCGTGGACGCTCGGGAGGCAGGCCGAGGCCAGCACCGCGTCGATCGTCAGGTCGGCGTTCGTGAAGATGCGCGGTCGCCCGGTGTCGGCGTTGGTGGCCGCGAGGTAGAGGGCGGGCGCCGCCGGGTCGGTGCGCAGCCGCTCGATGTCGAGGTGCCGGGTCAGGATCGTGCGCAGCGGGTCGAGCCCGAGCGGGTTGAACTGCCCGGGCGACATCGCCATCGTCATCGAGAGCCCGACCTTGGCGAGCAGGTTGAGCGAGGGCCGCTGGTCGCTGCCGGTGAGCATGAGGTCCATCGGCATGGAGACCGATTCCCACACCTGGGCCAGCGTGTCGCGGGCCGTGTCGGCGTCGCCGACGGTGAGGCCGTGAGCCAGGGCCACGGCGTTGACGGAGCCGGCGCTCGTGCCGGTGATCGCGTCGATCCGGTAGCGGTCGGCCTCCAGGAGACGGTCGAGCACGCCCCACGTGAACGCGCCGTGCGACCCTCCGCCCTGCAGGGCGAGCGAGAGCGGACGGCGATCGGGGCGGCCCCGGTGGACCGCCCCGTTGCTACTGATCGGTTTGTCAAGCATGACGCTCAGGATATCGAGCGGACGTTACGCGCCCGAGGCCGGCGAGTACGCACGCGGTAAAGAAGCGGTCGAAAATGAGGCCAAAAGCTACTCGACGGTAAGTCGATTTGCCCTGGGCAGCACTGGATTTCACGCTTTCTCCCGACGTGGACGGCGGTCGTCTCGGGCAGTGAGAAACGCTCAGGGGTCCGCTACGGGCCGCACAGGGGGCGCATAGCCTCCCGCCCGAGTGTGGGTGTCGTCGGCGATTCCACCGACCCGGGCGCGTCCCGGCACGCGCTGACCCGAGCCCGTCCGGGCCCGGTCCCGAACAGGAGAGATGTCATGCAGCAGTCGCCGTCGGCCGAGCCGACGCACGTTCCGACCGGCACGCAGCCGCAGGTCGCGGTGCCGGCCTCGCCCGCGATGGCGCCCCCGCGCTGGAGCGGCAAGAAGACCGCGATCGTCGCGGCGCTGGCGATCGGCGTCGCCACCGTCGGCACCGCGGGGGTCGCCTCCGCCGTGCCGCAGGGCACCGGCTCCGACGCGGGGATGAGCCAGGGCCGCATGGGCGGTCCGGGCGGTGGGCCGGGTGGGCCGGGTGGGCGTCGCGGGCAGCTTCCCCCGCCCGGCCAGATGGGGCCGATGGGGCCGACGGGTCAGACGGGTCAGAGTCAGACCGGCCAGAACCCCGGCTCGATCCCGCAGGCGCCCGGCTCGACCTCGCAGGACTCGTGATGAGCGCGCACCTGCCGTCGCTGCCCTCGATCCGCGTGGCGTGGCCGCGCCGCGCCGGTCGCGCTGCCCCTGCGATCACCACCCGGCACAGCCCCGGCCTCACCGGCTGCGCCGGCGGAGCGCTACGGCCGCGCGCCTCCCAGCAGGCACTCGCCGACGCCCTTGGCGCCGGCCGGCTGTGAGCCTCAGCCGGCGGTGAGCCTCAGCCGGCGGTGAGGAAGCCGGCCTCCTGCAGCCACGACCAGGCGACGTCGACCGGCTCCTCGCCGTCGACGTCGACCCGGGCGTTGAGCTCGATGAGTACGTCGTCGGTGAGCGCGTCGGTGACCGGCTCGAGCAGCTGCCGCAGCTGCGGCGCCTGCTCGAGGGTCTGCTGGCGCACGACGACCGACACGTTGTACTTCGGGAAGAAGTTCTTGTCGTCCTCCAGCACCGCGAGGTTGAGCGACTTGATGCGCCCGTCGGTGGTGAAGACCTCGCCGAACGTGCACTGCCCGGAGTCGATCGCCGCGTAGATCGCGCCCTCGGTCATGAGGCTGACGTTGGCGTCGGTGACGTCCCGGCCGTACGTCAGCCCGTAGGTGCTCAGCATCGGCTGGAAGCCGTCGTTGCGGGCGGCGAACTCGGAGTCGACGCAGAACGTGCGCTGGGCTGGCGGCACCCTGGCCAGGTCCGAGAGGCTGCGCACGCCGAGCCGCTGCGCGGTGTCCTGCCGGGTGGCGAACGCGTAGGTGTTGTTCATCGGAGCCGGTTTGAGCCACACGAGCTGGTTCTGCGCCGCGTCGGCGTCCCGCACGGCCGCGAACTGCTGCGCCTCGTTCGGGATCGCCTCGGCCTGGCCGAGATACGAGATCCACGCGGTGCCGGTGTACTCCCACGCGACGTCGATCTGCCCCTCGATCTGGGCCTGCCGGGAGCTCGCGCTGCCGGGGATGTTCGTGTAGTCGCGCACCGTCGCGCCGTCCGACTGCAGCAGGATGACGAGCATCTTGCCGAGCACGAGCTGCTCGGTGAAGTGCTTCGAGCCGACGGCGATCGTCTGCCCCTCCAGGCTCGGCACCCCGGCCAGGGGCCCCGCGAGCCGGCCGCTGGGGGAGTAGCCGCCGGCGGTGCCGAGCCCGCAGGCGGCGCTCGCGCCCATGCAGGCGGCGGTGGCCAGCGCCACCGTGAGCCGTCGCAGCCGCGACCGGCCCCGAACCCTGTCGTGGTTCATCGCTCACAACCCCTTCGGGCGGGCCAGCAGCTCGAGCACCCGCCCGGCCCAGTCGACGAGCAGCGCGAGCAGCGCCACGAGGAGAGCTCCGCTGACGAGCACCGGGTAGCGGAACAGGGTGATGCCGGTGGTGATGAGTTGCCCCAGGCCTCCGGCGTTGACGAATGTCGCGAACGTGGCGGTGCCGACGAGCAGCACGAGCGCGGTGCGCACCCCGGCCATGATGACCGGGATCGCCAGCGGCAGCTCGACGCGCAGGAGCACCGCGCTCTTCGACATGCCCATCCCGCGGGCCGCCTCGACGAGCTGCCGGTCGACGCCCGAGAGGCCGGCGATCGTGTTCTGCAGCACCGGCAGGATCGCGTAGAGGGTGAGGCCGATGATCGTCGTGCTCGGCTCGAACCCGAGCCACATGGCGAGCAGCACGAGCAGCCCGATGGCCGGGGCCGCCTGGCCGATGTTCGCGACCGCGACGACCGGTCCGCCGAGGCGGCGGGTGCCGGGCCGGGTCAGCAGCACCCCCAGCGGCACGGCGATCGCGACGACGAGCACCGCGCAGATGACGGTGATGACGACGTGTTGCCAGGTCAGCGCCGCCACCTGGTCCCACGACAGCGCGCGGGCCTCGATGTCGTCGAGGTCGGCGGTGGCGCGCCAGATCGCCCAGCCGCCGCCGATGACGGCGACGAGCACCGGGAGCCCGATGAGCAGCCCGAGGCGCCCCGACCCGCGGGACTGCTGGATGTCGGGGGTGGCGGTCACGGCCGCCGCTCCGGCTCCGTCGGCTCCTTCGGCTCCTCGGTCGCCTCGGTGTTCGGCTCGGCCTCGAGCTCATCGGCGGGCAGCGTGCCGTCGGTGTCGTCCTTGCTCGCGGAGCGCTCCTGCGCGGCGCGGTTCATCGTGCGCATGTGCTCGGTGACCGCCTCGAAGGAGATCATGCCGATCACCTCGTCGTGGTCGCCGGTGACCAGCGCCCCGGTGTGCGTGTTGACGAGCATGGTGTCGAGGGCGTCGTTGAGCGTCGCGCGCCGGTCGAGCATCGCCGGAGGCGGGCCGCTCGGCCGCGTGATCGTCTCGCCGCGCAGCGCCCGGTCGCGCACCCACGCCAGCGGGCGGGCGCGGTCGTCGACGACGACGACCCACGGGCTCCCGGCCGAGCGCCGGCGCACCTGGTCGACCCGCTCGCCGACGCGGGCGGTGGACACCTCGTCGATCCTCAGGTCGTCGACCCGCGCGAGACTGAGTTGCTTCAGCGCGGAGCCCGATCCGACGAAGTCCTCGACGAAATCGTCGGCGGGGGCGGCCAGGATCGTCTCGGGGGTGTCGTACTGGGCGATCTTGGCGCCCTCGCGCAGGATGAGGATGCGGTCACCGAGCTTGATCGCCTCGTCGATGTCGTGGGTGACGCACACGATCGTCTTGCGCACCTCGCGCTGGATGCGCAGCAGCTCGTCCTGCAGGCGCTGTCGGGTGATCGGGTCGACGGCCCCGAACGGCTCGTCCATGAGCACGACCGGCGGGTCGGCGGCCAGGCCGCGCGCCACCCCGACGCGCTGCTGCTGGCCCCCGGACAGCTCGCGGGGAAAGCGGTCGCGGTAGCGGGCCGGGTCGAGGCCGACGAGGTCGAGCAGCTCGTCGGTGCGGGCCGCGATGCGCTTCTTGTCCCACTTCAGCAGGCCGGGCACGACGCCGATGTTCGCGGCGACGCTCATGTGCGGGAACAGCGAGCCGCCCTGGATGACGTAGCCGATCGTGCGGCGCAGCTCGTCGACGTTGTGCCCCTTGATGTCGTCGCCGTCGATCGTGATCGTGCCCGAGCTCGGCTCGATGAGGCGGTTGATCATCTTCAGCGACGTCGTCTTGCCGCAGCCGGAGGGTCCGACGAACATGACGATCTCGCCGGCCGGGATGTCGAGGGTCAACGCGTCGACCGCGGGCGTGGACTGGCCGTCGTAGATCTTCGTCACGTCGCGCAGTTGCAGGGCACCGCCGGTGACGCCGGTGTGGTTCTCAGTCACGGATCCCCCTGGAGGTGGTCAGGCGGCCCAGCAGCACGAGCAGGCCGTCGAGAAGCAGCGCGAGAACGACGACGCCGACGGTGCCGACGAGGGCGTAGTTCAGGGCGTTGGCCCCGCCGATCTGGCTCAGCCCGGTGAAGATGTAGCCGCCGAGGCCGGGGCCCAGGGCGTAGGCGGCGATCGCGGCCACGCCCATCGACATCTGGGTCGAGACCCGCAGGCCCGCGACGATGACCGGCCAGGCCAGCGGCAGCCGCACCCGCAGGAAGGTCGCGGTCGGGCTCAGCCCCATGCCGCGGGCCGACTCGACGAGGGTCGGGTTGACGCCGTCGAGCCCGACCACCGCGTTGCGCAGGATCGGCAGGATCGCGTAGAAGGTCACGGCGATGACCGAGGGCATGATCCCGATGCCGACGAGCGGGATGACCAGGCCCAGCAGCGCGAACGAGGGGATCGTCAGGCCGACGGCCGTGACGGCGTTGGCCGCCGGCCGCAGCCCGCCGATCGCGGTGACGAGCACGGCGAGCGCGATCGCGATGAGCGTCGCCAACGCCACGGATTGCACGACAAGGCTGACGTGTTGGAACGAGCGGTACAACACGTCAGCCCAGCGGTCCGCGAGGAAAGTCCACACGTGGCGCGACCCCCGTCGTTCTCTGGAAGCGGGACGACCGGTGTCTTCAGCCGCCTTCGGGTGGACCCAGGCAACAGCCGTTTTCGGGCGAATAGGGCGAGGTGGCCGACTCTATTACCGAAAGTCATCTCGTTGCGCGAGATCGTCAAGAAGCGCGTCGCGACGGTCGACCCGCAGTTCGCCTACACCTTCGACCCTCGGCGACGACTGGCTCCACCTCTGCACCTTTGACGGGTATGCCGATCCGGCCGCAGTGTACGGCCGGACCCGAGCGAGCCCGTCCCGATCTGGGGCTGGGGGACCATCCCGGACCAGTACGGCCGGCGGTGGAACGGAGACAGCGGCGAGGACGACGAGGACGTGCCGCCGCCCCCGAACGAGGTGCCGGCCGCGCTCGACAAGTACGCCCGCCATCGCGTCCTGCCGGCACTTGTCGATCTCGGGCCGGTGCGCACGGCGTCCGCGGCCGGTGACGTCGACGCCCTCATCGACGCGGTCTCGGGCGTCGATCTCGAGCCAGCGCTGCAGCAGATTGCCGTGTCCGCCCTTTCGCTGCACCGGTCGGCCCCAGTAGCGCGGAAGAACGACCTGTTCGGCATCATCGCGTCGCTGCACTATCGCGCGCTGGACCGCGGGTGGGAAGGCGACGACCTGCTGTCCGAGGAGTTGCTGGCAACCCTGCGGGAGCGTGCGGAGGAATCGCCCCCCGGGCGGTGCCCGTCGATCTGGACGAGTTCGCCGTGATCATGACCGACTCGATGGGCGGCGGCGAGCACGAGGGGGCTACCTCAACATCCGGACCGGGCAGGCGATCGGTTCTGTGCTGACGGACGCGGCATACGTCGGCGAGGACGTGGCGATCGCCGTCGCGGACGACCCGGACTGGGTATGGGTCGCTCCCGCCGGCAGCCGCGACGGCTGGCAGGACATGGCCGCCTTCATCGATACCGTCGCCGACCTCGACCTGCGGCGCCGCCTCGAGATCGCCATCGGGGGCAAGGGAGCCTTCCGCCGGTTCAAGGACGTCCTGCACCAGGACGCCGACGAACGGACCCGCAAGCGCTGGTACCTCGAGCGCGAGGACCGCGACCTGGGACGTGCCCGGGCCCTGCTCGCCACCCACGGCTTGCGGCCCGGGTAGGCACCGCTGCTCCGGTCGATCCGCCCCACGAGTCGAGACGACTTCTTGGGCCACTGCGTGCCAACGGACGGGCTAGCTGGCCGGCGAGACAAGGGCGACGCAGCCGCGCGGGCCGAAATGATCAGCCCAAGGCTTTTCCCACTGATCGAGCGCTGCTGTGTGCGCCAACACGGGTCGGCCGCGCGTTGGAAGCTATCCCGGAGCGACAGTACTTCGAACGTAAGTCTGGCCGGGTCAGGGCGGAAACGCTGACCGAGGTCGAGCCGCCGAGCCATTTCGCCCACCGGCTCAGTGAGATTCGCGGCCCGGTGTCGCGTTCGGTCTTGGTGGCCATCACGCAACTCCGCCCTCATCGTCGGTGACCAGGTGGTCGTACACACTCAGGTTGCGTTGCTCCACCTCGCTGTCGGGCACGGGCCGAAGCATGCCGGTACGGGCCCGGCGCAGCTGGTGGCCGGCGGCGGCATGGGCTGGGTCGGTGATGGTTTGGTGTTTGCACCACAGCCGTTCGTGGTCGGCGACCAGCCGGCCCTCACACAGCGCCTGCACGCGGTGCAGGTCGACCACGATCTCGATCCGGCGCCCGATCACGGCCGGATGCACCGAGTAGTCGTTGGAGTCGATCCGCACATAGTGGTCGCGGGCCAGCCGGGTTGATGACCGCCATCCGGTTACCGGAGCCACGGGTGGCAGCGATACCATCGCCGCCTTGTCGGTTGCTATCCGATCCGTCGGTGCACAGCCCAGCGCGCGGCGCCTGCGGGTGTTGACCACCGCCAGCCATTCGTGGAGTTGGGTGTTGAAGTCGTCCGGACCGGTGAAGGTGCGCCCGGGCAGGAACGAGCGCTCGAGGTGGTCGTGGCAGCGTTCGATCAGCCCTTTGGCTTCGGGATCGGCCGGGCGGCACACGATCACCTTGACCCCGAGGGTGCCGCGGAACGCCTGGCACTCCTCGGTCAGCTCGGGCCGCCCTGCCCGCCACCGGCCGATCGCCCCCTCGCCGTCCCACACCAACACCCTGGGGGTGGCGCCAAGGCCGTCGATGAGTTGCCACCACCCGGCGAACAGGTCGTACTTCACCCGGGAAGGGACCAGTACCGCCGACAACCAGCGGGAGTAGCCGGTGACCATCGTCAACACCGGCAACTCCGCAGGCCGGCGTACCTGCCCGAACCCGACCGGCAGCTGGATCGGTGGGAACCAGAAGTCACATTGGGCGATCTCGCCAGCTTGGTAGGCGGTCCGGGAGGCCGGGTCCGGCGGGAGGTAGGCCGGCCGGAGGTCGGCGACCCGTTCCTTCAACACCGTGATCCCACGCGTCCAGCCGATCCGCTCCGCGATCACCGTCGACGGCATCGTCGGCACCTCCGCCAACAGTTCACGGATCCTCGGCTCGAACCCGTCCACCGCCGACCCCGACGGCGTCCGGACGTACCTCGGCGGCCCGTCCGAGCCGATCGCCGACCTCACCGTGTTCCGAGAGATCTTCAACCGGCGCGCGATCGCCTTGATCGCCATCCCCTCCGCCCGATGCAACCGGCGGATCTCAGCCCAGTCCTCCACGCTCAACACTCCCCACGACCCCCTCGACTCGAATGAGTCGAGAGTCAGCCACGGGGGTCAAGATTCGAGCGGCGACACAGGGTTAGCTTTCAACCGGCGTCGACAGGTGGCGCGCATCTCCAAGCGGCCGGCGCAGTCACGCCCGTACGGTGGCCGGATGACACAGAAAGAGACACCATGCCGGGGAGTCACCGGCTCATTCACAACCGAGGGTCGGCCTCACAGCATGACATCACTGACCCCGTTCCTAGCGCTGACGGATGCAGCTGGCGCGATCGAGTTCTACCGCGACGTCTTCGGCGCACGCGTCATCGACGTCGCCGAGATGAACGGCCAATTGGTTCACGCCGACCTCGACTTCGAACTCGGCCAACTCCAACTGGGTGTTCCCAGCCCGGACTATCGGCTTGTGCCACCTCCGGAAGACGACAAGGCCTGCTACTCCCTCGGACTCTATGTCCCTGACGTCGATGCCGTCGTCGCGCGCGCGGTCGCGGCCGGAGCAACGGTACGCGAAGAGCTCTCCACCTTCGTGTCGGGCGACCGATACGCCAGCATCCGCGACCCATTCGGCGTGCGCTGGTCGGTTATGAGCCGTGTTGAGGACCTATCCGAAGAGGAGAGTTCCCGCCGGGTTGCAGAGTGGTCAGCGTCGTACTCCTCCGAGCGCCAAGAGTGAGGAGCGGCGAGCAGGCCCGGATCTCGCTCGAGATCACTCGAATGGTCGGCCTGCGCAAAGTACTCCGCACACGAGCGTGCGAGCGTCGCTGCATCTCGACACCGGTTGGCCATCGCCGTGGCTTCGAGGGCACGCGCCACATGGTGAACTATCCCCCTAACGACGCTGGAGCGCCAAGGATTGGTCGAAGCGGCGAAAGCCCCACTTGGGGCGGCATCACGGAGCTGATCATTCAGCGGCGGGCTCGACAGGTGGTCGTGTCGCCGGGCGTCTTGCACGACCAACGGGTCGGCCCCGCTGCTGTCGCCAACCAGCTCTCCGCTGCATACCTGATTCGACGGCACGCTGGTGGCATCCCATCGGCCACGGCGAGGACGACGTGACTATGCAGGCGCCACGTGTGAGCGATGAACCTGACTTCAAGGTGGGGCTGCGGGTCGGCGACGTTCCTGCGGCAACAGACTTCTACGCAGGCCTCGGCTTCGAGCGCGTTGCCGGGATACCTGGCCCCGACGGCCGCACGATCATGGCCATTCTGCGTCGAGGCAACCTGCAGCTGCTGGTCGATGCCCTCGTGGGTATGCCGTTCCCGGACAGCACGCGGGAACGCATGACCGTGGCAGGCCCGCGTGGACTGGGGATGGTGATCGGGATCACCGTCGACGACGTTGACGCTGCGGTCGACTATGTCGTGGGTGTCGGGTGCGAGCTGACGGCAGCGGCTCAGGACTCGTCTTGGGGGGAGCGATACGCCGAGTGCATCGACCCCTATGGCTACGCCTGGAAACTCTTTTGTCCTCTACCGGGAGCTGTTAATGATGGTCTTGATGCCACCCGCGAGCAATGGTTCGGCAGCAATGGTTCGGCAGCAATGGTTCTGTCGACAGGTTCGGCACTGAACGGTGACCCAGCCAACGAAGTCGCCGACGAGCCCCGCCAGCCGACGACGTCACAGACCTGACCGCTGCTGGCTGCTCATGCCTGCGATCGGCAGTTCGACGCCTGCGAGCAGGCTTGCGTGTGGGTCACCCCCGGATGCGATGGTGCTGTCCACTCTGGCCGAGATGGGCAGTTCCGGACCCTTCCATCGGGGATGGGAGGACCGGCTGGGACAAGGCCCACCAGCCGTCGTCTGACAGTTGTGACGCTGCTCGGACACGGTCGAGGCCAAGCTGTCATTGGGTAGCGCCCATGTTGGTGAAGCCGCATCCGACACGCTTGGTTTGCTTGATGATCCGGTTGAAGCCCTCGGTGCGGGCGTTGGTCACATCCTCGGTGAGCGCGACGAGCACCGCTGGCCACCAGGTGTCGATCGTGGTCGCCAGGCGGCTGGTTTCCTCAATGTCGGCGCGGGCGGCGGCGTCGTAGAAGTCGTACAGCCTGCGCCGGATCTGGTGCGGCTGGTGTTCGGCCAGCAGCAGGCGCAGGCGTTCCTTGACGGCATGCGCGGCGGCGATCTCGTTGGTCGGATCCTCGGCGGCGAGGGCGGCGTTGAACCGGGCCTTTTGCTTCACGGTGAGGTGCTCGTAGCCGGTGAGCAGCAGTTGCCGGCTGGCCCAGACTTTGTCGGTGGCGGTGCCGCGGCGGCCGTGCAGTTGCCGGGTGATCCGTTGACGGACCTGGGTGACCATGAGGTTGGCGAGGGCGACGAGATGCCACTTGTCGACTGCGATCCGCGCGTCCGGCAGGGCGGTGCGGATCCCGGATCGACAGGTACAACAGCGCCCGCCCGCACACCCGCCTCGGCAACGCCCCACCCGCCGAGTACGAGGCAGCGCACTGCGCTGAGCCCACCAAGTCATCGCGACCGGCAATGACACCTGCATAGACGTGGCATCAACGCGTAGATGTTTCAGTTTCTTCTGTGCTGGGGCTGTGTCAGGTGCTGGACCGGGTGTAGGCAGCGGCGCGCACCACATCGTCGTCCTCCAGTCCAGCTCCTAGTGCTCCGCCCACGGTGGCCAGGCTGGCGGTGAGCCAGCTGATCTTCGCGTAGTCCAAAGCGTTCACTGGGTGACCGGCGACACCGGCCAGTACCTGCTCGTCGATGAGCAGCAGCGCGCCGACCCAGGACAGGATGAATAAGCCGAGGTAGAACACCACAACCCCGATGGCCACGGTCGCGGTGGTGGCCAAATTGAACAGGATCACCTGCTCACGTTGGGCTCGCCGCCGTGGGCGCTCCCACAAGTCGGCTCCCAGGATCAGGGTGGCACTCACCGCCCCGATCGCCATCACCGCCAGCAGGACCAGGCGCACCGGCCCGTAGGCCATGGCCAGTACCCATAGGTCCGAGGCCACCAATGTCAGCATGCCGGTGGCCGCTGCCACGACCATCGCCCGGGAGAGCCGGGCCACGAAGGCCCAAGGCTGGTTGGCGCGGATCATGCCCAGCAGCAACCGCACGTTGCCGCTCAGCACTCGGGCCGTGAACTGCACGACGTTGTCGTCCGGGCGTTCGTCGAGATCGGTGGACAGCTGGTGGGCTCTTCGAGCAAGATCCCGCTGGGCGTTGAGGTCTTCGGCGTCGTAGCCCAGGAGCTGCCCGACCACGTGCACGGTGGTCTCTTGCACCTTCTGCCGCACGTGCACGGCTCCCAGGGTTGGGACGGAGACCAGTCCTACCCCGTGCACGGGGCTGAGCTGGGTGAGCACCGGACGTCGGCCGGTCTTCAGGGGGATCTCGGTGAGCACCACGGCCAAATCCCAGTTCTCCTCCAGCACGCGGTTTCGGGCCGCCTCCAGCAGGTCCAAGGTCTCGGTGGGTGGATCGACCAGCCGGTCTTCGGCCATCTTCAGTTGCCAGCGCACTCCCGGATACCGCTGCACCAAAATCTTGCGCACCGAGGTGGTGACCTCGGGGCCGAGCATCGCACTCAGGGATGGTGAGACCACCAGGCCGATGAGCAGCTCGGCATCGGAAAGGGGTTCGGCAGGATCGGCGGTGGATCGGCAACGCTCAGCAGTCACCGCTCCATGGTGAGGCAACCACGGGCCGGATTGCCACTGGCTCGATGGAGCTCCCAAGGTTTCGTGCAGCACCGCGGGCCGGATTCGGTGGTCGCCTCGATCCCGGAGAGAGCGGTGCTGCTCACTGCGAAATCCTCTCCCCGCCGACGCCGCCAGCGCGAAGACATCACAGCCAGCGGGCCCGGGACCTGCCGGTGTCGAGGACGGCTTCTCGATGATGCTGCAGTGACGGATCGGTTGAAGTGCTTCGGCGGTGTGGGAGCAGTGATCAGCGTGGGGCCGGTCGATTCCGTTCGGACAGGTGATGCATCGACTGCCCAGCGGCAGGTGCGGTACTGATGCGGGGGTACCCGGTGCAGGGGTGTCAAGGCCCAGCTCCGAAGACGGCAAGCCGGGCACGTGAAAGGCGAATTATGGCCCGCCGCAACCCGAGCGGGAAGGCATGTGTGGCACGAGGCGCCGAAGACGGGCCGGGCGTTTACTGCAGAGATAAATGGCTCTCCGCATTTGAGCGGGGCGTGTGCTGATTTCATGCTGCTGTCGCGCGTCAGACTTTGTAGTGGAGTCCAGCAGAGTGGTGTACGACGGACCTGAGTGAGCGCGTGCCTTCAACGTAGGCGCGGCCACCAGGTGGATCCTTCGAGTGATCTCTCACAACCGACTCGAAGAAGGACACCTTGATGACCGCTGTGCCCAGTATCGACCCTGCCCAGTTCCTGAACGAGCAGCTGTCCCAGGCGAGCCCTGATCTGATGCGGGACCTGCTGACCACGTTCGTCAACGCGCTGCTCTCCGCGCAGGCCGACGCGGTGTGCGGCGCCGGCTACGGGGAGCGCACCCCGGAGCGGGTCAACTCCCGCAACGGCTACCGCCACCGCGACCTCGACACCCGCGTCGGCACGCTCGACGTGGCGGTGCCCAAGCTCCGCACCGGCAGCCTGTACCCGGACTGGCTCTTGGAGCGCCGGAAGCGCGCTGAACGGGCGCTCACCTCGGTGGTGGCGACCTGCTACCTGCTCGGCGTGAGCACGCGGCGGATGGACAAGCTTGTCCAGACCCTCGGCATCACCGGCCTGTCGAAGTCCCAGGTCTCGGTGATGGCCAAGGAGCTCGATGAGCACGTCGAGCAGTTCCGCACCCGCCGCCTGGAGGACGCCGGTCCGTTCACGTTCGTGGCCGCCGACGCCCTGGTGCTGAAGGTCCGCGAGGGCGGCCGGGTGGTGCCGGTGCACGTGCTGGTCGCGACCGGCGTGAACGCTGACGGGCATCGGGAGATCCTCGGCGTGCAGGTCACCTCCAGTGAGGACGGCGCGGGGTGGCTGGCGTTCTTCCGCGACCTGACCGCCCGCGGCCTCACGGGGGTCAAGCTGGTCACCTCCGACGCGCACGCCGGCCTGGTCTCAGCGATCGGCGCCACGTTGCCCGGCGCGGCGTGGCAGCGGTGCCGCACCCACTACGCAGCGAACCTGATGTCCGCGACCCCGAAGTCGTCATGGGGCTGGGTCAAAGCGTTGCTGCACTCGATCTACGACCAGCCCGACTCTGACGCGGTGCACGCTCAGTTCGACCGGGTCGTCGACGCCCTGGCCGAGAAGCTGCCCGCCGTGGCCGAGCACCTTGAGGAAGCCCGTACCGACATCCTGGCGTTCACCGCGTTTCCGAAGGAGATCTGGCGCCAGATCTGGTCGAACAACCCCAACGAGCGGCTCAACCGCGAGATCCGTAGGCGTACCGACGTGGTCGGGATCTTCCCCGACCGGGCCAGCATCATCCGGCTCGTCGGCGCTGTCCTGGCCGAGCAACACGACGAGTGGGCCGAAGGCCGCCGCTACCTCGGACTCGACGTCCTCGCACGCGCCCAGGCCGTCGACCACGCCATCGCCGAGGAGGTGACCGAGCCAGAACTCCAGGCACTCACTGCCTGACCGACACGCCCAACCGAGGGATCAACCTCGTACACCAGCGGACTTGACCGACTTTGTGGCAGGGCCGTTGTGTAGGTCTTGAAGGAGAGTCTGAACATGGGTAGACCCCCTGTGATCCCCCGAGCGGAAGACTCGGATCGTGTTGAGTGTGCTTGCCGGTGAGATGTCGATCGCTGAGGCTGCTCGGCGGGAGAAGGTCAGCGAGCAGTCGATCGGCCGGTGGAAGGCTGACTTCCTCGAGGCGGGGAAGACCGCGTTGGCGGCGGGCCGGTCCGGCCCGTCGACGCGGGAGGAGCAGCTGGAGGCGCAGGTCGAGGATCTGACGCAGGCCCTGGGTGAGGCAGCCGTTGAGATCCGGGTGTGGAAGAAGAGCGCGGAGGGCCGGTTGGGCCCTTCAAGGACCTCGAGGTGATTCGTGTCGAGTCTGGGATGTCGACCGCGAGGTGGTGCAGAAAGTTCGACATCCCGGAGCGGACCTGGCGGCGGTGGCAGGCCAAGGCTCGGGCTGGCCGACGGGCGAAGGGTCCGTGGCCGCAGCCGGCCCGCGATGCTGCGGCCGAGCTGATCGACAAGCACGCCCGGGAGCATCCGCTCTGGGGGCACCGCAAGATCTGGGCGATGGTCCGCTACGACGGGCACGTCGTGTCGGAGGCGACGGTTCTGCGCCGGTTGCGAGACCGCGGCTTGATTCTGCCGGATCAGTACCAGCGCGAACGGCGCAAGCTCGCCGAGCGTCGCAAGGCTGCGTTCGCCAAGGAGCCCACGGGCGCCAACCAGGTCTGGCACCACGGATTCGCAAATGTCACCACCGGTCATCGCGGTGGCTGTGGATAAACCCGTGTCACCGCGCTGCCTGTGGATTACCCCGGTGCCGGGCTGCTCGGCATGACCGGCTCCTCCTAACGCTCCAGCCAGGCGCGCCAGAGCGGCTCGTCGCGTGCCACGACATCGGCGGCGTCATCGCCATACAGATAGAGCCACACGGAGACTCCCGTGGCTTCCTCGCCTATTCCCTCAGCGGCGATGAATGCCGTTCCGGGCAGCGGAGATTCGAGCAGCACGCTCGCGCGGAAACCGCGCTCGCTGTCGAGGATCGTGCCGTCCAGCGGCGGCATACCGTTGCGTGACCGGATCCGCTGACCAGGTGCCGGATTGGGCGGTATGCCGAGGTCGGCCGCGATCGTCTCCCAGGCTGCTTGCTGGTTGCCCGGCCACGTGGCCGTCGGCAGCATCGCGTGGCCGGCCTTACCGGGGAAGTGCTCGAGGTGCAGTTGGAGGTTGCGCAGGAACAGACCCCAGCCTTGTTCCATCGCGTCATACTGCGCGTCCCAGTCATCGCCTGATCCGAAACCGGAATTGATCAGCCGCACAACGCAACTGCCGTTGTCGCGGGCCTCGACCAACCACTCGAACGCGAACCCGGCGTCGGCGCCCTCGCCCGCGAACACGACGCGGTGGGGTGGCTCCCAGGCCGTCACTTTGCCGGGCACGGTCATACCCTCACCTGGCCCGAAGACCGATGTCGTCGCGCCGCCCTCGCGTTCCTCGACGGTCGTCGGCACGTACCACGACGAGATACCCGGCCCGGTGGCCACGGCCGCCCACACCTCCTCCGGGGTGCCGGGCACCTCGACGGACAGCTCGATGGACCTGGCAGGTGGCTGGTCTTCGGTCATCTCAGGACTCCTTCGTCGATCGGCCCGACGGCACCGCCGGGCTCGGGTGGGCCGCGATCACGAGCCGGTGCCACCGGCCGCGGGGCGCGGATTCGTCGTGATAACGCGCGGCGAGCGTGGTGACAGTCTCGGCGAGGTCACGCGTGAACTCCGCTCGATCCTGTGCCGAGGCGAACCGGATCTCGGTGTCGATCGCCAGGGTGGGCAGGCTGCGGCCGGACGCCTCGGCGCGCCGCGCCAAGGTCGCCACCTCACCGAGCATGCGGGCAGCGAGCGAGACGAGGTATCGGGTGGAGAGCCGGTCGATGGTGTCGATGCCGGCGGCGGCCGGTCCGAGCGCGGTGGGCGAGACGACGTATGCCGCGGCGCTCGCTTGGACGATGCGCTCGTGCAGGCCCCGGCGCTGCCGGACTTCGACCTCGGTGACGAGGTCGTGCGCTTCGAGGGCGCGCAAGTGGTAGTTCACCTGCTGACGGGTCAGCCCAAGGACCTGAGCGACGGTGGTTGCCGAACCCGGCTGGGCCAGCATCGCGAGGATGCGCGACCGCACCGGGCTCAGGGCCGCACCCGCCGCCTCCGGAGCGTCGAGGACTTCGATGTCGAGCACGCCACAAGACTCGTATTGAAAGGGATTCTTGTCAATAGCCGAGTGATGTCGTTCTCAGGGAGCGGGACCGAGTGCAGTCCTCACCGCGCTGCGAATGCGCGTGTTTTTAGGGCAAGCTGTCAACCATGCCAGTAGAGATGGGAATGTGGCGCATCGACGGGGACAAGCCGCTGCGCCTGGCAGCGGCGAAGTTGCCTACCGAGGCGACGCTGGAGGCCTACCTCGAACAGGATCCGTCGCTGCTCGGCGAGCGGCTCCTTGTCATCGGCCGACAGCTGAAGACCCCGCACGGCAAGTTCATCGATCTGCTCGCCATGGACATCGAGGGAAACCTGCACGTGCTCGAACTCAAGCGGGACAAGACACCTCGGGACGTCGTCGCTCAAGTCCTTGACTACGGGTCGTGGGTGACAAACCTCCAGCGCGAACAGGTAATCGACATCGCGAACGACCATCTCGGTGAGGCGCCCTTCGAGGCGGCATTCGTAGAGTGCTTCGGCACCTCGGTGCCTGACGAACTCAACGCTGACCTCAAGCTGGTCGTCGTCGCAACCGACCTCGACGAGAGCTCGGAACGGATCGTCAGATATCTGAGTGGCACATTCGGCGTCCCCATAAACGTCGTCTTCTTCGCCTACCTCGAGGATGAGGGCAGGCGCTACCTCGCCCGCACCTGGTTGGTGAGCGAAGAACTGGAAGGGGAGGCAACGTCATACGGCAACAAGAAGAAGGGCAAGCGCGCGGAGTGGAACGGGCGCGACTGGTTCGTCTCCTTCGGGGATGCGGGCGGGGGCCGATCATGGAAGGACGCGCGAAGATACGGATTCGTCTCTGCCGGCGGCGGAGCGTGGTACTCGCGGACCCTGCGCGACCTTCCCGAGGGCACGAATCAACGTATGCATCCCCGGGGCGGGCTACGTCGCAATCGGCGAAACGATCGGTCCGGCGCAACGCTTCGACCGGGCTCATGTGACTGTCGACGGAGTCGAGGTGCCGTTGGCCACTCAGCCTCTGACGGGGATCTACACGCATGGTGGCCCGAGTGAACCGCAATCGGACGACCGGGCCGAGTGGGTCGTCCCGGCGCGCTGGTTCGAAGCGGTGCCCGCCGAGCAGGCCTACTGGGAGAAGGGGATGTTCGCCAACCAGAACAGCGCCTGCAAGTTGCGGCAGGAGTTCACGCTCGAACGCCTCGCCCAGCACTTTCATGTGGCGGACCACCTGTAGCTCCGCGGCGGGCGCCTGTCAGA